>CACALC010000015.1:0-52490 GCA_902533225.1 uncultured SAR116 cluster alpha proteobacterium | reverse complement strand
TATTCCCAAAATTTTATTTATACATTATTTCTTATGCTTGAACTTGTAAGTAAAAATTAAGGGGTGGAATGAAAAAATCAAATCAAAAAAAAGAATTTCTAGATAACGGTTATATTCCATTTGATTTAAACAAAATTAATAAAAAAATATTAGATAGTTTATTAATTTTGAGTGACGGTTCACATTTTTTTGGAACATCTTTTGGTTCAAAAAAAAGAAGCCTAGGCGAATTATGTTTTAATACTTCTTTTACAGGCTATCAAGAAATAGTTACAGATCCTTCTTATGCGGGTCAAATAATTACGTTTACCTTTCCTCATATTGGAAATATAGGTTCTAATGGTAATGATGATGAAGGACAAACTGGATCTGTGGCAGGAATTGTTGTAAGGCAACCTCCATCATCTCCATCTAATTGGCGTTCTGAAAAAAGCTTTAATGATTGGTTAATTTTTAACAACATTCCTGGGATTTCTGGAATTGACACACGCTTACTAACTAAAACTATACGCAAATATAAAAGTTGTAATGCGATGATATGTTATGATGAAAACGGTAATTTTGATTTAAATGAATTGAAATCTGAATTAAATAAACACCCTAAAATGGATGGTTTAAATCTCTCGTCTTTGGTAACTACAAAGAAGCAATACAAATTTACTGAACGTCCTCACAAATTATTATCCAAAAAAAATATAGAAAATAGAAATTTTAAACCAAAAATAGTTGTCATCGATTTTGGTGTTAAACGAAATATACTAAGACACCTAGTAAATTTAAATGCTGATATTGTTGTATTACCAGAAGATACTAATTTTGAAAAAGTTGAAAATTTTGAACCAGATGGAATTTTCTTATCTAACGGACCAGGAGATCCTGCAGCAACAGAATCAAAATGTAGAAAACTACTTAAATCAATATTCAAATTAAATATTCCTGTTTTTGGAATATGTATTGGGCATCAATTAATTGGGCTATCTTTTGGGGCTACAACTAGTAAAATGTCTCAAGGACATAGAGGGGCTAATCACCCAGTTAAAAATTTAATAAATAACAAAGTTGAAATAACAAGCCAAAATCACGGTTATCAAATAGATATAAATTCTCTTCCTAAGTGTTTTGAAATTACTCACACTTCTTTGTTTGATAGCTCAATAGAAGGCCTCAAACATAAAGATCTTCCAATCTTTTCAGTACAATACCATCCTGAAGCCTCTCCTGGACCAACTGAGTCTTCTTATCTATTTGAAGAATTCTTAAATCATATAAAAGTATCAAAAAATGCCAAAACGTAGTGATATAAAATCGGTTTTAATTATTGGAGCAGGTCCTATTGTTATTGGTCAAGCTTGTGAATTTGACTACTCAGGTGCTCAAGCATGTAAAGCTCTTATGGAAGAAGGTATAAGAGTAATTTTAATAAATTCTAACCCTGCCACCATTATGACAGACCCAATAATGGCTGATGCAACTTATATTGAGCCTATAGAAAAAAATACAATTGAAAAAATCATACAAATAGAAAAGCCTGATGCCATTCTTCCGACTATGGGTGGACAAACAGCTTTAAATGCTACCTTGGACTTGTATAATTCAGGTATTCTTAAAAAAAATGACGTGGAAATTATTGGTGCCAAACCAGTCTCAATAAATAAAGCTGAGGATAGAGAATTATTTAAAAAGAGTATGAACAAAATTGGATTAGATTCAGCAAGAGCAAAAATTGCCAAAAATCTCGATGAGGCTAATTCAGCATTAGATTTTGTAGGATTACCAGCTATTATTAGACCATCCTTCACCCTTGGTGGAGAAGGAGGTGGCATAGCATATAATAAAGAAGAATTTATTGAGATTGTTTCTAATGGACTTAAATTATCTCCAAACACAGAAGTACTTATTGAAGAGTCTCTTCTTGGCTGGAAAGAGTATGAAATGGAAGTTGTTAGAGATCATTCTGATAACTGTATAATTATATGTTCTATTGAAAATGTAGATCCGATGGGCGTGCATACTGGAGATTCAATAACTGTGGCTCCGGCGCTAACTCTTTCTGACAAGGAATATCAAAAAATGCGTAATGCCAGTATTGCGGTACTTAGAGAAATTGGTGTTGATACTGGTGGATCAAATGTACAATTTGCGCTTAATCCAATTGATGGTAGATTAATTGTAATCGAAATGAATCCAAGAGTTAGTAGATCATCTGCCTTAGCTTCTAAAGCGACTGGTTTTCCTATAGCTAAAGTTGCTGCCAAACTTGCCATTGGATATAATTTAGACGAATTACAAAATGATATTACAAAATCTACACCTGCAAGTTTTGAGCCTACTATTGACTATGTGGTTACAAAAATACCTCGTTTTACATTTGAAAAGTTTCCTGGAAGTAATAATTTTTTATCAACTTCCATGAAATCTGTAGGAGAGGTAATGGCCATTGGAAGATCATTTCAAGAATCTCTTCAAAAAGCTCTTAGATCTCTAGAAACAGATTTATCTGGTTTAAATGATGTGCCTTTTCCATCTCAAAATGAAGCATTAAATGACAAAGATAATATATCTGGCTGGTTAGCTGAACAAGTTCCTGAAAGAATTTTAAGAATATCAACAGCATTAAGATGTAAAGTCTCAATTGAAGATATTTCAAAAATTACTGGATGGGATAAATGGTTTTTAGAACAAATAGCGGGTATAATAAATGTTGAGGAAAAATTAAAAGAAAATTTATTTCCTCTAGAGGAGATATTTTTAAGAAATATAAAGTCTATGGGTTTTTCTGATAAACGTATATCAGAATTAACTAACTTAAGCGTCCAGAAAATATCTGAGCTTCGTTATAAGCTTAAAATTTTTCCATCTTACAAGAGAGTTGATACATGTGCTGCCGAATTTTTTTCTGAAACAGCTTACCTGTATAGTTCTTATGAGCAAAATAATATTAATGAATGCGAGGTTTACCCTTCCACAAAAAATAAAGTTATTATTCTTGGAGGAGGTCCAAATAGAATAGGTCAGGGTATAGAGTTTGACTATTGTTGTGTTCACGCAGCTTACAGTTTAACAGAAGCAGGCTACGAGACCATTATGATCAATTGTAACCCTGAAACAGTTTCTACTGATTATGATACGTCAGATAAGCTATATTTTGAACCTCTAACTCATGAAGATGTTCTTTCTATTATTAAAAAAGAAAATAAAAATGGAAAGGTTATTGGAGCAATAGTGCAATTAGGAGGACAAACACCCCTAAAAATTTCATCTGGTCTAGAAAAAGCAGGAATAAAAATTTTAGGAACATCTGTAAAAGCAATAGACTTAGCTGAAGATAGAAAGAGCTTTAAAGAACTACTGCAAACATTAGAACTTAATCAGCCATTAAATGATGTTGCAAGTAGTAAAAACGAGGCTATTGAAATAACTAATAAAATTGGTTTTCCAGTTGTGATAAGACCTAGTTATGTTCTTGGTGGCCGTGCTATGGAAATAGTATATAATAATGACCAGTTGCGAATATATATAAATGATGCTGTAAAAGTATCTGGAAATAATCCTGTACTTATAGATAGTTTTTTAAAGAACGCAATTGAAGTTGATGTTGACGCTATATCTGATGGGGAAGAAACATTTATTGCAGGCATTATGGAACATATAGAGGAAGCAGGCATACATTCTGGTGATTCAGCTTGTGCTCTTCCGCCTCAAACCCTTGATAAACAAATTATTCACGAAATAATTTTACAAACTAAAAAACTTGCTAAAGGATTAAAAGTCATCGGTTTTATTAATATACAATTTGCAATTCAAAGTAATAAAATTTTTATACTAGAGGTAAATCCCAGAGGTAGCAGAACTATCCCTTTCGTTGCTAAATCAACTGGTATTCCTCTTGTAAAAATAGCATCGCAAATTATGACAGGAAAAAAATTATCAGATTTTAAACTTACCCAAAATAAAATGAAACACATATCAGTAAAAGAAGCTGTTTTTCCTTTTGCAAGGTTCCCAGGAACAGATGTAATTCTGGGACCAGAAATGAAGTCTACTGGTGAAGTCATGGGAATAGGATCAACTTTTGGTGAAGCTTTTGCAAAAAGTCAACTTGGTGCAAACATTAATTTACCACTAAAAGGTCAAGTTTTTATTTCCATCAAGGATGATGATAAAAAGAATATTATTGCGATTGCAAAGGACTTTGAAAATTTAGGTTTCAAAATATGCGCTACAAGGGGAACAGCTAAGAAATTAAATGATAATAATGTTGATACTAAATATATTAAAAAAGTAATTGAGGGTAGACCAAATGCAGTTGATTCAATGTTATCTAAAGAAATACAGCTTGTTATTAATACTGCAGAAGGAACAAATTCAATTAAAGACAGTTTCTCTCTAAGACAAACTGCACTTATAAATAAAATACCTTATTATACCACTCTACAAGGTGCTAAAGCAGCCGCATTAGCCATAAAATCCATAAAAAGTAAACATTTAAAAATCAAATCCCTTCAATCATACTTTGAATAGTGTATAATTTATATTATAAATTTATAAGATAATTTATTTTTTTTGGAAAATTTAATATGGACAAAATACCATTTACATTATCTGGGCTTGAAAAGCTTAAATCTGAGCTTAGTGATTTAAAAAAATCTGAACGACCTAAGGTAATACAGGCAATTGCCGTTGCCAGAGAACATGGTGATCTTAAAGAAAATGCTGAATACCACGCTGCAAAAGATAAACAATCATTCATTGAAGGAAGAATTACAGAACTCGAGGATGTAACTAGTAGAGCCGAAGTAATAAATCTTAGTAAATTATCAGGTGAAACTGTAACTTTTGGGACTAAAGTCAAAATCTTAGATGAAGATAATAATCAGGAAATAGATTATCAAATAGTGGGACCATATGAAGCTAATCTGGAGTTAAAACTCATATCAACAGCTTCACCAATAGCTAAAGCATTAATAGGCAAAGAAGAAGGTGCGTCCGTTGTTGTTTCCACTCCTGGTGGAACTAAACATTATGAAATATTGTCCATTGAAGTTATTCCGACATAATTTCAAATGGAATTTCTGGTAAACTTTTAATACTTCTTATATTTAATGAAGTTTTTACATTGCTAACTTTAGGAGCTTGAGTAAGATTTTTTGTTAAGAATGTTTGAAAATGATCCCAATCTTTAGCAACAATTTTTAAGAGGAAATCAACTTCTCCAACAAGCATATAACACTCTCTTACTTCAGGAAAAAGAGAGATGTAATTTTCAAAAATTTTTAGATCAGTTTCAGCTTGACTTTCAAGTCCTACATGAGCAAATACTGTTACTTTAAAACCTAAGAGTTCTGGGTTTAGAATAGCGTTATAACCTCGAATGAAATTCCTGTTCTCTAAAGATTTAACTCGTCTTAAACATGATGGGGGAGAAATGTTAACTATATGAGCTAGTTCTACATTACTAATTTTACCATTTTTTTGTAATTCGCTAAGTATCGTAAGATCAATACTATCCAACTTATTTTTTTCGTTTTTCATTTTATTAATATTTCTTTATAATATTTAGTGAATAAATTGTAATAATATTACTATAATGAGTACATATATACAATTTTATTTCAAAAAATAATTTAATTATAGAATATAATAAATTTTAGTGAGTTAGACGTTGAAAAAGTCAACAAAAATCGATGCTTGGGTAATAAGCGATGGAACAAAAGGAATGGAAAATCAGTCCCTAGCACTTGCCAAATTATTGAATATAAATTTTGAATTAGTTAAATATAATCCACCTTATTTTTTAAAAAAGTTTCCATTAATCAGAAAATTATTTATTTCTTCTGTTAAAGACCATTTACTGAAAAATAAATCTCCGCCTTCTTTTATAATTACAACCGGCAAAAGAATGGCTGGAGTTTCAATTGCTTTAAAATTTATTCTAAAAGATAAAGTTAAAAATATTCATATTCAAAACCCAAAATTACCTTTTGAATATTTTGATTTATTACTTATTCCAGAACACGACAACATAACTGCCAAAAATGTTATACAAACAAAAGGGGCGCTTACTTTCTTTAATTTTAATGAATTAAATAAATTTCAAGAAAGAGAAATAAATTTGATCAAAGGAAGTAAAAAAAATCTTGTTCTTATAATGATTGGCGGGAATAGTAAAAGATACAAACCTAAGAATTATGATTATTATTATTTAAGCATGAAAATACTCGAAGCGACAAAAAATCTTAACTGTAAGTTACTTGTTTTGCTTTCTAGACGTACACCTTTAAAGGCTGCTAAAATTTTAAATTATTCATTTATAAAACATGATGAAAATTTTCAAATAATAACTTCATCTGAACAAAACCCTTATCCAGAAATTTTGCAAATAGCTGATTATATTATAGTAACCAGTGATAGTGTTAATATGATTTCAGAAACTGCAACATTACCTATTCCTTTATTTGTATCAAAGTTCTCAAAAGAAACTGGTAAAATTTCTAATTTCTTAAAAAATCTTGAAGACCTAGGAATTTTAAAAATATTTGAAGGACAATTATTTCATTATTACAAAAATACATTGAAAACTAATCAGAAAACTATTTTAAAGGTTAACAAGCTTTTGGGACTCTAATGAGTTACCTAATTTTCTGACTTTACTAATTTTTTTTTCTAATAGTTTCCAATTATTATTTTTATTAATTTCCTCCCATATTTGCTCCACTTCATCTATGAGCATATTTTCTCTATTATTATTTATTAATTTTCTTTTTTCTAAAGCACCTTTAGATGATTGGCTGTCTTTAAGAATATCTGTAATTTTCAAAAATCCTTCAACCTTGTATTTATTTCCATAATTGGTCTTCAAACAGTCTATTACTGCTTCTTTGCCACCGTAGAAATCATAGAAAAAGGATGCAAATTCTATTTTATGTTTTTCACTTTCGTTTAACAAAACATTCATAATCTTACTTAGGCTTTTAGCATCTATATCTTGTATTCCAATTCTCCAACAAAAATGTTTTTTAAGAGATAAGTGAAAAGTTGTGGAAAATTCGTTTAATATTTCAATAATTCTTTTTTCATTAATTAACTTATAGAAACTTTTACCTAACTGAGTTAAAGCCCACAATGCTGCTTCTGGCTGCCTGCCAAATGAATACCTGCCATTGTAATCAAAATAAGCCGCAGTAAAATTTTGATTTGCATATTGTATAAATCTCCATGGACCAAAATCAAAAACTTCACCAGTTACGTTAAAATTGTCCGTATTCAAGACGCCATGTACAAAGCCTGAAATTATAATTTTACCCATTGAGTTAGCAATGTTTTTCACACACTCTAAAAAGATTGTCTCTATAAAAACATCACGATTACTACTTTTATTAATATGAGTAAAATAGTTATCTCTTAAATAATCTATTAGTATTTCGATATTATCCTGTTGATTTAAATAGGCTAATCTTTGAAAAGTACCAATTCTTATATGACCATGACTTCTTCTGACTAAAACTGCAGATCTAGTCGGAGATGGCTCGTCATTTCTTTGAAGTTTCTCTTCTGTTTCAATTATAGATAAAGTTTGGCTAGTTGCCACACCTAAGGCAGATAAAAACTCTGTAGCTAATAATTCACGAATTGCTCCTTTCAATGTTAGTCTTCCATCCCCTCCTCTACTATATTTTGTCTGTCCAGATCCTTTTGTTCCTAGATCCCATAAATTTTTATTCTTATCTAAAAATTGTGCCAATAGAAAACCTCTTCCATCGCCCAATTCAGAATTGTAATGTCCAAATTGATGACCATGATATTTTAAAGCCAAGGGATCATGATTCACTCCAGGATATTTAGAAAATTTCCCAAAATAATTTATCCATTCATCATCTGCCAGCTCATCAAAACCAATTAGCTTAGCAGCCCTGTTATTTCTAAACCTTAAAATATGATTGGGGAATAGAGCTGGTTTAGCAATATCATAAAATGCATTACCTAAACTAAAATGATTATTCATAACTTTAGAATTATTTTTCATAAACAGATTTACATTCGTTTATCTAAAAAGATTATTCTGCAAACTTTTCTCTAATTTATTGTACATGGAAGCAACGTGATCACCATACCCGTTATAAATAACAGTGGGTATCCTTCCATCAACTCCTAATTGTTGCTCAGACTTTTGTGACCATCTAGGATGTGGTACATTTGGATTGACATTAGCCCAAAATCCATATTCTTTAGGTGCAAGTTTTTCCCACAAACCTACAGGTCTTTTATTTACAAAACTAATTTTTACAATTGATTTTATAGATTTAAAACCATATTTCCATGGAAGAATTAGGCGTAGTGGAGCACCATTCTGATTAGGTAATTCTTTGCCATAAATACCTGTGGCAATAAAACTTAAATCATTTTTTGCTTCTTCAACAGTTATACCCTCTTGATAAGGCCATGGATACCATTTTTGTTTTTGTCCTGGCGCAATATCTGGGTTAAAAAAAGTTTCAAACTTTACAAATTTAGCATCAGTCTTTGGTTCAACAAGTGATAAGATTTTATTAACAGGAAAACCCGCCCAAGGCACTGTCATTGACCATGCTTCCACACATCTAAATCTATAAACTCTTTCTTCAATTCCACCAATTTTTTTTAATAAATCGTTAACATCTATAGTTAATGGTTTATTTACCAATCCATCAATTGTTAATAACCAAGGATCTGTTTTAAGCTCTGCAGCTCTTCTCCAAATATTTTTGCTTGAGCCAAATTCATAAAAGTTTGTATAGGTAGTTGCGAGGCTTTCTTTTGTAAGAACTCTGTCTACTTTGTAGAAATTGTTAGTTATTGGAGGATAAAATGAACTAAATGCTGTAAAAGGAATTAATGACGCACTAGGAAAAACTAAGGAGCCTATAGCCAAATTTTTAATAATTTTTCGTCGTTTGTTAAAAATACTTTCACTTGTAATACTACTTTCTTTTAAATTCCAAACCCTATTTTTTTTAAGAAACACATTCCACTCCAAAATTTTTAAGATAAGCTTAATACTGCTTTTTCAATCCTATTCAACGCTTCTTTTAACAAGTCTAGACTTGTTGCATATGAAATTCTAAAGAAAGGTTCTAATCCAAAAGCTACTCCAGGTACGGCTGCTACTTCTGCTGTTTCTAAGAGCCATTCAACAATATCTTTATCATTCTTTAATATTATTCCTTTGTTTGTTTTTTTTCCTACTAAACCAGAAACATTTGGATAAGCATAAAAGGCTCCTTTAGGTAACAAACAACTTATGCCTTGAATATTATTGAGTTTACTTACAACAAAGCGTCTCCTCTCATCAAAAGCTTTTAAACAAGGTTTTAAAAAGTCATTACTTCCACTTATGCCTGCCAGAGCAGCATACTGTGAAATGGATGAGGCATTGGAAGTTGACTGCCCTTGAATTTTAATCATCGCTTTTATTAATATTTCAGGACCAACTGCATATCCAATTCGCCAACCCGTCATACAATGACTTTTTGAAACACCATTTACAGTTAACACTCTATCTTTTAAATCAGGAGCAACTTGAGCAAATGTAAAGAATTCAAAATTGTCATAAACTATGTATTCATATATATCATCTGTCATGACATATAAATTTTTATGTTTTCTCACAACGTCAGCAATTTCTTCAAGCTCTTTTCTAGAATAACAAGATCCAGTTGGATTAGACGGACTATTTAATATCAACCACTTGCTTTTTTTAGTTATAACTTGTTCTAATTCTTTAGCTGTAAGTTTAAAGTCTGTTTCTTGAGTACAACTTACAATAACAGGCTTACCCCCAGCTAATAAAGTCATATCAGGATATGATACCCAATATGGCGCTGGAATTATTACTTCATCATCTTTATTTATAGAACTAATCAGTGCGTTGAATAAAATTTGTTTTCCACCAGTACTTACAATCACGTCATTTATTGAATAACTCAAACCATTATCTTTTTTAAACTTATCAATTATAGCTTGCCTAAGTTCTGGTATACCTTCTACATTCGTGTACTTTGTATATCCTTTGTGAATTGCATCTATAGCAGCTACCTTTACATGATCTGGTGTATCAAAATCAGGTTCACCAGCCGATAATCCAATAACTTTTTTTCCTTCTCTTTTTAATTGCGCTGCTTTGGCTGTTATGACCATTGTTGCAGAAGGTTTTATTCTATTCAAACTATCAGAAATAAAAGTCATATTTAAACTCCAAAAAAAACTTAGTTATCATTAAGATCTACTACAAAATATAGTTGTTAAAAATCTTTTTTATTAATTAATAGGTAATTTTTTGATATAAAGCTTTTTATGCCAAATTAATTACTTATTTAATAAAAATGAACAATATTGAAAAATTAAATTATAATATTTCAAATTCTTTGAAATCTAATTTTAATCTAAAATCTGACTTTATTCCTACTGGAGACCAACCACAAGCAATAGACGAGTTAATCTCAGGTGTTAATAATAATGAAAAAGATCAAGTTTTACTTGGTGTTACAGGTTCAGGTAAAACTTTTACTATGGCCCATGTCATTAATTCACTGAATAGACCAGCATTGGTAATGGCTCCTAATAAGACACTTGCAGCGCAACTTTATGGAGAAATGAAAGATTTTTTCCCTGAAAATGCTGTTGAGTATTTTGTGTCATACTATGACTATTATCAACCAGAGGCATATGTACCTCGTTCAGACACATATATAGAAAAAGAATCAAGTATTAATGATCAAATTGATAGAATGCGCCATTCTGCAACAAGAGCTTTACTTGAAAGAAAAGACGTTATTATTGTCGCATCGGTATCTTGTATTTATGGTATTGGATCAGTAGAAACATATTCAAAAATGACAATGACTTTAAAAGAAGGACAAGATTTTCCACGACAAAAATTATTAAGACAATTTACTGAACTTCAATACACTAGAAACGATATGTCCTTTGTAAGAGGTACATTTAGAGTAAGAGGAGATATAATAGAAATATTTCCAGCACACCTAGAAACTGTTGCTTGGAGAATAACTTTATTCGGTGATGAAATTGAAAATTTATTTGAGGTAGATGCTTTAACAGGGCAGAAACTGTCAAAATTGAGTTCGATTAAAATTTATGCTAACTCTCATTATGTCACACCAAGACCAACTTTAAATGAAGCTATAAAGTCTATAAAAGAGGAGTTAAAACATCATTTAGATTTCTTATACAAAAGCAATAAATTAGTTGAAGCACAAAGACTTGAGCAACGAACTAATTTTGATCTTGAAATGATGCTTGCTGCTGGGACATGCCCAGGAATAGAAAATTACAGTAGATACCTATCGGGTAGAAATCCTGGAGAACCTCCACCTACTCTTTTTGAGTATTTACCTGACGACGCGCTTGTATTTACAGATGAAAGCCATATAACAGTAAGTCAAATAGGTGCAATGTATAAAGGTGATTTTAGAAGAAAATCTACTTTATCAGAATATGGTTTTAGATTACCTTCTTGCTTGGATAACCGACCTTTAAAATTTGAAGAATGGGAGTCTTTTAGACCTCATACTATTCACGTTTCAGCCACTCCTGGAGAGTGGGAACTAAATAAAACTAATGGTATATTTATTGAACAATCAGTCAGACCAACTGGTCTTATAGATCCTAAAATAACTATAAGACCTACTAAAACTCAAGTTGATGATTTAATTCATGAAACAAAGTTGCAATCTAAAAAAGGAAATAGAGTTTTAATTACCACACTAACCAAAAAAATGGCCGAAGCTTTGAGCGAGTATATGTTTGAGGCTGGTTTAAAAGTAAGGTACATTCACTCAGACGTAGATACACTTGAACGTATTGAAATAATAAGAGATTTGAGATTAGGGATTTTTGATGCGCTAATAGGAATTAATCTTTTAAGAGAAGGTTTAGATATTCCAGAGTGCGCACTAGTTGCTATATTAGATGCTGATAAAGAGGGATACCTTAGATCAAAAACATCACTCATCCAGACTATAGGACGTGCAGCAAGACATGTTGAAGGTAATGTCATATTATATGCTGATACAATAACTGGATCAATGCAGTACGCTATTGATGAAACAAACAGAAGAAGAAAAAAACAAATTGATTATAATATAAAGAATAAAATAACTCCAAAAACAGTTATTAGTAAAATTTCTAATATATTAGAAAATCTTAGTGAAGAAAGTGAAGAGAATAAAAGTTCTAAACATGTTGGAAAAAGTATTAAACAATCAATTCAAGAACTTCAGTCAGATATGGAAAATGCAGCAAGCAACCTTGAATTTGAAGAGGCTGCGAAAATTAGAGATAAAATAAAAATCTTGCAACAAAAAGAACTAGGATTGATGGTTACTCCTAAAGAAAATTACAGAAGTAAATTTAGTAAAAAGAAATAAACAAACTATTTATTAAAATTAATTTAAGGTGCAAAATTTACTAAATGAAAAAAAAGACTAAACCTTCTCTTAGTAATGGGATTGAGGTTATAAAAAATGAATTAAGAACAATTCCTGACAAATCTGGAATTTATCAGATGTTGGGAGAAAACGAAGAGTATTTATATATTGGTAAAGCAAAAAATCTAAAAAATAGAGTTGGTTTTTACACTCAGCCAAAAAGACTTAACTCAAGACTAACATACATGGTCTCAAGTACAGTTAAAATGGAGATCATTATTACGTCGTCTGAGGTTGAAGCTCTATTATTAGAGTCGAATTTAATTAAAAAATTCGAACCAATTTACAATATATTACTTAAGGACGACAAAAGTTTTAGTTCTATATTATTTAATTTGTCACACCCATTTCCACAAATATCTTCTCATCGAGGATCAAGAACTATTAGAGGAGAATACTTTGGACCATTTGTATCTAAAAGAACGATTTACAAAACAATTGAAACATTGCAAAAGGCATTTTTACTGAGAACTTGCAATGATAATATATTCAAGTCAAGAACTAGACCTTGTCTACAATATCAAATAAAAAGATGTAGCGCTCCCTGTGTCAATTTTATATCTGAAGAAAATTATAAAAAAACTGTAGCTGAGGCCAAAAATTTTCTAAATGGGAATTCCAAAAAAATCAAACAAAATTTAATAGACAAAATGTATGACGCGTCTGATAAACAAAATTTTGAAGCTGCAGCAATTTTTAGAAATAGAGTTAAAGCTCTAACAGAAGTAAATGCAAGTCAGAACATTAATATTCCAAACGTTAAAAATATTGATTTTTTAGTAATAAAAAAAATTGACAATAAAGTCGTAATTCAAATGACTATCATTAGGAACGGTTGTAACTACGGATCAAAATCTTATTTCCCTAATCCTGGAAAAAATGGGACTGATGTTAATGAAAATGAAATCATGCAAGCATTTATATGCCAATTCTACGAGAAAAATATTCCAGCACAGAGTATACTTGTTAATGAATATCCTAAAGATAAATCCCTCATTGAAGAATTTCTGAGAACAAAACATAAATTTAAAGTTGGAATTGAGTCTCCTCAAAGAGGTAAAAAATTAGAACTTATTAATTCTACCCTAAAAAATGCTGAAGAAAACCTTAATAGAAAAATCTATGAAAAATCATCAAATCAAAAAAATTTGTTACAACTTCAAGATGCCTTCCATTTTAGAAAGAAAATAAAAAAATTAGAAGTGTATGACAATTCTCACCATCAAGGCAAATCACCTGTCGGTGCAATGATAGCTTTTAATGAGGATGGTTTTTTGAAATCATTATACAGAAAGTATAATATAAATTCTGAGTGGAAAAACAAAAATTCATCGAAAAATACTGAAACTCTGAATAATAATGATTATTTAATGATGAAAGAAGTCATTGAAAGAAGGTTTACTGGAAAAGCTTCTTCAAATTATCCTGATTTATTAATAATTGACGGAGGGAAAGGTCATTTGAATACTGTTTTATCCGTACTTAAAAAATTGAAAATTGAAAATATTGAAGTGTTAGCAGTTTCTAAAGGTATAAAAAGAGATGCAGGAAGAGAAAGCTTTTATACCAAGCATAACAATAAAATTATATTCGAAAAGGATGACACAATTTTATTTTTTCTTCAAAAATTAAGAGATGAAGTTCACAGATACGCCATTACTGGCCATAGACTTAAAAGTAAAAAAAGATTATTTCAAAACCCATTAGATGAAATAGACGGTATAGGTGCTCAAAGAAAGAAATCATTGCTTGATGAATTCGGTTCAGCAAAAGCTGTTGGAACAGCCAGCTTAAAGGATTTATTAAAAGTTGAAGGAATTAACAAGTCAACAGCACAAAAAGTGTTTAACTTTTTTAATTAATAATAATTGCTTAACTATAATAGATTTTACCTTTATTGTAATAGCAAAATAGATGTTAAGTAAGGCTGTAAATGCTAAAAGAAAGTTTAATTAAAAGCACAATACCTAATGGTTTAACTTTGTTCAGATGTTTAACAGCATTATTACTTCCTTTAATTGTTATCTATGGCGGTGAAATTGGTGCAATAGTTGCTACTCCTTTGTTAATTTTAGCTGGTATGACTGACTATTTTGATGGTTTTTATGCTAGAAAATATAAAGTCATATCCAATTTTGGAAAAATTCTAGATCCAATTGCTGATAAACTTTTGGTAATTGGATTAATTTTTGCTTTAGCTTCAGAGCATATGTTCGAATATAATTACGCTTTTATACCTGCACTTATAATCGTTTTGAGAGAAATTTTAATTAGCGGTATAAGAGAAAGTATTGCTGGTTATGATATTACCTTAGAAGTAACCTTTCTTTCAAAATGGAAGACCACAATACAACTGATTGCCTGTGGCAGTTTCTTAGTTTGGCGAACAAATACTTTTTCCTATAACATAGAAGCGTTAGGCATTATTTCATATACTTTTCTATGGGTTGCGGCCATAATTACTTTTGTAACTGGAATTCAATATATTATGAAATTAGTTTTATTTTTTAAAAATAATAAAAATGAGAGTGAGTAATGGTTATAAAATACTTTTCTTGGATTAAAGAACATATTGGTAAGTCAGAAGAATTTATTGAACTACCTGATAATGTAAAAAACATAAGTGAACTTATTAATTACCTAAATAATTTGAACGATAATTACAAAAAAGTTTTTGTAAAAAAAGATTTAATTAAAATTGCTGTGAACAGAACATATTGCTCTTTTGAAACAAAAATAAGTAATAATGACGAAATAGCTTTTTTCCCCCCCTGTGACAGGTGGATAAATGGATAGAAAAATAACGATCCCAGTTAAAATCAAAATACAGAATCAAGATTTTGATGTTTCAGAAGAGACTAAAATTTTAAGAGAAAATCAAACAGGTGCAATTGTGAATTTTGTTGGCGTTGTGAGAGGTTTTGATGAAAGAAATAATAGTTTAATAGATTCAATGACACTTGAGCATTATCCTGGAATGACTGAATTAGAAATTGAAAAAATTGTTAAACAAAGCTGTGAAAGATGGAATATTACTGGAGTAACTGTAATACATAGAGTTGGGAAATTATTACCCTCAGATCAAATTGTTTTTGTTGGTGTGTCTGCAAAACATAGACAAAATGCTTTCGACAGTTGTAATTTTATAATGGATTGGCTAAAAACAAAAGCTCCTTTTTGGAAAGTTGAAGAAAATAACAATCAAAAAAAATGGGTTAATTATAATTTGTCTGACGATGAAGCAACAAAAAAATGGGTTGTTTAAAATTTTTCTAACCACCATTAACCAAATCTGAATAAGCTTTTGTCAATTTTAAACAAAATTCAGCTGGTTTAAACTTGTAATCTCCAATTGATTGAACTGGAGTAACTTCTGCCGCTGTACCTGTTAAAAAACATTCTTCAGCCTCAGCCATTTCTTCTGGCATAATTTTTCGTTCAATAATCTCAATACCATTTTCTTTGGCTAGTTTCATTACTGTTCTTCTTGTAATTCCATCAAGAAAACAATCAGCTAACGGTGTATGAAGTTTTCCATCTGGCATCCTAAAAAAAACATTAGCGCCTGTTGCCTCAGCAACTTGGCCTCTATAATCTAACATTAGTGCGTCACTATAACCTTTTGCTTCTGCTTCATGTTTGGAGAGTGTACAAATCATGTATAAACCGGCAGCTTTAGCGTGAACGGGTCCACATTCAGGACTTGGACGTCTCCACTTAGCAATATCAAGTTTGATCCCTTGCATTTTTTGATCTGGATCGAAATAACTTGGCCATTCCCAAACAGCAATAGCTACATTTATTTTAGTTGATTGTGCAGAAACAGCCATCATTTCACTACCTCTCCAAACTACTGGTCTTACATAAGCATCTGACAATGAATTTTTTTCAAGCAAAAGATCTTTTGCTTTTTCTATTTCATTTTTTGAATAAGGTATTTCCATATCAAGTGAATAGGCAGAGTTAAACAATCGTTCAGTATGTTTCTTTGTTTCAAAAATTTTAGCTTTATATGCTCTTTCACCTTCAAAAACACAACTAGCATAATGTAAACCATGATTTAATACATGAATGTTGGCTGTTTTCCATTCAACTAAATTTCCATTATGCCATATATAGCCATCACGATTATCAAATGAAAAGTTATCCAAGAAAAAATCCTCCTTATTTACACATAATTCATAATCCACATTATTGTTAAATAATCAAATATTAAGAAATAAGTTTTGTAATTAATTGAGTATTTTAGTACTTTTACTTTCTAAAATTTATTATTGTATAAATATAATAATTGAATGTGAAACTGATTTGTTTTTGTAAAATGTTTAATCAAGATTTAAAAAAATTATATTTTCATATCTTAATAATTGATGATGATCAAAAAATTAGACAACTACTAAAAACATTTTTAGAAAATAATGATTTTCGAGTTTCAGACGCTGAAAATACCCAGCAAGCTAAAAAAATTATGGAAACTTTAATATTTGACTTATTAGTTATCGATATAATGATGCCAGGACAAAATGGTCTGGAATTTTTAAAAGAAGTAAGACAAACGAATTCGATACCAACTCTTATGTTAACTGCCATGTCAAATCCTGAGGATAGACTTGATGGTCTAGAGTATGGGGCAGATGATTATATGACCAAACCATTTGAACCGAGAGAATTATTACTAAGGATACAAAATATACTTAAAAGACGTCCTGAAAATCTTAAGAAAACTAATATTAAAAATAATACTAGATTCGGTCCATTTTCTTTTAATCAAAAATCTTTAAACTTATATAAAAATGATTTACCTGTTCATCTAACTACATCTGAGCAGAAATTGTTAAATTGTTTTTGTAAATCTCCAAATAAAGCTTTTTCTAGAGATGATATTAATGACTCACTTGGCGGTAATATGGAAACTCGGTCTATTGACGTGGCTATTGCAAGAATAAGACGTAAAATTGAAGATGATCAAAGATACCCCATCTATCTGCAAACAGTTAGAGGAATAGGCTGGATGCTGCATACTCACGATGACAGAATTAATAATGATTAAAAAAAAGTATAGATAATGAGATTACGCAACATCACACCAAAAAGTTTATTTGGAAGAATGTTAGCTATTATACTTGTCCCAATAATTCTTGTTCAAATTATTTCCGTGTCAATTTTTTATGAAAGACATTGGGATTGGGTATCTAGACATATGTCTAAAAATTTAGCAAAAGATTTAGGCTTATTAATTGATGAGCTTGGGAACGAGCCCTCTAGGGATCAAAGGGCTTTATCAGCTGTAAGAGCAAGACAATACTTTGATATTATTTTCTACTGGTTGGAAGGAGGTATATTAAAACCTAATCAATCATTTAATGCTAAATTTAAAAATTTTCGATCCTCTTTGGAATCTAGAATAAAAGAACCTTTCTACTTATCTACAATTGAGAATTCAAGACAATTTTATGTAGATATACAACTAGCAAATGGAATAGTAAGAATGCATATAGATAATAAAAGGTTATTTGTTCCTACGGGTATAACTTTTATTATGTGGTCAGTAGGTGCGTCAGTGATACTCTTTTCTGTGGCAATTATTTTTCTAAGAAAACAAGTAAGCCCAATATTAAGACTTGCAAAAGCAGCACGTCAAATTGGTTTTGGAAGGGAAGTAGAAAACTATAATATTGAAGGTGCAACAGAAGTAAGAATAGCTGGAAGAGCATTTCAAGCGATGAGACATCGAATAAATAAACAAATTTCTGAGAAAACGTCACTTTTAGCGGGAGTAAGTCATGACCTAAAAACTCCATTAACCAGAATGAGACTTCAATTAGCAGTTATGGATAATAATAAAGAGATTAGAGAAGATTTTGAAAAAGAGCTAATAGAATTAGAAAAAATGATAGATGGCTATTTAGATTTTGCAAGGAATGAACGAGAAGAGGAAATGGTTGATGCAAGTTTATTTAAGTTATTACAACAAGCTGCTAAGACGTCTGATCCTAAGGGAGAAAAAATAAATATTGCTGTACCACCAGATAATATTCCAATTTTTCCAATTCAAGTTCAATCAATAAGACGAGCTTTGATAAATTTATTTACTAATGCAATTAGATATGCAGGTAAAGCAAATGCCCAAATTCAAATTTTTGATGATCATAGTGAAGTTATAATTGATGATAATGGTCCAGGAATACCTAGAGATAAAAGAGACGAGGTAGTATTACCATTTACAAGATTGGATAATTCTAGAAATAATAAAACTGGTGGTACTGGACTAGGTTTATCAATTGCCAAAAATTCAGCACTTAATCATGGTGGAGAACTTATTTTAGAAGATAGTCCTTTGGGGGGGTTAAGAGTCAGATTATTACTACCTTTGTAGTTACTTTTTAATAATACCAGTAAAAAAACCAACATCCTCAATATCTTTTAAATATTTATCTAAATATCTCAGAGTTGAATCAAGGTTGTTGTTCTCATCTTTTAAAAAAACTTCCATTCCTTTTATAAATACAATATTCAAAGCTAAAGACTTAATTATTTTTAAACCACAATTTTGTTTGTTTTCAACTATGTCTAAAAGGTTTAACATAAAAGAATAATTTTGTTGTAAAAGTTTAAAGAAGATTTCAGCTTTACGATCTAATCCTTCACTAAAGATTTTTAAAGCTGGTCTGTACTCTAAAAACTTTTCAAATCTTAAAGTTATACCTTCTAAAATTTTTTCATAAGTACTTGATATTGAATCTTCAAATATATCAGTTTTAAATTCTTCTAACGCTTCATTATCTAGCTTAGTAACAAGTATTTTTAAAAAAAAAAATGGGTTATGAACAAAATCTTTAGGTATTATTTTTTTTGCTTCCTCATAGGAGACTTTACTTTTTGAACAGATCTCCTCAAGAGTTATTGAGTTTTTGTTTTCAGCATTTAAAATTGAAAAATATGTATTGCATAATTTCCATTTTAAAGCTTGATCTTTATTTTTCATTTAACTATTTAGCCATTAGAATTTAAATCTTTAGCCCTTTTTTTTGCAGCATTAACTGTTTTATCCAATAAATTATATAATCCATAATCCTCAGATGCAAGTATTTCTAAACCTGCTTCTGTCGTTCCACCAGGACTGGTTACGTTTTCTTTTAGTATCTTAGGATTAACATTTGACATTTCTAACAATTTTGCCGAACCTATTATAGTTTCTATAGCTAATGCCTTTGCATTTTTTTTTGATAAACCTTGATTTAGACCTATTTCAGATAATACCTCTGCAAAATAAAAAACATAAGCTGGACCAGACCCAGATATAGCAGTTACAACATCAATAAATGATTCAGACTCTAAGTAAACTGTCTTTCCAAAAGCGCTTAATAAATCTTGTGCATCAAGTAATTGTATTTTATCTACATTATTAGTTTTGCAATAACCAGTTACCCCAAAACCTACTGAAGCTGGTAAATTTGGCATTGCTCTAACAAGTTTTATATCTTTTTTAAGATTTGACTGAAACCAATCAAAAGAAAGACCCGCAGCGATTGAAATAAATAGAGCCTTCGAAAAGTTAATTTTAGAAAATACCTTAATAGCTTCACTCATTTGTTGTGGCTTGACAGCAAGAAAAATTATATCAATATTTTCTGCATCAACAAATTTTAATAATTGCTCAAAATTTTCAAATACTTTTACACCATCATTAACAGCTGTACTTCTTAAAGAAGTTTCTTTTTCAACGACAAAAAAATTAAAATTTAAACTTTTGAGCATCCACCCCTTTAAAATGGATGATCCCATTTTTCCAAATCCAAACAAAACTACATTCTTCATATTTCACCTAACATATTGTAACAATTATTTTTTGAGCATAAATAGATCTAGGCGTATCCTTCGACTTCCACAAACATTAATTCAATATAATTCTGATCTGTTTTTTCTGCGTATATTAAATTGTGTGTTGCCAGTGTAAAATTACGAAATAAATAATTTGTTAAATTTAAATTTTCTTCAATAACATCTTCTATACTTTTATTTTTTAATTTTACAAAATATTGTTTGATTATGTGGAACTTAACTTTGTCGACTTCCAGATCATAAATAAAAAATCCATTTTTAGTTTTTTTATTAACAAAGTTAATCAACTTTTGTAATTCATTTATTTTGTCTCTAGGAACCTCTATATCTAAAGTATAATCAAACTGTATATAATTATAATTATAGCTTACTACTAAATAATAATCAGCAATTTCACCTTGATAATTGAAATAAAAATTTTTATCAGAATTTGAAGAAATAAACCAATTATGTTTTTGGAAAATATTGGATATTTTATGAGTAAAAATTATATTCTTCAATTCATCATTCATAATATCCACATATAGTATATTTTAATAAATATAAAGATTAATATACTACATATTGATTATACAAACAAAATTTACTTTTTGTTTTTTACAATTGTCTTTTTATTTTCTAATTTTGCTATCAGAAGATTAAATTCAGAGTTTAATTTTTCATGCCTATCAACAAGAGCTTCAAAATCTTCTCTACTAACAATACCTTGAGCATTAATAAATTTTTCAAACCTACTCTTAATAATATTATCTACTTCATTTTTTAAATCTGAAAATGTTGATAGAGCACCTGTGATAACAGAGGCAGTATCTTTTAAAAAAAAATTATTTTTTTTCATAAGTTTCCCTTAAACTAACACATTTTATATTACTATATTTTCTTTATTGTAACATATATACTTCAATTAATTTAATTTAATTTAATTTTGTGACATATGTTTGATTTTCCAAATATTAACCCTATAGCTATAGACTTAGGCATAATCAAAATCAGTTGGTACGCTATATCTTACATATGCGGGATTATTTTAAGCTGGTTTTTAATATTGAAAATTATAAAATTTAAAAATATCAAAATCCGCAATAAAAGTATAAGCGATTTAATTAGTAATTGTATTATTGGAATTATCTTAGGAGGAAGATTAGGTTATGTAATATTTTATAATCCTGAGTATTATTTTAATAACATATTAGAAATTTTTAAAATTTGGAATGGTGGGATGTCATTTCACGGTGGATTTATAGGTGTTGTAATTGCTGTAATTTATTCAAGTAAATCAAGCAAAATACCTTTAATGATTTTTTCTGATTTAATCTCAATAGTTTCACCAATTGGTATATTTTTTGGAAGAATAGCAAACTTTATCAATGGTGAACTATACGGTAAAGTAACAAATCACAAATTTGGGATGATATTTCCAAAAGGAGGGAATTTACCAAGACATCCTAGTCAACTTTATGAGGCCTTTTTTGAAGGTTTGATCTTATTTATTATATTATGGTTGCTGATGAATATGACTAATTTTTTTAAAATCAAGGGATTAATGACTGGATGCTTTATATTTTTATATGGACTTTTTCGCTTTTTTGTAGAATTTTTTAGGGAGCCAGATATTCAAATTGGATACTTATACCTTGATTTTTCAATGGGACAACTCTTATCATTACCAATGATTATAATTGGCTTATGCTTTATCATTATAAGTCATAAAAACAATAAGAATTTAATTTAAATTAATTTTATACTACAGTTCAAAAGTAAATTATCATGCCTATACAAAAAATACAGCATATAAATTTAGAAAATGAGTGTTTAAGCTATGGTTTTTTTACTAGAAATGGAGGAGTTTCTGAATATCCATTTAATTCACTTAATTGTAGTTTTAATGTTAATGACAATAAAAATAATGTAAAAGAAAATTTAAGATTAGTTAGTCATGAACTTAGATTAAAAAAAATAATAAAATTAAATCAAATACATTCATCTAACGTTTTGATTATTAACAATCAGAATAAACAAAGAAATTCTCTAAATGCTGATGGTTTGGTGACTAACTTAACAGGTATAGGTTTATCAATTCTTGGTGCTGACTGTGCACCTATTTTGTTTTATGATGATCAATCAAAAAGTATAGGCGCTTGTCACGCCGGTTGGCGAGGTGCAATAGATAATATTATTGAAGCTACAATAATAAGTATGGAAAAAATTGGGGCAACTAGAAAAAATATAATAGCTGTAATTGGTCCAACCATACAAAAACAGTCATATGAAATAAAAGATGATGTAGCAAAAATAGTTAAAGAAAGCTTAAGCTTTAAAAGAAATAATTCTATTTTATCTCAAATGAATGATAATAAATACTTATTTGATTTACCTTTATTATTAAAGGAGAGTTTAAAAATTTCTCAAATCAGTAAAATTGGTGATATTAATGTCAATACATATGATAATAATTTATTTTTCAGTCATAGATACTCTTCTCACCAAAATTCATCACAAGTAGGCATGACAGGTCGTCATATCTCTGTGATTGGAATTTTAAAATAGGACTAAAATGCCACACTTGATAATTTTTTTTTTGTTAATGATTTTGGGATTATTTATTTTAATGTTCATATAAAATAAAGGAATAATTTATTAAATTTATCTTGCTATAACTTTGTTGGGACTGCTATTAAATTAATGAAATTATCTTGGGACAATACTAAATGAAAATACTGTCTTGCAACTCTAATATAAATTTAGCAGAGGGTATTTCTAAGTCACTTAATACTCAACTTGTTAAAGTGGACGTAAAAAGATTTTCTGATATGGAAGTTTTTGTTGAGGTACAAGAAAATGTTAGAGGTGAAGATATGTTCATTATACAGTCAACTTCTTATCCTGCGAATGATAATTTAATGGAATTACTTGTATCATTAGATGCTCTTAGAAGAGCAAGTGCCAGAAGAATTACAGCAGTAATTCCTTATTATGGGTATGCAAGACAAGATAGGAAATCTGGACCAAGAACACCCATTTCTGCAAAATTAGTTGCAAACCTAATAACTAAAGCTGGCGCGGACAGAATTTTAACCATGGATTTACATGCAGGTCAAATACAGGGTTTTTTTGATATACCTACTGATAATTTATTTGCAGCTCCAGTATTTGTGAAAGATATTGAAGATAGATATAAAAACAAACCTGTTGTTATTGTATCTCCAGATGTAGGTGGTGTTGTAAGAGCGAGGGCTATCGCAAAAAGAATCAATGCTAATTTAGCAATAATTGATAAAAGAAGAGAAAAAGCAGGTTTATCAGAAGTCATGAATATCATTGGTGATGTTTCAAATCATCACTGTATAATAGTTGATGATATTATTGATTCTGGAGGAACAATATGTAATGCGGCTCAGGCTTTAATTGACGTAGGCGCATTAAGTGTTGATGCCTATGTTACTCATGGAGTATTGTCTGGATCAGCTGTAAGTAATATTAGTAACTCCCCTTTAACCTCGCTTGTTACTACTAACTCTATAAAAGCAACAGAGGCTGTACGCATATCTAGTAATATAAGACAAATTTCTATTGCACCGATTATTGGTGAAGCTATTCGTAGAGTCCACACAGAACAATCAGTATCAAGCCTTTTTGAATAATTTTTATATTATTTACTTTATATTTTTTAATTAAAACGTTATGAATGCTTTATTCTTTTACACCCCTGGAGGTAGAAGACGTTTAGAAGGAGATAACTAATGGAAACTATTGATATTAAAGCTGAAGCTCGTAGTCAGGTTGGTAAGGGGTCTGCCAGAGCTGCAAGACGTGCAGGATTAGTACCTGCAGTTATTTATGGAAACAAACAATCTGCTATACCCATAACTTTAGATGCCAATAAATGGCGTCAATTAATGCATAAACCTGGTATTTTTAGCCAACTTATGAATATTGAAGTTAATAATGAAAAACATTTTGTATTACCACGCGATATCCAACAACATCCTGTTTCAGAAGAGGCAGAGCATGTTGACTTTTTGAGAGTTACCAAGAATGCAACTGTAGCTGTAGGCATTAATGTAGAATTCTTAAATGAAGATAAATGTACCGGATTAAAATTGGGTGGTGTTCTAAATATAGTTAGAGCACAGGTCGAACTTAATTGCCCTGCTATTTCAATACCTGAAAAGATTACAGTTGATTTAGAAGGTCTTAACGTTGGTCATACAATACATATAAGTTCGATAAATTTACCAGATGGTTGTACCCCTACAATTACAGACAGAGATTTCACTGTTGCAACCATAGCTGCACCAAGAGGTGGTTTAGGTGATGCGGATGAAGATGAAGATAAAGATAATGAAGAAACTGCTGAAGATACTGAAGAAAACAAGAGTGATAGTTAGAAATAACAATCACACAGTAATGATTAGTAAACTTTAAAATGTTTCTCATAGTTGGCCTAGGGAACCCTGGAAAACCTTATAATAATAATAGACACAACATAGGTTTCAAGGTTGTAGATGCAATAAAAGACATTTATAACTTTCCAAAATATATTAAAAAATTTCATTCTGAATTTTCAAAATCTGAAATTGATGGAAATATAATTTTCTTAATTAAACCAACAACCTTCATGAATAAGTCTGGTATGGCTGTTAAAGAATTTAAAAATTTCTATAATTTCGATATAGATAAAATATATGTCATACATGACGAAATTGATCTAGATCAAGGTCGTATAAAAACTAAAATTGGCGGGGGTCATAATGGGCATAACGGTCTTAAAAGCATAGATCAGTTAGTTGGCAAGGATTACAATAGGGTCAGAGTAGGAGTTTCTAGGCCATCAAAAATATTTGAAAATAAAACAAATGAAAACATTTCAAGTTGGGTACTTTCTGATTTTTCGTCAGACGATAAAATTAAATGGGTTGACAACACAATCGATAAAATTTCAAAGAATATATCTTTATTAATAAATAATAAAGATTGTTTTTAAAGCAAAAAATTTAGGGATAGCTCAATGGGATTTAAATGTGGAATTATTGGTTTACCAAATGTCGGTAAATCAACTTTATTTAATGCTCTTACGGAGACGGCATCAGCTGAAGCTGCAAATTATCCTTTTTGTACTATTGAACCTAATACAGGTATAGTAGCAGTTCCTGATAATAGATTAAAATTACTATCTGAATTAGCTAAATCTCAAAAGGTAATCCCAGCACAAATGCAATTTGTAGATATAGCTGGACTCGTAAGTGGAGCTAGTAAGGGTGAAGGTTTAGGGAATAAATTTTTATCTCACATAAGAGAAGTCGATGCTTTAGTTCATGTATTAAGATGCTTTGAAGATGCTGATATTACTCATGTTGCAAATAGTATAGATCCTCTTAGAGATGCTGAGATTATTGAAACAGAATTAATGTTAGCTGACTTGGAAAGTCTTGATCGCCAAATTCAAAATTTATCTAAGAAAGCTAAATCTAATGATGTTGATGCAAAAAATGATCTGCTTCTAATGAAGGAATTGTCAGTTTTTTATCGGATGGTAAACCAATAAGATTAGCTGATTTAACTCTTGATAAAATAAAAAGAATTAAAAATTTTAATTTATTAACATCAAAACCAGTATTATATGCTTGCAATGTAAATGAAAATGATGCTGCCAAAGGAAATAACTTAACAAAAACTATTTTTGACAAAGCTGGCGTTGAAAATTGTGACGCAGTCATAATATCAGGATCAATAGAAGCTGAAATAGCTATGTTAGATGATAATGAGAAAAATGAATTTCTTAAAGATTTAAATTTAAAAGAATCTGGTCTGTCTAGACTTATTAAAACTGGTTTTAGATTACTAGATCTAATAACCTTTTTTACAATTGGTCCAAAGGAGTCTAGAGCCTGGACTTTAAAGAATAATTCTACCGCACCAGAGGCAGCCGGTATAATACATACAGATTTTCAAAAAGGATTTATTAGGGCTGAAACAATATCATGTGATGATTATTTAAATTTAAAAAGTGAGCAAGCGGCAAAGGATGCAGGACGAATGAGGGTTGAAGGGGCAGATTATGTTGTAAAAGATGGAGATGTTTTCCATTTTAGATTTAATGTTTAATAGGAGTTAAAGAATGGGCGAGTTTTTAGAACTTAAAGCAGAAGATAATCATATTTTTTCAGCATATATTTCTCAACCTTCAGAAAGACCAATAGCAGGACTTGTGATATTACAAGAAATATTTGGGGTTAATAAACACATTAAAGAAATTACTGATTTATACGCAAGTAAAGGTTATCTTTCAATAGCTCCTGCATTATTCGATAGAATAGAAAACAATATTGAACTTGAATATGATGAAAATGGTATAAATAAGGGAAGAAAATTAAAAGAATTATGTGATAAAAATGCTCTCAAAGATATAGATGCTACTATTTCAGTCGTGTCTTCTGCAGGTAAAGTTGGAATAATAGGTTATTGTTGGGGTGGATCTCTTTCATGGAGGATGGCTTGCCAATCAAATGATTTGTCAGCCTCTGTATGCTACTATGGCGGTGACATTCCTAAACTTAAAAACCTTGAACCAAAATGTAGGGTTTTGGCACATTTTGGTGAATTAGATCAAGGTATACCAATAGAAAGTGTTGAAGCTTTTAAGTCAGTCAAACCAGAAGTTATCACGTACACGTATCCAGCAGACCATGGATTTAATTGTGACCATAGGAAGCAATATTGTCGAATTAGTACTAAAGTGGCTTTAGACAGAACATTAAAATTTTTAAAAATTAATTTATAATAATTTATCTGTTTTTTATGGGAGCCCAAATTTGCTTCATTGTAAAATATGATAAGATGGTAAGCACTAGTAAAAATAAAATAACAGAAATGCCTAGTCTTTTTCTGTCTTCCATCTCAGGTTCTGCTGCCCATGCTAAAAAGGTTGTTACATCTTTGGCCATTTGATCTGGTGTCGCTTTAGTTCCATCTGCATATTCAACGCCGTCTTCATATAAGGGTTGTGGCATACCTATAAGTTTTCCAGAATAATATTTATTGTAATACATTCCATCTGGAACTTTTTGTTCAGCAGGAGCGTCCACATAACCAGTTAATAAAGCGTGTAAATAGTTAGCACCGTCTGACCTAGCCTTAATTATTAATGATAAGTCTGGTGGATAGGCTCCTCCGTTAGCTACACGTGCAACTTGCTCATTGGGATATGGGGAAACAAATTTATCACTTGGTCTAGCTTCTCTTTCAACCATCTCTCCTTCATCATTGAGAGTATTGATACTATTCTCAGAGGCAAAAGCCTTAATTTCATTATCATTATAGCCAATTGCTTTTAAATTTCTGTAAGCTAAAAGTCGCATACCATGACAACCCGCACAAACTTCTTTATAGACTTGAAGTCCTCTTTGCTGAGACGCACGGTCAAAAGTTCCTGTGATACCTGAAAAAGACCAGTCGAGTTTAGGGTAATTGATTTTCTCTCCCGCAGCAAAAGACATTTGAGATAAAAACAATAAGGATAAAATAGTACAAGATTGAATTATAAACCTTTTAATTTTAAACCAAGAAGGTTTTGCTTTCATCTATTTTTTCTCCCTAAATGCAAAAGCTGAAGCCGGAGAGGAACCGCTCAGAACTGGTTCAGATATTGATATTGGTAGAGGTTTTGTTTTTTCAATGTAAGGTAGTAATGGGAATAAAATTAAAAAGTGAAAGAAATAATAAGCGGTAGCTATCCTAGATAATATAACATAAATACCTTCTGCAGGCATTGCCCCTAAATATCCTAATAAAACACAGTCTGCTAGAAGAATCCAAAAAAAGATCTTAAAAATTGGTCTAAACTGAGATGACCTTACTGATGATCTGTCTAGCCAAGGGATTACAAATAAGACAGCGATAGAACCAAACATAAATAGAACTCCTCCTAATTTATCAGGAATTGCTCTAAGAATCGCATAAAAAGGCAGAAAGTACCATTCAGGTACAATGTGGGCAGGCGTTACCATCGGGTTAGCTTCAATGTAATTATCAGGATGTCCCATAAAATTTGGAAAAAAGAAAACAGCCGCTGC
Organism: uncultured SAR116 cluster alpha proteobacterium; assembly: GCA_902533225.1. Classification (GTDB taxonomy): domain Bacteria; phylum Pseudomonadota; class Alphaproteobacteria; order Puniceispirillales; family Marisalimonadaceae; genus Marisalimonas. Next base: position 24,094 of record CACALC010000015.1, on the reverse strand, counting down.
AAATATCGTTAAAAACACACCTAGTCCAAATAAATCTTTAATAGTATAGTAAGGATTAAATGGCAATGTGTCTTGAGTACCTTTTACATCAATTCCGATAGGATTATTCGACCCAAATCTATGCAAAGCAACAAGGTGAAGTATTACAACCCCAACAATTACAAAAGGTAAAACGAAGTGAAGCGAAAAGAAACGGTTCAGGGTTGAATTGTCAACTGAAAATCCTCCCCACAACCATGTTACAATATTTTCCCCAACTAATGGGATGGCTGAAAATAAATTAGTTATAACTGTGGCCCCCCAAAAACTCATTTGTCCCCAAGGTAAAACGTAACCCATAAAGGCCGTAGCCATCATTAGCAAAAGGATTAGCACACCCAAAATCCATAAAAGCTCTCTAGGCGCTTTATAAGAGCCGTAATAAAGCCCACGAAAAATATGTATATAAACAACTATAAAAAAGAAGCTTGCTCCATTCATATGTATATATCTAATAAGCCATCCATGATTAACATCTCTCATTATTCGTTCGACAGAATCAAATGCATAATCTACATGAGCTGTATAATTCATCGATAAGACAATTCCAGTAATGATCATTGTCACTAGAGCAATACCTGCTAGAGAGCCAAAATTCCAAAAATAATTAAGGTTTTTTGGGGTTGGATAGTGATTTAACTCATGATCCATAAAGGAAAATATTGGCAACCTATGGTCAATCCATTTAACTACAGGGTTTTTAAATTTAGCCTTTGACATTAATTACTCCTAATAACAAAAAAATTAACCAATTTTAATTAAAGTATCTGATAAGAATTCATATGAAGGTACTGCCAAATTTGTAGGGGCAGGACCTTTTCTAATTCTACCAGAATGGTCATAATGGGAGCCATGACAAGGACAAAACCAACCCCCATATTGTCCTTTAACATCACCTGATTTTTGACCAAGTGGAACGCAACCTAAATGTGTGCATACACCAACTAATACTATATATTTCTCATTTGTAACACGATCTGAGTCTTTTTCTGGATCTCTCATGTCATCTATTGAAGCTTCTTGAGCATTTTTAATTTCTTCTGCAGTTCTATGACGTACAAAAACAGGTTTGCCTCTCCACTTAACTGTAATAGCCTGACCTTCTTCTAAGGAAGATAAATCAATTTCAGTAGAGGCGAGAGCCAAAGTGTCAGCAGCAGGATTCATTTGATCAATTAATGGCCATGCAAATGAAGCGGCTCCAATACCAGCCATTGCATAAGTTGACACAACTAAAAAATCCCTTTTACCTTCATCTTTATTATTTTTATTTTTTGTTTTAGTAGACATATATCTCCCTGTCGTTCATCGTTATTTATATAAACATTCTTTTAAAAAATTTCTAGTCTTTTTCTTTATGAAAAATATTTTTTTTAACTAAATTTTCTCTAATGAAAAATTTGAACATTAATTATTTGTATATATCTAAATCCAAGAGACTTTTGGAGGCAAACTCATAAGAACTGCTTCTGTATTGCCTCCAGTTCTCAAACCAAAAATTGTACCTCTATCATATAAAAGATTAAACTCAACATACCTTCCTCTTTTTATTAATTGGGTTTCCCTATCTTTTTTACTAAATTTTTTTTCAAGTTTATTTTTTATTATTTTTGAATACGAAGATAGAAATGTTTTGCCAACATCTTTAATAAATAAAAAATCCTTTTCCCAGTTATTATTATTGAGATAATCAAAAAAAATACCCCCAACACCCCTAGCCTCCTCTCTATGCGGTAAAAAGAAATACTCATCACACCATTTTTTAAATTCTGGATAATATGAGCTATCATATCTGTCACAAGTAATTTTTAAATCTTGATGGAATAATTTTGTAACTTCAAGATCTTCAAAGGTTGGAGTTAAATCTCCACCTCCCCCAAACCAAATCTTTTTATTATCACCTTCACCAGTAACTAATAGTCTGGTATTCATGTGTGCTGCAGGAATATGTGGGTTAGTCATATGTGAAACGACTGAGATGCCAGAAGCCCAAAAAGTCCCATTTTCTTCTGCACCTGGAATTTGTCCTCTAAACTCCTTAGAAAAATTCCCATAAACTGTTGAAATATTTACACCAACTTTTTCAAAAATTTTACCTTTCATACTTGAAATTATTCCACCACCTCCGCCTTCTCTTTGCCACTTTTTTTGAACAAATTTAATTTTTGTATTTTTATTTAATTCACTATTTTCAATTTCTTCAAAAGATTTGCAAATTTCATCACGAAGCCTGGCAAACCAAATGCTTGCCTTCTCTTTTTTTTCATCTAGTAAGTCTGAATTATCAAGACATTTTTGTTCTTGTAATTTAGCTAACATATCTAGTTTAGTTGTCATATCTCGTTTCTTTATCTAAGTAACTCTCTAAAAAAATTAAAATATTTTCAGGAGAACTATTGAAATTGTTATTAACCCAAAAATCTTCAGCTTTAAATATTAAAGTATCAATGTTTTTGAAGTAGGTTTTATCTTTTAAATTTTGTATCTTTTTCCTTGTTAAGGTCAATATTGGCCATTCCAAATTAAATAAATCAATTTGTTTTATAATTTCAATAGGAAAGACATGTAGTAGTCCAAATTTATACCAATTAAATGGTATCCTATCTTTCACAAAAAAACCTTTATTGGCCTTATTAATTTTACATCTATATTTCCAAATAAGTTTTAATATATATAATTCTATTTCCTTAGATTTAAGTTTTTTCATATTATTTTGATTTACTATAAGTTCATTATTTTTCAATTGTTTGATAAAATTAAGAAATTTAATTTTTCTTTTGTTTAATTCAAACCTTTTAATAATTTTGTCAAAATTTTCTAAATTATATAAGTGCGGCATAACTATAGATATTAAATCAAGCTTTTCACTATTTATAATATTCAATCCATATGTTTTGATGTAATTTACTATCTTGAAATCTTTTGTGTTAAAACCAGCATGCTTATTTATTTTGTTACGTTTATTAACATTTTTAAGAAGGTATCTGTCCAATTCTAATTTAGCCAACATTGACAAACATAGTTCAAAATTTGTAACCATAAGAATTTTACATAACTCATTTCTAATTCTCATGTTGCTTAATATTGAAATCTTATTAGCCTTTTTTATAATTTTTTCTTTAAAATTTTGATCAAGATCAATAACAGGAAATGTTCCATAAAAACGGCAAAATCTTAAAATTCTTAAATGGTCTTCTTCTATTCTGCTAATAGGATCCCCAATAAATCTTAATTTTTTATCAATTATGTCTTTATATCCACCAAATGGGTCAATTAAGTTTCCTTTTTCATCTAAGTATAATGCATTAATTGTAAAATCTCTTCTTTTTGCGTCTTCATGCAAAGTATGAGTAAAGTCAACAAACGCACTCCTTCCAAAACTTATCAAATCTTTTCTAAAACTTGTAATTTGATATTCTTTATTATTTAATATGATTGAGATTGTCTTGTAATTTATATTTGTAGAATTAATTCTGATGTTCTTCTTATTAATTTTTTCTAAGAATAAACATACATCAATATTTATCACAAAGTCTATATCATAAATTTCATGATTGATAAGATAATCCCTTATTGCCCCTCCAACAATCCAGGCTTTAGCATCAGCAGTTTTTACTATATTAAATATAATTTTAATATTTTTATCTTCATTCAAAAGATTTTTTAAATCTTGAAAAATAATCTAACAGCCTTTGATTTTCTATTTAGAAAAGTTACCATCTTTAACTTTTCCATCTATAATAGATGGGGGATTATACGAATAACTAGGATTAAAAGCATTTCCTTCCAAATATAAAAAGGAAAATAAAATAAACAGACAAAATCCTATAATACTTACTAACGTTGAAAAAAATATTGCGTTATTTTTTGTGAGTTTTTTTAAAATATAATTAGTTAAGAAAAAAAGAGCTATTGAAAAAAGTATAGCTAAAAAAATAATTAAATATCGTCGCATGGCGGAAACTCCCTCAAACCTAATCCTGCAGAAATGGTAACTAGAACTCTTGCTGTCAATCCCCAAATATTTTCATCATTATAATTTATTTTCCAAGTCATAGACATACTTGAACTTACAGGAGGTTTTTCTCTCATATGGAATTTAGGTGATAATAAATAATAAGATTTAGGATAAAAAATTTTTTCAACTTCATTTAAGTTTGGACTTATTAAACTTTCCCATTGTGAATTTTGTTTCATAATAGCAAGAAATGGAGTGACTACATATCCTGTTCCAGTATAGAATTTTGGTAATTTTCCAATAATATCATAATTATCTTTAGAGATATTTACTTCTTCTTCAGTTTCTCTTTGAACAGTATCTTTTAAGTCTTTATCTTCTCTTTCTTTCCTTCCTCCAGGAAATGCTATTTGTCCAGCGTGTTTTCTGAGATTATTTTTTCTTTTAGTCATTAAAATTAGACTATTATTTTCCACATAATTATTTACAAATAATATGAGTATACTTGCTTCAGAATAATTGACAATTGAACGATCTTTATCTCCTGCATTTTTCACACTAGTTATACAACTAACAAGATCATTTTTTGATATTATCTTTATCATCAATTTTACTCTAAATAATTATTTTTAAAATATTAATAATGTATTATCATACATGAACAAATAATAATGAAAATTTTATGTATATATATTTACCTATAGCTGAACAACCAATTCACTCTTTAGCAATTTTAGGTGTGGGAACTTTTCTTGGACTCATAATGGGTTTAGTTGGTGTGGGTGGTGGTTTCTTATTAACACCCATTATGATGTTTTTAGGAATTCCTCCTCCTGTTGCGGTAGCGTCTGTCGCAAATCAATTAGTTGCACCTTCAGTTTCTGGAGTATTGTCACATTGGAAAAGAGGTAATGTTGATTTCAAAATGGGTACAGTCTTACTTTTAGGTGGTGTTGTTGGCTCTTCTATAGGAGTTGTGATTTTTAATTTTTTAGGCAAAATCGGACAGCTAGATCTCGTTATTAAGTCTTCTTATGTAGTTTTCCTGACTTTAATAGGAAGCTTAATGTTGTCAGAATCGTTGAATTTAATTTTACGAAAAAGAAAAGGGAAAGTTTCTAGAGGGAAACTTCATCAACATAATTGGCTTCATGGACTTCCTTTTAAAACAAGATTTAGAAAATCAAAATTATATATTTCAGTCTTATTACCTATTTTTATTGGCATTATAGTGGGTATTCTTGCAGCATTAATGGGTATTGGTGGAGGGTTTATTATTGTACCTGCAATGATATACCTTTTAGGAATGCCCACTTCTTTAGTGGTCGGTACGTCTCTCTTTCAAATTATATTTGTTGCTGCAAATACAACAATTCTTCAAGCTTCTCAAAATCAAACAGTTGATATTGTTTTAGCGTCAATCTTGTTATTAGGGTCAGTAGTAGGAGTCCAAGTTGGTTCTAGGTTCACCAATATTCTAAAAGGAGAGTATTTGAGATTGATTTTGTCTACCCTCATAATTTTAGTGAGCCTAAAGCTTTTAACAGATTTAATTACAATTCCTTCAGACATTTTTTCAGTAATTATAAGCAGGTAAATCAAAAGTGAAATTTATAACATCTCTTCACATATTAGTTTTAGCTTTTATTATCTCATACGATGTAAAAGCCAAAAATCAAATTGTGGCAGATCTTTCTCAAGAAAATGTTAAAATTACTACAGATTTTTTAGGTGCTAAAATACTTTTATTCGGAGCATATGATGGTCAAAAAGGTGACGATATTATTGTAGTTGTGACTGGTCCAAAAGGACTAGTTACAGTTCAAAAAAAGGAAAAAGTTTTTGGTATTTGGGTGAATACTAAATCAGTGAATTATATAAACACTCCAAAATATTTAAATATATCATCTAATAGGGATATTAATAAAATACTCAACCAAAAAACTCAAAAAATTTCAGAAATTGGGTTAAATAATCTAAAAATTAGACTTCAACCTGGTAAAAAAGTTCAAAAAGAAAAAGAATGGAGGAAAGCTCTTACAAGAAATATGTTAAAATCAAAATTGTGGAGCTTGAACGAGAATTCTGTCAGTTTAAATAAAAATGCCCTATTTAGGTCTTATTTAAACCTTCCATCTAATGTCATAACAGGTCAATTTGAAGTAAAAATATTGCATTATCGAAACAGTAAACTTATATCAAAAGAATTAAGCACAATTAACGTTTCAAAGTCAGGTGTCAGCGCAGAAATATATAATATAGCCCAAAATTACTCAACCTTGTATGGCATTTTTGCGGTTTTACTTGCTGTTTTAGTTGGTTGGGGTACCAATTTAATTTTTAGGAAAGTTTAACGAGGAAGTGATGGCAAAAAAAATAAATGTTAAAACTAAATCTAAAACCCTAAAACCAAGTAATCGTTTATTTTTAGTTGTTGCTGACGATACTAAGGAATTGCACCAAGCTTTATACTATGCAGCAAGGAGAGCAGCTACTGCTGGAGGCGAAATTGCACTTTTCAGATGCATAGAACCTATTGAAGGGCAATTGTGGGGCGGCGTTACTGAAATTATGGAATCTGAAGCTGAACAATCAAGTAAAAAATTGCTTAATGAACTCAGTGAATATTGTGAAAAATTAGGAGCACCTAAACCACGAACATTTGTTAGAAAAGGAATTGCGCACGAAGAATTATTTAATTTAATTGACAAAGAAGAAGCTATTAGAGTTCTAGTTTTAGGAGTTTCTACTGAACATGGTAATCCTGGCCCATTAATAAATTATATTATTAATAAGGGTAGTAACCAATGCAGAGTTCCTATAACTATTGTTCCAGGCAACTTAACCGATGAACAAATCGACGCGCTTATATAAAAAGATGTTGATTTTAAATAATCTAGCCTTATACATTACACGATAAGGTGAATGAATTATGTTTAAAAAATTAATTATTATTTTATTAGGGGTAATGTGTGTAACAATGGCTAAGCCAACCAAAAAAGCTTCTGCAAATTCAAGTAGATTTATAACTATTGAAACATCTCAAGGTAAAGTTGTCATTGAGACACTACCGAAAATTGCTCCTAATCACGTCAAGAGGATAAAACAATTAGTTAAAGAGGGATTTTATGATGGTATTATTTTTCATAGAGTTATAGAGGGTTTTATGGCTCAAACTGGTGATCCCGACGGTATTGGTACAGGTGGCTCAGGTCAGAATTTGAAGGCTGAATTTTCTGATTACGAGTATAAATACGGAACAGTTGGAATGGCCAGATCTATGAGTCCTGACAGTGGTGACAGTCAATTTTTTATTTGTTTTGACGGTTGTAGTCATTTGACTGGTCAATATACTGTTTGGGGGCAAGTTATTTCTGGAATGGAAGCTGTTGAAAAACTTTCAATTGGAGAGCCACCAAGTAATCCTGACAAAATGATATCAGTAAGACTTGGCAAAAAATAATTAACTAAATATCAACCACTCTAATTGAATTAGTGGAACCGGAAACACCAAAAGGCATACCTGCAACAACAACTATAGCATCACCTTGTTTGGCTAGTTTTTCAATTTTAATTATCTCTCGTGCTTCTTTTATTGCTGCCTCATATCCCTGAACTTTACTAAAAAATGAATAAGCTCCCCAGAGAAGAGATAACTTTCTTTTAACTTTTACTTCCGGAGTCATAACTACTAGGAGTAAGTTTGGTCGCTCTCTAGCCATTCTGAAGGCGGTGTTTCCAGATGCCGTAAAAGCTACTACAGCCTTAGCGTTTACCGCCTCTGCCAAACTAACTGCAGAACGAGAAACTGCGTTATAAACATAATTTTCTACTTTTAAATTTTGTGGACCATCACCTGGATTCATTTTTATATGGTTTTCAGCTGAGAATATTATTCTGTCCATTATGGTAACTGTCTCTATCGGGAATAAGCCTACAGCCGTTTCCGCACTAAGCATAACTGCATCTGCACCATCAAATACTGCAGTAGCAACATCTGAGGCTTCAGCTCTAGTTGGAGAAGGTGATTCAATCATAGACTCTAACATTTGCGTAGCTACGATGACAGGTTTTCCAGCCTGTCTACACTTTATAATTATATCTTTTTGTATTCCAGGAACCTCCTCTGGAGGTAGCTCAACACCTAGATCACCTCTAGCGACCATTATACCATCACAAGCTCCAATTATTTTATTTAATTCTTTCAGCGCTGATGGCTTTTCTATCTTAGCAATAATACATGCTTTACCTTCAATATATTTTTTTACCTCCTCTACATCTCTTAATTTCTGGACGAATGAAAGAGCTATCCAATCTATTTCTTGATTTAAAATGAACCTAAGATCTTCAATATCTTTAGAAGTTAGTGGGCTTGTATTTAACACTACATCAGGTAAGTTTATTCCTTTATTACTTTTAATATATCCTCCAACAATAACTTCTGTTTTTATTATATTTTTAGAAATATCTTTAACTCTAAATTGAAGTTTTCCATCATCCATTAGGATATTTGAGCCAATTGATAAACTCTCATATATTTCATCATGAGATAAATTTACTCTACTAAAATCTCCAATATCAGTTTTCTTATCAAAGTGGTAAGTACTTCCTTTTATTACTTTAATATCTTCTTTAACTTTACCTATTCTAAATTTTGGACCTTGAAGATCTGCCAAGATTGCAACATTACAACCAAGTTCGTTTTCAGCTGAACGTATATAAGTAATTCTTTTAAGGTGATCCCCGTGATTACCATGACTAAAGTTCAGACGAAAAACATTTACGCCAGCTTTAATTAATGATTTGATTTTTTGAACATCGTCAGTAGCAGTTCCAACAGTGGCTACTATTTTGGTTGATCTTAAATAATTTTTATCTCTCATAATTAACCTTTTTTAGTAATCCAAATGTTATACATCAAATATTAATAAAAGATTAAAATTATTTTTTTAAATAATTAAATTCGGCAAGCTATTTGCAATCTTTTTTATAATAGGAGAAATATTCATGGCACAAATTGTTCCCTTTCCACTCGATAAAGTAAGGAAGTCTAAAAAAGAAAATATTTTTGAAGAAAAACATATTCTTCATATGATAAAGAATATTAGACAAAATTACCCTCCTTCATTGTGGAATACCGTTTACCAACTTACAAAACAAGGCCATATAACTGATGATATTCATGAAGACATTGATGCTGCTCCAAAAAAATAAATTAATATTATTAATTATTAAAAAATAATTTAATCTTAAATAAAATTTAATTAGGATTAAATCATGAAAAAAAATAAATATCCTATTTTATATTCTTTTAGACGTTGTCCATATGCAATGAGGGCTAGACTAGCCATTAAGATTTCAGAAATTTTTGTAGAAATAAGAGAAATAAAGTTAAAGGATAAACCATTAGAGTTTTTAAATTTGTCTCCAAAAGGAACTGTCCCTGTTTTAGTTACTACTTCAGGTAAAATTTTAGAGGAAAGCATAGATATAATTAATTGGGCATTAAATAAAAATGATCCCAAAAAATGGTTGGCTAATGGTCAGCTTTCACAAAATCAAATAAATCAACTTTTAGACAATCTTGAAAATGAGTTTAAACCAAGCTTAGATAAATATAAATATACAAATAGATTTGAAAGTGTGGATAAAGATTTTCATAGAGACAAAAATTTAAGCTTTCTTTGGTATTTAGACGATTTGTTAAAAAAAAATAAGGCTTTAAATTGTTCTCACTTAAGTTTAGTAGATTACGCTATATTTCCATTTATAAGACAATTTAGAAATGTTGATAGTGAGTGGTTTGACTCATTAAACTTTAATTTTTTAAAGAAATGGTTGTGTGAATTAATTGATAGTAATGATTTTTTATCTATAATGATAAAATATGAAAAATGGGAACCTACTAATACTCCTATTTATACAAAATTTTTATAAAAATAAACCTTGGAGAAGTTTTATGTCAGAAGCGTTTATATGTGAAGGAACAAGGACCCCTATTGGAAAATTTGGTGGAAGTTTGTCCTCTATAAGAACGGACGACCTAGCTTCTTTACCATTAATCTCATTGAAAGAAAAATTAAGCAAAACTGATTGGGAAAATTTAGAAGAAGTTTTTTATGGAAATGCCAATCAAGCTGGAGAAGATAACCGAAATATTGCAAGGATGGCACTTCTTCTTGCAGGTTTACCTCATTCTGTTCCAGGTATTACCTTGAACAGATTATGTGCTTCTGGAATGGAAGCGATTTCCAGTGCATCTAGAATGATAAAATCAAATGAGGCTGATATGACAATTGCAGGAGGAGCGGAAAGCATGAGTAGAGCCCCTTTTGTTATGCCTAAGGCAAATTCAGCGTTTTCACGAAATGCAGAAATTTATGATACTACAATTGGATGGAGATTTGTAAATCCAAAGATGAAGGAAAACTTTGGAATAGATTCGATGCCTGAAACTGCTGAAAATGTTGCAGAAAAATATCAAATTAGTAGAGAGGACCAAGACAGAATGGCCTTATCTAGTCAACAAAAAGCCGCTAATTCAATTTCCAGTGGCCGATTAGCTAAAGAAATAACTTCGGTTAAGATTCCTCAAAGAAAAGGTGAACCTATAATTTTTGATAATGATGAGCACCCTAGAGGTACCTCACTTGAAAAACTATCATCACTACCGTCACCGTTTCGCCAAAATGGAAGCGTTACTGCAGGAAATGCAAGTGGAGTTAATGACGGTGCAGCTGCAATTATAATTGCTAGTGAAGCTGGTGTAAAACGAAACCATTTAACACCTAAAGCCAGAATAATTTCAGCAGCAAGTGCCGGAGTTGAGCCAGCATATATGGGTATTGGGCCGGTTCCAGCCTCTATAAAAGCACTCAAAATCGCTGGTCTAAATATAGAGGATATGGATGTAATTGAAATAAATGAAGCATTTGCTGCTCAGGGTTTGGCGAGTTTACGATCTCTAGGTATTCAAGACAATGATGAAAGGGTTAATCCTAATGGAGGAGCGATAGCACTTGGTCATCCTTTAGGAATGTCAGGAACAAGATTAATTCTTACAGCTACGCAAGAGTTAATAGAAAAAAGCAAAAAATATGCTTTATGTACTATGTGTGTTGGAGTTGGTCAGGGTAGTGCCGTTATAATTGAAAGAGTTTAAAAAGCTTTTCATTAATATTGATATGCCTGTCTATCTATAGAGACAGAACTTATATAAATAAAAACTTTTTTGTTTTCAGTTATTTTCATTTTATTTAAATTATAAGTAGTAATTCTAGCTCTAAGTACTTGTGATGTTTTTTTAATTTTACTTTTCTTCAATTTAATTACTAACTCAGAAAAGGCAGTATTTTTTTCAGTATAGATCTTTGTTATTATTCCCACCAATTCATTTTCTGTAATATGTCTATTAATTTTTACAGGAGAAACAATTATATCTCTCGACCTTATTCTAACCCTTACTATTTTATTCTCTAGTCCTGGTCTTCCTGGTACAATTAATGATTGTCCATTTATATCTAGTGTTGTCATGTTCATTAATTGATTAGTTTTTATTAAAGTTCCTTCTAAAACAGAACTTGATTCAAATTTTCCAATTAATCTTTGAAAAGGATTACTATTCAAAATTTTTGATACGCTACCAGAAATTATTTTTTTTCCATTTTTTATTAAAATGATTTCATCTGCAATTTGAGATATTTCTTCAATAGAATGCGAAACATATAAAATTGGGATTTTAAATTTTTTATTAATCATTTTCAGAAAATTTAATAATCTAGCTTTAGTTTTAATATCTAAATCAGACATAGGCTCATCTAATAGCAAATAATCTGATTGTTTTAATATAGTCCTCGCCAAAGCTACTCTTAGCTTTTCCCCACCAGATAAATTTTGAGGATACCTATTCAACATAGATCCTAATTCAAGATAATGAATTAATTCTTCTTTGGATAATAAAGTTTGATCTAAAAAATTATTTCTTTTAATTGGATAATCAAGATTTTGATTCACACTCATATGTTCAAATAATATAGGGTTTTGGAACATCGTTCCAAAAGGTCTTTTATGTGGCGGAAATATTTTTGTATTTTCTATACTTTTATCATTTAATACTATTTTGGTTTCTAAATGATTTATAAATCCCGATAAGACAGATATAATAGTACTTTTACCTGATCCATTAGGTCCATATAAAACTGTAATTCCATTAGTATTAAATTCATGTTCAAAGTGTAAGAAAAAATCTCCAACGTATCCTGTTATTTTAACAAATAAACTAGTCATCATTTAACTTTCACTATCGACCTTTTATTTGAATAAAATAAAGTTAATAAAATTATAAATGATAAGATTAACATGCCTCCTGCAAGAAAATGAGCTTTTCCAAAAGATAGTTGTTCAACATGATCATAAATGGAGATGGCTATAACTTTTGTTTTTCCGTGAATTCCCCCGCCCACCATTAAAACAATTCCAAACTCCCCCATTGTATGGGCAAATGAAATAATAAAGGAAGTTAAGAAACCTTTTTTAGACAATGGTACTATAACATTAATAAACGTATCAAATTTACTTGCCCCCAAACTTTCTGAGGTTTTAAGAGTATCATTACCTATTTTTTCTAATGATGATTGAAGGGGTTGCACCCAAAAAGGAAGGGAATAAATAATTGATGCTAAAACAAGTCCATAAAATGAAAAAATAAGCTGTTCGCCTGTTAGTAAGATAAAAAATTTACCTAAGGGTGTGTCTGGACTAAAAAAAACTATAAGATAAAAACCAATTACGGTAGGCGGTAAAACTAATGGTAAAGTAACAATTGACTCTAAAAATGGTTTAGCTCTTTTTGATTTAAACGCTAAAAAATAAGCCAAAGGTGTTCCAATTAACGCTAAGAAAAAACAAGTTGTAAGAGCTAGTTTTAACGTAATTAAAACTGCATTAAAATCTGAGCTTGAAAAATTTAAAGTATCCATTTTTATAACCAATTGTATTTGGTAAAAATTTTAAATAATATATTTTTTAAGTTATAGATAGGAGCTTCAAATGTCATTTATTAAAACTGATGATAACGTTAAATTATTTTATGAAACAGTTGGCAAAGGTGAGCCTATTATATTTGTTCACGAATTTGCAGGAGATTACAGAAGTTGGGAACCACAGGTTAATTATTTTTCCAGATATAATGAATGTATTACTTATTGTGCAAGAGGCTATCATCCTTCAGAAATTCCCCAAAATGAAACACAATACAGCCAAGAAAGAGCTTGGCGCGATATAATAAGTGTGATGGATAACTTAAATATAAAAAAAGCGAATATCGTAGGTCTATCTATGGGTGGTTTTGCAACTCTACATTTAGGTATCAACGCTCCTGACAGAGTGTCAAGTTTAGTAATAGCAGGTTGCGGATATGGAGCAATTCCAATTGAAAAAACTTCATTTAATAAAGAGGCTGATTTTTCAAATGTTTCTCTTGATACCGCCCAAAATATATTAAATAAGGGTATGGCAAAAGTAGGATCAGAGTATGCTTTAGGTCCATCCAGAGTTCAATTTCAAAATAAAGATCCAAAAGGTTGGCAATTATTTAATGATCAGTTAATAAAACATGATGCAATAGGTTCTGCTAACACTCTTTTAGGTGTACAAAACAAAAGACCCAATTTGTACGCATTAGAGAAAGAAATAAGTGATATAGAAGCTCCAACGTTTATAATAAACGGTGATGAAGATGATATGTGTCTTGAAGTAGGTTTGTTTCTAAAGAGAACGATCAAAACTTCTGGTTTGTTGATTGTCCCCAAAACAGGCCATACAATCAATTTAGAAGAACCAGCTTTATTTAATAACCAATTATTAAAGTTTTATTCTTCAATTAAAGCATCTACGTGGGGCAAAAGGGACAAAAGAGCAGAAATAATAAAATTTTAATCTCTAAAATTCTCGTATTGCAACGGATATTTAATGTTTAACTCTTTAATTAGTTTTATTGCCGCTTGAAGATCGTCTCTCTTTTTACCTGAAACTCTTACCTCATTACCTTGTATAGATGTTTGAGTTTTACTTTTTGAAGATTTAATAACTTTAACAATCTTTTGAGCAATTTCTCTGTCAACACCTTGTTTGATTAATACAACTTGCCTGATTGAATTTCCAGATGCAGCTTCTGGTTTTTCAAACTCTAATGCTCCTGCATCAACTTTTTTTCTGGTTAAGTGAGTAATGATTAGTTCTTCAACCTGTTTTCTTTTTAAATCGTCGTCTGCTTTAATTATAATCTTATCGTCTTGTTGTTCAACTTCACAGACGCTCCCTTTAAAATCATATCTAGTATTTATCTCTTTTTTAACACCTTCAAGCGCATTTTGAACTGAAGGCATATCTATTTTACTTACTATATCAAAACTAGGCATAATCTATTTCCTCTAATAAAGTTTTATTACAGTATAATATTAAATTCATATTTCTCAAACAGTCTAAATAACAGTTGATAGATATTAAGTTAAATTATAAATTATATATACATTTGAACTTAAGATTTGAAAATTGAATGGATATTATATTTAAATTATTACTTCTTGTACCTATTATAATAAGTTCATATTTTTTATTTATAAATATAGGGATTTTGTCAATTTTTCCGATTTGGCTTTTGTGCGGCTTAATTGACGTTTCAAGACATAAAACAATGAATTTGAAATTAATTAAGGAGTATTTTTTAGGTAAAGGCTTTTTAACGTTTATCTTATCTCCCTTAAACCTTTTTGCTGATTTATTATCATTCAGAAATCTTCATACCTTTAAGATAGAGGATCTTCCAATAGGACACCAAGACGAAATTAATGCTGTTGTTTCTTTATTTGATAAGAATTCTAAAGAAATAACTGACAGATTTAAGGAAAATGTTGATGATAATAGATCAATGTTATTCTACAAATGGTATGGCTATAGACTAGATGAGTCCATAGACGAGTTTAATAATGATTATAAATATATAAAAACTATTGGAGTGTCTTTATTTAGGCAAAAGACCTCTACCTCAAGACATTTTGGCCCTTTGAGAATGACTTATCGTATTTTGTATAATTTTAATAAAGTAAAAAAAGAAGGCTCTTACATAGAAGCTGACGGTAGAATAAACAAATGGAAATATGAACCATTATTTATTTTTGATGATACTCTTATTCATCAAAGTTTTAACGAAGAAGAAAATTTGAGATATTGCGCATTCATTGATATTATAAGACCCTCACACTTTGATAATATTATGAAATCAATTTTAACTGGGGTGGGTTTTTTATTAAAAAAAACAAGAAGTATTTTTTATAAAAACTGGAAAATGATTTAAAGAAATTTTGAATTAGGCATTAGGCATTAAAATTTGTCTAACCACCTCTCCCTTTGATAACTTATCAAAGCCTTCATTTAAGTCATCAAATGTTATTTTCCCATCAATTAATTTATCTACTGGCAGACGTCCTTGTTGAAATAAATTCAAAAATCTAGGGACATCTCTAACTGGAACACACGAACCCATGTAACTTCCTAATATTGACTTTTCTTGAGCAACTAGATCACTGTGGTTAAAACTAAATTGAGTGTTTATTGGAGATAAACCTGCTGTAATAACTGATCCTCCATATCTAATAATTTGATATGCTGTGTTCATAGCCGGGATAACCCCTGCTAAATCAATTGCATAGTCAACACCTCCATTTGTTAATGTTCTAATCTCTTCAATAGTGTCATTGTTTCTGCTATCAAAGCAGTGTGTTGCGCCAAGCTCTTCTGCTCTGCTAAATTTTGAAGGATCAATATCAATTGCAATAATTGTTTCTGCTCCCCCAAGTTTGGCACCAATTATTCCATTAAGTCCAACACCTCCTAAACCAATTATAGCTACAGAATCTCCTGGTCTAATTCTAGCCGTGTTTATTACTGCGCCTACCCCAGTCATAACAGCACAGCCAAAAAGAGCCGCATCTTGAATATCAACTGATTTATCTATTACAACTACAGATCCTCTATCGACAACGTTATATTGAGACATACATGAAACACCTGTATGATGATTAAGTTTGTTTCCATCCAAGTCTGAAAGCCTGCTACCACCTGACATTAATTCACCTTTTCCTTTAGTAGCTGCTGCAAGCTCACAAACTTGAGGTCTGCCCTCAAGACATCTTCTGCACCTTCCACATGATGGAGAAAATTGAAATGCCACGTGATCTCCAACCTTTACATCTTTGACTGCACTTCCTAATTCAACAACCTCTCCTGAGCCTTCATGGCCAATCACTAGAGGTAAAGGCATAACTCTTGAGCCGTTAATTACAGATAGATCTGAATGACATAATCCCGCTCCCATAACTTTCACAAGTATTTCATTTTCTAAGGGGGGAGCAATTTTAATTTCCTCTATAGACAATGGTTTTGAGAGCTTATAAGGTTCGGATAATTTATTATCTCTAATAACTGCAGCTTTGCATGTAATTGACATTTAAATGCTCCTTTATTTAATCTTTACTGGCTTACCATGAGGAGTTGACAAATAGGCGTTAGTCCAATCTTTTTTCAATAGTGACAAAATATTTGGGTTTCCTAATTTTTTTGAGATAATAATTTCCTCAAGGGCGGTCAGCCAACAGTTAAAATAATCATCATTACCGTCTAAATTATTTAGTTCTAACCTTGATTCATTCAGAGATTTTCCGAAAAATTCGACAAACTCCTTCCAAGAGAAATTCTTAGTTTCTGATAATTGGACTGTAATAGCAAACAACTGACTGTGCCAGGGGTTTTGAAAAACTAAACCATCTTCTTTTTTATTTGTAAATGGTAAATTATAATCTAGTGTATTGTTCATTTTAATCTCAAATAAATCTTTAAGCTTTAATTTTAAGATATGGTTCCCATAGATCTAAATAAATTTTGTCATTGCCATTTTCTGCTGCAAGCCCCCACAATTCAAATGCTTTAAACTCTACCGTATATAGAGGCAAAGGATTTTCTCCAATTCCATGCGCATTTTTATCAGGAAAAACGTGAGTGCCATTATAAGAAAATATTTTCCCTTCACAACCCATTGCATACGAAGGTAAACGAGTATGACCACCTATAACATTTTCATTAGGATTATATTTCAAGGTTATGACATTATCGCCAATTTTATGTAAAGGAGTTATATCTGTTTTTCTAAGGGAAGGTCCACCCCACCCCAAAGTTTTTTGAACATCTTTTGCTAGCCAAGTCCTTTTATCTAATTTAACATTTTCGTTCAAATCTTCAGTTGAGTTATCTTCTTGAACTAAACTTATAAACTTTTTTAACTCTTCTATGGAAACCAATTTTTTGTCAACCAGAAGATTAGTAAGGCCGGCCAACCACTTTTCATAATATGAATAATTCATATAATCCTTTGGTGGCAGGCACTCTCTGTAGTGTCTGCTTACATCTAGGTTCCACTCACCAAGTGCTCCAGCAGCGAGTGTTATAGCCCAAGCTTTTGCATGCCATTCATGTTTGAAAGTAGGCTCACTATTTTCAACCTGATTGTTTTTATTTCTGGGAACTGGTATAGGACCATCTCCATAGCGACCTCCCATATCATGAAGTCTACTCATTTTGAGTTCTCCGGTAAACCTGTTCCAATCATAGAGTTGCGCGTTACTAACTCTGCTAACTGCTCTTCATTCATATTTTCCGTTCCATCTGGTCTTATAGGTAAAACTAAATATCTCAATTCAGCAGTTGAGTCCCAAACTTTAATTTCGATTTTTGGATCAATATTTAATCCAAATTCTGAAAGAACTTTTCTAGGTTCTCTTACTGTTCTAGATCTATATTCATCACTCTTATACCATGTTGGAGGAATACCTAATACTGGCCAGGGATAACAGCTACATAAAGTACAAACTACTACGTTATGAATGTTCGCAGTATTCTCAACCACAACCATATTTTCACCTTGCCTACCCTGATAACTCAGCTCTCTAATGGCTGCTGTAGCGTTATCAAGGAGTCTTTTTTTATAATTTTCGTCTACCCATGCCTTGGCTATAACTTTGGCACCATTTTGTGGGCCTATTCTATTTTCGTAAGTATCTATCAATTCATCTAAGGTTTTTGAGTCTATTAGCCCTTTGTTTAAAAGTAATGTTTCAATTGCTTTTACTCTTAATTCCGGATCTGAAGGTAAGTGTGAATGTGCGTCATCTTTTTTATGACCTTGACCTTGATGCAGATTATGATTGTTATTTGAATTCATTTTATTTGCTCACGATTATTAATTTCTTACTTGGTTACATTAATTTTATTTTGGGACTAATACTATTCTACCGTTCACTTTGCCAGCTCTCAAATCTGCCATAGCTTGATTTGCTGTTTCTAAATCTTGTTTTTTTACTGGTATAAGTTTAATTTTCCCTGATTTTATAATTTCTACTAATTCTTTTAATTCTCTCAATTCTCCAACATAAGAACCTCTTAAAGTAATGGATCTCATTGGTACTAAAGGCAAAGACATTTTAAGTGAACCACCATATAATCCAACAACAATGACCATTCCTCCTTTTTTTATAAGAGATAAGCCAAAGTCAGTTGTCTGAGGCATCCCTACAAAATCAATTGCCGCTACAGCGCCTATTCCTAAAATTTTTCTAATTTTTTCTTCATCTTCAGGAGAAAAAGCCTGGTCAGCTCCAGCTTCAATTGCTTTTTCTCTTTTTTCTTTATCATTATCTATAACTAATATTTTTGCATTATGAACAGCTGGGGATAATAAAATTCCGTTTATACCTACCCCACCAGCTCCGATTATTATTATCCAATCGTCTACAGATGTTTTTGGTATTTTTTTTAATGCGCTATATGCCGTTAAACCAGAACAGGCATATGGAGCTGCGACAGCTGGATCCATATCTCCATAAGACACAAGATATTTGCTATCTGGAACAATTATATGATCTGAATACCCTCCGTTAAGGCGTGCACCCAAATATTTGGGAGCTTCACACAAAGTTTCATTGTCTTTTTTACATGCTTCGCATACTCCACACCCAATCCAAGGAAAAACAATCCCGCTATCTCCAATATTAACATCTTCTGCCTCTTCACCTATATCAACAACTGATCCTGTAATTTCATGTCCTGGTGTGAAAGGTAGTTTTGTTCCTCTGTCAGCCAAAGTAATTCGCTTTCCATCACCGAGGTCAAAATAACCGTCAGATAAATGAATATCACTATGACATACGCCGCAAGCGGAAATTTTTACAAGTATTTCTTTTCCTTGCGGTTTAGGGTTTTCATATTCTCTAAGTTCTAAAGGTTTCCCAAAATCTATAACTTGATAACTTTTCATTTATTATTCCCTAAAATAAATTAATCTCTTTTAGAAGTTTCATAATTACTAGAAATTTCATAATAGTCGTCAAAGCCAACTCTTTGCCTTAAGTCTTTAAAGTCTAATAAAAATTCAGACCTGTCTTCATCTTTCATCAAAAGATTTAGTGAGTTAGTCATAGCTTTCATAGCGGAACTCATAACTGTTAACGGATAAACTGCAAGCTTATAACCTATATCTGCAAGCTCTTTCATAGGTAAATTTGGTGTAATACCACCTTCGACTATATTCGCTATTTTAAATCCTGGAACTTCTTTACAAATGGTTTTCATTTCATCTTTATTCTTGGGAGCTTCTACAAATAATATATCTGCGCCTAATTCATAAAATTTCTGTGCTCTTGAAATAGATTCTTTCAACCCGTGTGTATGATTGGCATCTGTTCTTGCCATTATTAAAATATCATAGCCTTCACTTCTCATATCACTTGCAGCTCTAATTCGGTCAAAGGCTTCTTCTCTTTCAACAACGTCTTTACCTGGAGTATGGCCACATCTTTTTGGTGCCAATTGATCCTCAATTAAAATCCCTGCACATCCAGCTTTTGAACATTCTTTTAATGTTCTTCTCACATTCATTGCATTTCCATAACCAGTGTCACCATCAACTATCATAGGTATATTTATTGCATTACATATATTATTTGCTTGATCAAAAACTTCTGAAAAAGTCATAAGCCCAAGATCCGGGGAGCCTATTCTTGAAGCTGAAGCTGCAAATCCTGACATGAAAGTAACATCGAATTTCGCTTGCTCTATTAATTTAGCAGATAGAGCGTCAAAACATGAAGGAATGGGAATAAAGTCTCTTTCGTTCATGAGAGTTCTTAAAATATCTGTTTGGCTTTTTTTTAAATTTAATGCTTTATTTATTCTCATGATTAATTCTTTCTATTTAAAATAATTATTCCATAAAAAATTATAATTTAAAAGGTATATAAAGCGCTAGGTCAGGCCATATATACATTACGTAAACAGTGAAAATCATCATCATTAAAAAAGGTACAACACCTTTTGCTACCTCACCTAGTTGAGTTTTAGCAACAGATTGTATAACATAAAGGTTAAGGCCAACAGGAGGCGTGATCAATGCGCATTCAACCATGATTACCATAAAAATACCAAACCAAATAGGATCTACACCCATACCCATGGCAGCTGGTAACAATACTGGAACCATTATTAATACCATGGATAAAGTCTCAAAAACCAAACCCATTGCAACTAAAATCAAACAAACGGTGATCATGAAAACAGCTTTGCTCTGGATTGTCCCTTCAATAAACATAGATATATCTTGCGGGATTCTGTAGAGCGCTATCGCCTTTCCAAAAATTTTTGCTCCAGCAATAATCACCAAAATAGCCGCTGTTGTTACCATAGATTCGAATAAAGCTTTTTTAAAATCAGCTAGAGTTAAAGAACGAAGTAATATTGTAGTTAAAAAAAGAGCTAAAGAAAATCCAACCGCAGCTGCCTCAGTTGGGGTAAAGACACCCGTATAAATTCCTCCAAGTATTAAAACCGCTAAAGTTATAGTTGGTAAAACTTTTATCGAGTATTTTTTTCTTTCTTTCCAACTTGCTGGTGGCACACGTTTATAACCTCCAAAATATTTAGAATAAATTATTGAAAAAACAATAAATAAACTAATCAAAAAAATACCAGGACCAATACCAGCAAGAAATAAAGAAATAACCGATTCCTCAGTGACAAAGCCATATACAATCATTGGTAAACTTGGTGGTATTAAAATACCTAACGTACCTCCAGCTGCAAGAAGACCATATACAAAATTTTTGTTATAACCTCTTTTAATCATTTCGGGGATTGCTACAACGCCAATTGTTGCAGCAGTAGCTACAGACACACCAGAAATTGCTGCAAAAATTCCACATGAAACTATTGTTGCTACGGCCAAACCGCCTGGCCAATGACCTACCCAAGCTTGAACTGCTGAAAACAAATCTTTACCACACCCACCTCTCAATAAAATATTACTCATTAGAAGGAAAAGAGGAACAGCTAACAATATAAATCCATCCAAGGTTGATAATATAGCTTGTGGTGCCATTAATGGAGAAAAACCCCCTATAACTAGCATTCCAAGACCTAATACACCTAAGGAGAATGCGACAGGCAAGCCTGCCAACAAAAGAGCGAACATTACTCCTAGAACCATTATAACTGTCATTATTTAACCTTTAAATTATTAATGATCACCTGATGGAGGTGTTATTCCATTTGCCATTTTCTTAATTTCTAAAATTGCTTGAATTATTAGCATAAGAAAACAGAAAGGTACTGGTAACTCTGCTATCCATGAAGGAAGGTCAAGTAAGCTGCCTGTTGTTCTTCCTCTTTCAAAAGAATCTATAAAAATTTCAAACCCATAAACTACTACATAAAAAGAAAAAACTATTAAGACCAACATCATGATAATTCCAATTTTTCTTTGATTCTGTTCACTTAATTTATGAATTATAGCATTTATTTGGATATGCCTTCGATGTTGTAAAGCCCATGGCATAGCTAACAATGTTCCATAAATTAAAGATAGTTGACTTAATTCAGCGGCCCAACTAGTTGGTGCAATAAATAAATAACGCGCCCCAACTTCATAAGTTAACATTATGCCAGCAAGACCAAAAAGAATTGCAGACAACCATGCAGATTTTAAAATAAGCTTTTCATAAATTGTCATTTTAAATACCAAAATAAGGAGACAATATTACAATTGTCTCCTTATGTTATTTTATAACTTAGATGCAGCTTCAAGTAACTGCTCACCTAATTTACCAGCATTTTTCTTATACGCATCATAAACAGGTTTAGATGCTTTCTTAAATGCGTCTATATCAGAAGCACTTGGAGTAACAATCTTCATACCTTTTGACTTAGCTAAAGCATAGGCATCTGCTTCAATTGCAGACACTTTATCCCTTACATCTTTTTCAGCCATCATGGCAGAACTCATAATAATTTCTCTATGTTTACTCGATAAAGAATTAAACCATTTTGTGTTTGCAACTACAAGAAACTCAATATCACCATGATTTGTTTTTGTTATTGTATCCATAACTTCAAATAACTTTCTAGATTTCACACCAGAAACACCAGTCATTCCTACGTCAACTGTTCCACGTTGATAAGCTAGATATTGTTCTGATCCTGAAATTAAAGTTGCAGCTCCCCCAGATGCCTTTACGAAAGCACCTAAAGTTTTTCCAAAAACTCTTACTTTTTTTCCTTTCATATCAGAAGGATTCTTAATTGCCTCACCTTTTGAAAGCATAATAGCACTTCCGTATGCTTGCCACCACAATACTGTAGACCCAGTTCCTTCAATTGCTTTATCAATTGGTCCTCTTATAGATGAACCTTTAGCAACTGCTTTTCGAACTTTTTCTTCACTATTTAATAAAAATGGTTGGTAGAACAAATCAACTGCAGGAATATCACCAACGTATCTAGTTAAAGAAGCAACTCCAGATTCAATTGAACCTGATCCAACAGCTGCGGGAACTTCCTTATCTTTGTACAGTTGAGCTGAGTCATAAATTTGAACTTCAATTTCTCCATTTGACTTTTTTTCAACATCATTCTTAAAAAGAAGTAAGTTTTGACCTAAATGGCTTTTCATTGGTAATTGTATAGATATTCTCATTGTTACATCAGCAGCAAAACTATTTGAGGCAAGACCCAAAAATCCTACTAAAATGAATAACATTCTCACTAACTTAATCATTATACTCCCCACTTTTCTGAATTAATTATTTAAGATATTATTTTTAACTGTAATTAAACCCTAGGTTACATATGTTACTTGTGTCAATTCGAAACTCGGTAAAAAGATCTTTAATATTACCTGTTTGTCCAAAACTATCGACACCTAATGGAATTGTTTTATGACCATAAACTGATCCTATCCACGATAAAGTCATGGGATGACCATCTACAACGGTTATAATCCTGGTATCTCTTGGGATGAACTCTAATAATTTTTCAATATGGCTTTGAGTTGTTTTATTTTTAAATGATAGAGTTTGATTTTTCCAATTATGAAATAGATTATCAGAGCTTGTAATGCTTAGCACACCTGAATCTTTAAATTTTTCTCCTAATAAAGCTGTTGATTCTATTGCTTCACTTGCAACAGCTCCTTGATAAACAATAATAACTTCTGGATTTGAACCTGGCTTCTTTAACCAATAACCTCCCTTTATAATATTATTTTTCAACTCGTTATCGATCTCTCTCATAGGTTGATCAATAGATCTGGTAGTTAATCTTAAGTAAATAGATCCACCGGCTTCATCTTGGAGGTAATTAAAACCATAATTCATAATTAAAGCTAGTTCATCTGCAAAAGCAGGTTCAAAACTTAAAAGCCCTGGCTGACTTATACCAATTAAAGGTGTACCAATGGACTGATGAGCTCCTCCTTCTGGAGCTAAAGAAATACCTGATGGAGTCCCAATAATCATAAATCTAGCATCTTGATAACAAGCATAATTCATTGCATCTAATCCCCTAGATATAAACGGGTCATATACTGTACCAATTGGAAATAGTCTCTCTCCAAAAAATTCATGAGAGAGCCCAGCTGCACCTAACATTAAAAAAAGGTTCATCTCAGCAATACCAAGTTCTATATGCTGTCCTCTAGAAGAAAATATCCATTTTTGAGCT
>CACALC010000014.1:0-52857 GCA_902533225.1 uncultured SAR116 cluster alpha proteobacterium | reverse complement strand
GATATTGGAAGTAGTTTTATTTGTTGAAAATGTTAAACCTGGAAGTCCTAAATATGGAGGTGCAATTTGAGGAAGCATTGAATCAAAAACTAAATCAAAAGATTCAGCTGATTCTAGGTCTTTGAGGTCTGGAAAAGGTAAGTCTCCAGTTACAGGACACAAAATCAAAGGGTAATTATCAAAGAAACTGTTCCAGTTTCTACTTATCCTTGCTCTATTTTGAAGGGCATCCATAAAGTTTTCTAAGCTAGTGTCCGGACATCTTCTGGACATTTGATCATAAATAAAATTTGCGTCAGGATCATTTTCTTTTTTTATTGCTTCTCCCCCGGTTCTTCTAAATTCCCCAAGCCATAAAGCAGCTTGAAATTTAGCTGCTTCTTGAAAATCTGGAGCATCCGGTTCTTCAATTATCCAACCAATATCTTCTAGATATTTTGCAACGTTTTTTAATTCATCTTTTATTATTGGATCAATTTTTAACCCTTTAATTTTTGTTATTAAGGCTAATTTTTTTTGTGGTTTTTCAAATGTAAATGGTATAGGAACCCACCATGGATCATCATAATCCTCAATACTCATAGCTTTTAAACCGAGTTCAAGATCTTTGATTGATCTAGCAAGCGGACCAGATACAGCCATTATTTGTCCACCAATATGTCTGTCTGGAGTTGTATAATTTATCATTGGGACACGACCTAAACTTGGTCTCAAACCATGTATACCACAAGCATAAGCAGGGTAACGAATAGAGCCAGCAATATCAGTGCCGTGACCAATTGCTCCCATTCCTGAAGCTGTGGCAGCTGCGGCTCCACCCGAAGAACCACCTGGTGTTATATT
This sequence comes from uncultured SAR116 cluster alpha proteobacterium, assembly GCA_902533225.1. Classification (GTDB taxonomy): domain Bacteria; phylum Pseudomonadota; class Alphaproteobacteria; order Puniceispirillales; family Marisalimonadaceae; genus Marisalimonas. Next base: position 52,014 of record CACALC010000014.1, on the reverse strand, counting down.
TTTGTTATGTGGGTTAAGGGTATGTCCGTGTAAACTATTTCTGGTAAACCAGTGTATACTAAAAGCAGGTGTATTTGTTTTACCTACAATAAGAGCGTCGGATTTTTTTAGATTATTAACAACAGGACTATCTTTTTTTGCTATGAGATCTTTTTGTATCCTTAAACCATTTGTGCTTGCGTAACCTATTTGATCTGTATTTACTTTAACAGTAACAGGTACGCCTGCAAGTTCTCCCAAATTTTCTTTGTTATTTAATTTTTTATCTAATGAAAGAGCGGTATTTTTGGCCTCAGTAAAAGTATCTATGACTATTGCATTTATTTTGGGGTTTGTATTTTCAATATGATTTATTGTTTCATTACAAATCTCAACTGCAGAAATTTCTTTTTTTTGGAATAGTTCAGAAATTTCAAATCCAGTCAGTTTCCAAATATCTCTCATTAATTATTCTCCCAAATAATCACAACCTTATTTTAAAATTTAAAAAATAAGAAACAATTTTTAAATAAAGAAGAAAATTTCTAGGCTATCTTATCCATTAAATGTAGTTTATCATTTTAACAGGGGGATATAGATTAGTATGGAATTACCAAAATGGCATGAGAGACCAGAGAGCTCTGATAAAAAAATCAAAGATCAAACTATACTTGACGGCAAAAACTTTTTAAAATTAGCAGATCATTTTATTACTTTCGCTAATACAAAAAACAAAACTATCAAGTCGACTGATTTGAAATATATCATGTTATATGCAGCTGCCCGTTACAGTGCCCATGTTGGGAAAAACGTTATAGAAATCGAAAATCATGAAGAATATGTAAAGCATTTGTCTGCACAGTTTGTAGATATGCTTCGAGAGCATTTAGCAGACCCAAATTTATAATAGTTACTAAAATCTAAGAATTAAAAATTGGAGAAATAGAATGAGAGATAAAAAAGAAATGTCTGACATGACAGATTCTGAGATAAGTTATAGAAAATTTCTTAAGAATTTAGGAGTTACTACTCATAAAGAGCTTGAAGATCTTATAAATAAAAAAATAGAAAATGGTGAATTAAAAAATAATTCAAAGTTAAATATTACTGCTCACATTAAAATAGATGAATTAGGCCTTAATCATACAATTAGTTCCACTATATTACTGCCTTAAAAATGACTAATATAACTGAAGATTTTATTTTACAGATATTAAAAGAAGTTGAGGATCCTTCTCAATCTAAAGATATAGTGTCTCTTGGGTTAATTAGTAACATAACTGTTAAAGATACAAATGTGGCTGTTACTATGGAAGTTCCTGTCCATAGAGGTGCCTCTATGGAACCTATAAGAAAATTAGCACAAGAAAAATTATTGAAAATTGATAATGTAACTAGTGCTACTGTTGTTGTTACAGCCCACGAAAATAAACAAACGAAATCATCAGTTCAAACAAATGATGAAAAAATAGAAAAAGTATTAGAAAGTAATGTAAAAAGATTTATTGCCGTTGGATCAGGAAAGGGGGGAGTTGGAAAATCAACGACTTCTGTAAACTTGGCCATAGCTCTTAAACTAGAGGGATATAACGTTGGATTGTTAGATGCAGATGTTTATGGCCCATCTCAGCCAAGGATGTTAGGAGTAAGCGGAAGACCTGCTTCAGTAGGTGGTGATATGGTTGCGCCACTTCAAAATTTTGGAATAAGTTTAATGTCAATGGGACTTCTTGTCCCTGACGATACAGCAATGATTTGGAGAGGACCAATGGTTCAATCTGCACTCACACAGATGTTGAACTCAGTTGCCTGGGGTAACTTAGATGTAATTGTTATTGATCTTCCTCCTGGTACAGGAGATATTCAGATTTCACTTGCACAACAAGTTAATTTAGCCGGCGCAGTAATTGTTTCAACTCCTCAAGATATAGCCTTGCTGGATGTTGTAAAAGCTTTAACAATGTTTCAAAAAGCAAATGTTCCTGTTCTAGGTATGATAGAAAATATGTCCTACTGGTCATGCCCTGATTGTGGGAGAGTTGATCATATATTTGGTGAAGGTGGAGTAAAGGCTGAAGCAAAAAAAAGAGATATTGAATTATTAGGAGAAATTCCAATTTCCGCTGAGGTTAGAAAAAGCTCAGATTCTGGGATACCAATCATAATTTCTGAGCCACAATCAATTCAATCTAAAAATTATAGAAATATTGCAAAAAATCTTATCAAATCTATAAAATTAGATGAGGAGGAGTTAGTATGAGTTTGTATTATGAACCCGACCCGGCAAATGATGACGATCCACCATTATTACCTCCCATTTTAACGCCTGTAGTGGTTCCAAATAATATTGATGTTTTTACTAAAGCAATTGCATCTGCGTCAAACAGCGAAGCTGGAACAGTTTATTATTCTGAGAACCCGGAATATTTGGAAGTTGCTGTCGTTTTGTTACCCGAAGTGTCAAAAATAAAGTGTAACCAAATGCTATATGTTATGATGGTTGCAGCAGGCGATGCTATTGGCGCTTTAGCTCCACCAGAGGTTGCTGTAACTTTTTCTTATCCTGGACTGATTTTCTTAAATAGAGGTGAAGCCGGTTTAGTTAAGATTGAAGTCTCTACGTCAAATGAAGATGAAAATATTCCAGATTGGTTAGTAGTTGGAATAAAAATTAGATTAAATAATAATCTACAAATTGATGAAAGTAATATCAAACCTGACATAACCTCACTGGCAGATGAGGGAGCAGGATACATCTCTAGAACGAGAGCTATTGAATCTTTATCTAGACATTTTTTGGCTTGGGTTAGTCAATGGGAAGATGAGGGTTTCAAACCAGTTGTTGATGTTTGGAACGGTCGAAGAGAAGAAACAAAAGTAATAAATTTAAAAGGAAATGAAGATGTTTCTTGGGTAGGTTTGGATGAAAATGGCTTAGCTATTGTTAAATTAAAAGAAAAAGAACTTTTTTTATCACCACTTGAAATTAAAAAAGAGATTGGAGAAGTAAATTTACAATGAAATTTGCCCGCACAATTCGTTTTGATAAATCAGATTTAAATATCTTTCCTCTCGCTTCAGAAGAAGGTGAACTTGCAGTAGTAGGAACTTTTAGTTTTTATAATATAAAGGCGGAAGATTTGAAGGGTAAGGTTAAACAAGCCTTTTCCAATGGATTTATGGGATGCTCTACTTTTGGCTATTCTACACTTGTAAGTTTGGTTAATATAAGTGAAGAGGAAATAAAAAAATTACAAAATAAACTTGGTCAATATCTGGTTGATAATTATGGAGCTCCTTCAATAGATGTTGCTGAAAAAGCCGCATTGGAGGAAATAAATTTTATGTTAGATTTATGTAAAGACCATGAATTAGGAAGTCTTTTAAGCTTATCAAGAGACTGGTCTGAAGAGGGTATCAAAGAAAAATTTAGAAATTTACCAAAGGCAGATTCGTGTGCCGAACAAAAAATATGGACGGTAGTAGAAGAAGATTAAATTTAAGGAAAAATCAGAAAAATGGTAAAAAATGATTTTTGGTTGACATCTGGTTGGCATCTTTTAGACAAAGATGATGAAGGCAGACTATTGCCTACAGAAGACTTTATGAGGGCATATTTTTATAGACCTGAAGTTGTCCCTATTGAAGAATCATGTGAAGCTGAGATAGATATTCATAAAAGATTAGTCGATACTCCTTTTCTTAACATTGAAAAAAAAGAATTAGATAAAATAAAAGATAAAGATGTAATTTTCAATTACGAAGTGATTTTAAGATTTAGAGCCTTTTTATCTCATTATCCTACCTTAGATGCAGCTTATTTAGCAATTGCTAGGGGAAAGGCTATTAATTTTCCGCCACTCTTTGTCGATCAAATGGTACAAATAATTTTGAGAAATATTCTTCATGATTGCTCTTATGCTCTTCAGGTGAGAGCTTCCGAGCTTTTTTTCCGAACGCAGGTTGTTACTATTGCGGAGGATGAAATCATGGTAGCTGATGAAGCAACAGTCGAATTGCAGGTAGAGCAAAAAAATCCTAACAGGAGTGATCCTAAACAACTAGAAGTCGAAATAGATATATTAAGAGAAAGTACAGCAGATAATTATTGGGAGAGGTCTGATAAATTCGACACTTCTATAGATCTAGCATATACAAAACCAGGTTTAGACGCATTAGCTAGAGTTATAGAAAAATGGATATTTCACTTTTTATCCATAGAAGCTTCTGTGAAGCCAATGCAAAAAATTGAGGATGAAAAATGGTCTTGGCATTTAGGTCTAGAAACTGATTCTAATTCCATATTAAACGATCTTTATCATGGATCGGATGTATCTGAAGAGAGATTAAAACAAATTTTATGTTTGTTTCAACTTGAGGTCAAAGACGGTTTTAAGGAAACTATGGTTGGTAAACCTGTTTACTTAGGTTTAGCTATGAATGAGAAATCAAAAATAAAATTTAAACCTCAAAATCTTCTCACAAATCTTCCATTGGCAAATTTAAGTTAACTTTATTCTAAATAATCATCTGTTGTTCTTGGTTTTGGTCGCTCCTTAGTATCAAGCAACTTATCATTTTGAGTAAACATTACTCCAACCCTGCAATCTTCGCACATTCTGAGCATTTCGGTTCTTCCATCCTGTTCAAACATTGAGTGAGAAGATAGTTTTTCAATAATTCGCTCAATTGATTTCGTTGATCCAAAAGTTTTACCACATTCAATACAATCAAACGGTTGATCTTCTATAATAACTGTCGCCGACATTGCGTCATCATTCAAGTTGAATTGAGGAACAAGTGAAATAGCTTTTTCCGGGCATGTGGCCACACAAATACCACATTGTAAGCACGCATCTTCTCTAAATAACAATTGGGGTGAATCAGGATTATCCTGTAAGGCACCAGCTGGACAAGCACTTACACATGACAGGCATATCGTACAACTTTCAAGATTAACATCTACTTTCCCATATGGTGAACCTTCAGGTAATTTGATAAGAGAATTTTTATTATTATTACTCTTAGATAAACCTTGGATACCTGCTCTCAAAATACCTCTAGGCGCTCCAAGTGCAATAAATGGAGCAGATTTAATTTTTGTATACCCTTCAGTCTCATATATTTTTAGCTCAACTTTTTCGGGATCATTATCATCTATTATGAAAATTGAATTGCTATTATTTTTTGCTACTCCAGAAAGTAAAGTATTGGCCAGCTCAACTTGTTTGGGTAAAAAACTATATTCCTCAGAATTTTTAGGATTTAGCAGAATAAATATTTTTTTAAATCCAAGAGCAATTGCAGACACAAGTAAATCATGGCCAACTCTTCCAACGGAATGCATTTCATATGGTATTACATTGGCGGGTAGACCATTACCATGTCTAGAAATTAGATCAATCATCTCATTTCCATAATTCCCATCAGATAGTATTAATACTGGATTTTTACCTCCAGCTTTCAAAAAATCAGCACTGATTTCTGATAGTGAATTTAAAATAATATCTAAGCTTGGGTAATCTGTTTGAATAGCTCCAGATGGGCACACAGATCCACAAAAGCCACATCCACCACATATTCCTGGATCTACAGATACAATATCTCCTAATGACTGAATAGCCCCAGCGGGGCAAACGTCCAAACACTTAGTACAACCGATTTTGTTATTTTTAGAGTGCGCACATAAATTTTCATCAAAATTTACATATATAGGTTTTTCAAACTGTCCTATCATATCAATTACTTTAGTAAAAATATTGAATAAATCTGTTGGACTATTACTGCTAGCTCTAAAATATCCGTCTCGTTTATGATCTCCAGTAAACATAGGAGTATTCTCACTAAGGTCTATTATTAAATCACATTCAGTGTCGACTTCTTTGAAAAAATCTCCAAAACCTAAATTAGATTTGCTACTTGGCAAAGCTTCAGAGAAATCATTAATTTCAAGTTTGAACTGTGTAAAGTGACCCTGGGCTTTTTTAATAGAACCTTTTGTAATTTTATAATTTTTAGCATCTAAAAAAATATCATCATCGCAGTTAGATATCATTAATGTAACACCTAAATGGGCTGATAACTTTAGACAAAAGTCAGCAGCAATTTCTAGAGAGTTATTTCCTTTTTTATAATCTACATAAACAAAACATCTGCCTGACGATTCTAAGGTTAAGCTTGGTGTAAGCTTTATTTTTTTGGTAGCTGAGTTAATTAATGCAGCAATTTTAGGTGTTGATTTTTTACTTTCTTTTGACCATCCAGCATATTCCCTAATATTAAAAGTTTTTGGAGCATCAAAATTATTATCTTCAGCAAGCTTTTCAAAGGTTTGTTGTTCTTGAGTGCATGCTACGAACAAATTTTTATTATTCTTTTTAGAGTTCTCTAATTCCTCCAAAACAACATTCAGTTCTGATCCACATAGATTAGTATTTACATTACACTTAGTTTTAGATTGGCAGCCTTGAGTTATACTCTCACCATCAATTTCTATAGTATTTTCACAATTACAAATGAGTATTTTGTTATTATCAATATCCAATTTTGATCTCCCAAGATTTAAGCATCAAAGAATTAAAATGTTCCAATTGTCAATCTATTTTCTTATCGGATTAATAATTTTTAATTTGTTTTTTGATTTTTTATATTGCTACATTGTCGAATCAATTATTTTATTTATGTAATTTTACAGAGACTTTTATGGAAAAATTAGAAAGCAAGAAACATCTCCTATACGCCGTAAGAATCATCTTTGAAAGAAAAGAAATAAATAATATTTGGGAAAGTCACAAATGGGTTGTTAATGATTTAATTCCTCTAAATGTAATTAGTGGTGAGGGTTATCCGCCCATAAATGATGTAAGAATTACTCCTCTTATTAATGACATTAAAATTCAGGATGGAGATAACAAGAATTTGTATGCTGCGGATGCTTCTATTGATCTTCATCACGCAGAAGCAGAGGGATACGCAGAAAATCTTCAATCTTCAGATCCATCAGTTTACATCGTCTTAAGAGATGGTGATTTATCAGACAAATTAGATGAAGAAGATGCAATCTCTTCTGAAAATAAAGTAGATGTTCATTTAGCAGAGGTGTCATTGTCTCCTTATCATATTCAAGACTACGAGGATTGTGGAGAGGATAAAGTTGAAAAAATACCTTTATACGGTCCCATAGCGGAACTTTTAGAGAGATTTGTGGAGTATCATTTTCATCCAGAAGAGTTTAAAAAAAGAAAAAGAGATAAGAAAAATGTTGATGAAAATGTGAGAAGAGGTGGAGATTTTCGTCTTAGTAAAAAAAATATTTATAATTAGTTGAGAAAACTTATGGAAGAAGATGAGAATAAATTAAACGAAAGTTTCATATCTAGATGGTCAAAGCGGAAATCAGGAATTGTGTCAGACGAAGATAATTTAGAATTAAATAAAAAGTTGAGAATAGATGAAGACAAAAAAAATAAAAAATCCTCTGAAAAAGAAATAGATGAGAGTAATTATGATGAGCTAAATGATGAAGAATTATTAGAAAAGTTCAAATTACCCAATCCTGATAAAATCAAAAAAGAAAAAGGCTTAGATGTTTTTTTTAAAGATGGCGTCCCAGATAGACTTCGTCAGATTGCATTACGAAGAGTTTGGAAATTAAATCCTATAATACGATTTGCTGATGCAGAAATTAATGACTACCACGAAGATTTTACTGATGCGGCAACCGTAATAGAAGGAATGCAAACAGCCTATCAAGTCGGTAAGGGATATCTCACAGAAATGCTTGAAAATAAAGATGACGAGACTTTAGCTGAGACACCTAATCTTGAAAAAGTTTCTTCTAATCCTAACACTAAGAAAAAAACAAAATTAACTTCTGTTCAGAACCAAAAAAAGAAGAAAATAAAAAAACTTGAACAGGATAGTGTTAAAATTACAGAGAACAAGTTCGAAGAAAGTAATAATAAAAATGATATTTCAAAAAAAGATATGAATGAACTAGTGTCTGACAAGTCTGAAGACACACCTATTGAAGTGGCACTTGAAAAACCTAAGCCAAAAATGATGGTTTTTAAGCCTAAAAATAATGAAAAGAAGACATAATTAAAGCTAAATAAAAAATAAGTTTTTACTTTTACTTTGTCAAAATATGATCATCAGAATTAAAAAAATATTTATATTTTAATATGTAAATGTGATTTACATGTTGCAATTGCTCAATGAAATAATTTCTCATACCAAACAAATAAGAACGGTTCTCAATTGATAATGATTATCATTAATAAAAACAATGGTTTATATTCATAATTTATTTAACAAATTAATTAAAAAAAGCTTTATCTTTACAATAATTTGTTGGATAGTCTTTTTGGGAGATATAATTTGAGTTCAAACACTGCAAAATCAATTGACATTATTGACGCTGAAGATCAGCTTAGAGCTGATATGTACTCATTTCTGGCTAGTTTGCTTAGAACTGAGCCAAATGCAGAATTAGTAAATCAATTGACTAACTTAGAGTCAGATGATTCTCCCATAGGTAAATCAATAAAAACTCTATCAAAATTAGCATCTTCTATGGATCTCCCAACCATTAGAGATGAATATGTGAGAATTTTTGTTGGTGTTGGAAGAGGTGAAATACTCCCCTTTGCTTCTTATTATTTAACGGGTTTCTTAAAAGATAAGCCATTGGCAAAGCTTCGTAACGATATGAAAGAAATTGGTATTGAATTAGCGGAAAATGTTAAAGAACCTGAAGATCATATTGCCAGTTTATTTGACATGATGTCAGGATTAATTCTTGGGAAATTTAATAAAAAATTTTCTATTAGCGAACAAAAAAATTTCTTCAACAAGCATTTAGGTCCTTGGGTTGATTTGCTTATGAGGGATATTGAAAGTTCTAAAATAGCTGTGTTTTATTCACCTATTGGGACAATAGGAAGAGAATTTATAGAAATTGAACGTTCGTCGTTCTCAATGGATGTTACGGGGTAGCGGAAGGCCCCTGTTTCATTAGTTCATATTATTGAGCTAAACTTTAAGGAGTGTAAAATGAAGAGTGATAAATCAAAAAATGGCAGAAGGGACTTTTTAAAAGGTGCAGCCATTACGGCAGCAGCGGCAACTGTAGCAGCTACTGTGTCAAAAACAGCTTCAGCTGGTGAAACGATTAATACAACTGGTTCAGGCTACCAGAAAACAAAGCATGTGAAGACCTATTACGAAACTGCAAGATTTTAATTTAATTTTTTTTAGGAGGAATAATATGCTTAGAAAGAAGACGCAAGGGGTGGCGATAGGCTCCCAAACTTCATCTTTCATCGGTAAGGCAACTGAAAAAGTTGTTGATCGACGAGCCTTTTTGAAAGGTTCAGGATTAGCTGTTGGAGGTTTAGCTACCGCAGCAGCATTAGTTGGTTCTAATGTTAAATCCGTGCAGGCTTCTGTATCAAGTGCTGCAGTGTCAATGAAGAAGACAGTTTGTACACACTGTTCAGTAGGATGTACTGTTATGGCTGAAGTTCAAAATGGTGTTTGGACTGGGCAAGAGCCAGGATGGGATAGCCCAATTAACCTTGGTGCACATTGTGCTAAAGGTTCTTCAGTTCGTGAAACTGCAAGTGGAGAAAGAAGACTTAAGTATCCTATGAAGCTTGTTGGTGGTAAATGGACACGTATGTCATGGGATGACGCGATAAATGAAATTGGAGACAAGATGGAATCCATTAGGAAAACATCTGGTCCAGATTCAGTTTATTGGTTAGGTTCAGCTAAATTTAATAATGAGCAGTCATATTTATTTAGAAAATTTTATGCATATTGGGGATCTAACAACGGAGACCACCAAGCTAGAATTTGTCACTCAACCACTGTTGCTGGTGTTGCGAACACATGGGGTTACGGTGCAATGACTAATTCATACAATGACATTCATAATTCAAAAGCAATGTTTGTTATAGGTGGAAATCCCGCAGAGGCACACCCTGTTTCATTATTGCATTTAATGAAAGCCAAAGAGCAAAACAATGCACCTTTAATTGTTTGCGATCCAAGGTTTACAAGGACAGCAGCTCACGCTGATGAATATGTGAGGTTCCGTCCTGGTTCAGATGTAGCATTAATTTGGGGAATTATGTGGCATATTTTTGAAAACAAATGGGAAGACAAAGAATTTATTAGGCAACGTGTTTATGGAATGGATGACGTAAGAGCCGAAGTAAAGAAATGGGGTCCTGAAGAAACTGAAAGAGTTACAGGTGTACCTGGTTCTCAATTGAAGAGAGTAGCTAAAATTATGGCTAACAACAGACCTGGCACATTTATTTGGTGTATGGGTGGAACGCAGCACACAAATGGAAATAACAATACTAGAGCGTATTGTGCATTTCAACTTGCCTTAGGTAATATGGGTACTGCAGGAGGTGGTGCAAACATTTTCCGTGGACATGATAATGTTCAAGGTGCAACTGACTTTTGTATACTTTCTCATTCTCTACCAGGATACTATGGTTTATCAGCTGGTGCATGGAAGCACTGGTCAAGAGTTTGGGGAGAAGACTACAATTGGTTGAAAGCGAGATTTGCTTCATTAAAAGGTAAAGATGGTAAAACAAAGAGCCTTATGAACCAAAAAGGTATCCCGGTTTCCAGATGGATTGATGGTGTGCTTGAAAACAAAGATAATATTGAGCAGCCAGATAATCTTAAAGCTATGGTTTTCTGGGGACATGCACCTAACTCTCAGACAAGAATGAAAGAAATGAAAGTAGCTATGGAAAAATTAGACCTAATGGTGGTTATTGATCCTTATCCTACAGTTTCAGCAGTTTTATCTGATAAGACTGATGGTGTATATTTACTTCCATCAACAACACAGTTTGAAACATACGGTTCTGTAACTGCTTCAAACAGATCTCTTCAGTGGAGAGAAAAAGTCATTGAGCCATCATTTGATTCACTGCCAGACCATACAATTATCTATAAGTTTGCGAAAAAATTTGGTTTTGCAGACCGCATGTTTAGGCAAATCAAAGTTACTAATGACGAACCTTACATTGAAGACGTGACACGTGAGTTTAATTCTGGAATGTGGACTATTGGTTACACTGGTCAGTCACCAGAGAGGCTTAAAGCTCATATGAAGAATCAACACGTTTTTGATAGAACCACGCTTCAAGCAGTAGGAAGTGAAATAGACGGTGATTATTATGGTCTTCCTTGGCCTTGTTGGGGAAATCCAGAAATGAAACATCCTGGTACTCCATTACTTTATGATACATCAAAACCAGTTGCTGAAGGTGGCCTGTGTTTTAGAGCTAGATTTGGAGTTGAGCATGATGGTAATAATTTATTAGCTGAAGGTTCATACCCTGTTGGTTCTGAAATTAAAGATGGTTATCCTCAGTTTACGATGGCTATGCTTAAAAAACTTGGTTGGGATAAAGACCTAACAGCCAAGGAAAAGGCAGCTATTGATAAAGTTGCAGGTGATAAAACAAACTGGAAAGTTGACCTATCTGGTGGTATCCAGAGAGTGGCAATCAAACATGGTTGTGCACCATTTGGAAACGCCAAGGCAAGGGTAAAGGTTTGGACATTCCCAGATCCTATTCCGTTGCACAGAGAGCCATTATACACATCTCGAAGAGACTTAGTAGCAGATTATCCTACTTACTCTGATAGAATGGCATATAGACTTCCAACATTGTATAAGTCAATTCAAGACGTTGATCATTCAGCTAAATATCCAATTATTCTTACATCAGGAAGATTAGTTGAATATGAGGGTGGTGGAGATGAAACTAGATCAAATCCATGGCTAGCCGAATTGCAACAAGACATGTTTGTTGAAATCAATCCATTTGACGCCAACTCTAAAAATATAAGAAATGGTGCAATGGTATGGGTTGCAACACCAGAAGGAGCTAGAATTAAAGTTATGGCACAAGTAACAGAGCGTGTTGCTAAAGGCGTAGCTTTCTTACCGTTTCATTTTGGTGGTCACATGGAAGGAAAAGACCTTAGATCCAAATATCCAGAAGGTGCAGATCCTTATGTATTAGGTGAAGCAGCAAATACTGCAATGACTTATGGATATGACTCAGTAACACAGATGCAAGAGACTAAGTGCTCATTGTGTCAAATTGAACTAGCTTAAGGAGGGCTTAAAAATGGCACGAATGAAATTCTTATGCGATGCAGAAAGATGTATTGAGTGTAACGCTTGTGTAACAGCATGTAAAAATGAACATGAAGTTCCATGGGGAATAAACAGGAGAAGGGTTGTAACCATACAAGATGGTAAGCCGGGTGAAAGGTCAATATCAGTTGCGTGCATGCATTGTTCTGATGCTCCTTGTATGGCTGTATGTCCAGTTGACTGTTTTTACCAGACAGATCAAGGAGTAGTTTTACACTCTAAAGATCTTTGTATTGGTTGTGGTTACTGCTTTTACGCTTGTCCTTTTGGTGCACCACAATTTCCACAAGCCGGTAATTATGGATCTAGAGGAAAAATGGACAAATGTACTTTTTGTGCAGGCGGACCTGAAGCTGACATGGGTGAGTTAGAATTTCAGAAGTATGGTCGTAACAGACTTGCTGAAGGAAAACTACCTTCTTGCGCAGAAATGTGTTCTACAAAAGCTTTATTAGCTGGTGATGGTGACGAAGTAGCAGATATTTTCAGAGAGAGAGTAGTTGCACGTGGCTTTGGCTCAGGAGCTTGGGGCTGGGGTACAGCTTACCAATTAAAAGGATAACATCTATACAAAAAAATGGCGGATTTTATCCGCCTTTTTTGATTCTTAAAATAAATAGAATTTGGGGGAACATTGTGATTAATAGAAATAAGATTTATTTAATTATTTCAATATTCTCAGGTTGTTTGCTACTAAGCTCTTGTCAAGAAAGCGAACAGGGTAGAATCTTAAATTATGAGAAAGGTGTATATCTTGGTAAAAAAGATGATAGCCTTACCAAAGAACAAGAATACAACCTTAAGATGCATGCATCTAGACAAAGAAATTTTTAAAAGAGATTAAAAGGGGATATTGTATGTTTAGAAAATTACTTACTACATGTTTGATGTTATTTGTAATCAATTTGGCTTTTTTAAGTAATTCAAATACTTCAGTAGCACAAGTTAAAGGTGAAGTTCCTGGTAAGTCATTAGGTTTAAAATCTGATGCAGATTTGTGGAGATATGTAAGAACTGGCAATGCAGGATCAACGCAAATGAAAGATCAGTTGTCAGCAGTTATGATACAGTCTGAGGGAGATAATTGGAGAGCAATTAGAAATGGTCCAGTATCCCTATATGGTGGTATTGGACTACTCGCAATAATTGGCGCCCTCTTTGCTTTTTATATGTATCGAGGTAAAATTAAAGTAGACTCTGGATTATCTGGAAAAACAATATTAAGATTTGCTGCTATCGATAGGTTTGCTCACTGGTTGATGGCTGGATCATTTGTTTTATTAGCATTAACTGGCTTAAATTTACTTTATGGAAAATATACTTTGCTGCCAATTTTTGGTCCTGAAATTTTTACCGCAATTACAATTGGTGGAAAGTATATTCATAATTATTTAGCTTTTGCTTTTATGTTGGGGTTAGCTCTAGCATTTGTATTGTGGGTAAGGCACAACATTCCGAATAAAATTGATTGGGAGTGGTTGAAAATGGGTGGTGGTATCTTTAAAGCAGGTTTGCATCCACCAGCTAAAAAATTCAATGCAGGTCAAAAAATGATTTTCTGGATTACCATGATAGGTGGACTTTCTGTAAGTATGTCGGGTATTGCACTAATGTTTCCTTTCCAGACAACAATGTTTGCTGATACATTTGCGTTGTTGAACGTGTTTGGTTTGAGTTTGCCTACAGATTTAACCCCACTTCAAGAGCAGCAATATAATCAAGTTTGGCATGGTGTTGTTTCACTTGGACTAATGATTATGATAATTGCTCATATTTATATTGGTTCTGTTGGAATGGAAGGTGCCTTAGACGCTATGAATAGCGGAGAGGTTGATAAGAATTGGGCTAAAGAGCATCACAATCTCTGGGCAAAGGAAATGGATCAAGAGAAAAGTAATAAACCTGAGCCTGCTGAGTAAAAAATTAACTAAATGAAATGCGTCTAAGTAAAATTTTTCAAAATAAAATCAAGATTATATTTATAGTCTTGATTTCTTTTTTTTTATTAAATCAAAGTGTGAGTGCCATAGAACAATACACTGCCCATGGAGGTCCGGTGAAGGGTTTAGCAGTTTCATCTGATAATAAATTAATGGCGAGTGCTAGTTTTGATTACTCAGTAGTGGTATGGGATTTAAACCCTATAAAAGAAAAATTAACATTGATAGGACATGATGCAGCTGTAAATACAGTTAAGTTTTCCCCAGATAATAGTCGTTTAGTATCAGGTGGTGACGATAATCAAGTGTTATTATGGCTATTAGATAAAATAAGTAAAAACAATCAAGAAATAGAACCAATAAGGTTGGGTAACCATAGAGGAAAGGTTGCAGACTTAGATTTTTCAAAAGATGGTAAATTTTTACTTACCGCTAGTTGGGACGGTACGGTTGGTGTATGGGATCTCGCACAAAGAAAAAAAATAATGTCACTTAGGGGACATAAAGGTCCAGTTTATTCTGCAAAATACTCTGAAGATAATAAGTATATCTATAGCTCAGGATCAGACGGTGAAATTAAGCTATGGAAGGCGGAAAGCGGAGAATATGTAAGGCCACTGATAAAAAATGGGTGGGGGATATCTAAATTTGAAATAGATGAGAAAGAAAATTTTATTGCCTATGGTGCTACTGACGGTCAAATTCAAATAAGTGAATTTATAAAAGATAAATTAATATTAAAAATAAAAGAAGATCGAGTGCCAATTTTGTCAATGTATTATTTAAAAAAAGAAAATATGATAAGTTTTGGAAATGCAAAAGGTCGTATGATAATTTTAGATACAAAAAATTGGTCATTAGTAAGAGATTTTAATGCTGTAAATGGGCCAATATGGGACAATATACTTTTTCCAAAAGATTCTTCATTAATAGTTGCTGGATTAGATGATTTTCTAACGAGATGGGAAATCTTTGATTTTCCACCAAAATTTTTAGAAAGACCAGGCCCAGCTAGAAGATTTAATCCTGCCATAGAAGTTAGTAACGGTGAAAAACAATTTGCTAGAAAATGTAGTGTTTGCCATACTCTTGTGGAAAATGGCAAAAAGAGAGCAGGACCTACGTTATATCAAGTATTTGGAAGAGAAGCGGGTACATTAGAGGGTTATAAATACTCCAACGCTTTGATAAAGTCTGATATAATATGGAATGAAGAAACAATAAATAGATTATTTGATGAGGGGCCAGATAAAGTCACCCCTGGTACAAAGATGCCAATACAAAGAATGAAAAAAATTCAAGATAGAAACGATCTTGTGATGTTTTTAAAAGAGGCTACAAAATAAACAAAAAGGAGATGCAAATGAAAATGGTATTAATGAGCAGTGTATTTGCTATTGCCGTTGGCGTTGGGGCGTATTATATCCTAATGAGTACTGGAATGGATACCGCTAATGTTATGTCTAGCATTAATGTAAGGTTATAAAATTAATTTGTGACAAACTTAGATGAAAAAATATATATATTTCATAAGTACTTTAATATTTATATATTTAATTTCATTTGGTTCTATTGCACATGATGCATCAGAAGCATGGAAAAATGCATATAAATCAACAGTAATTGTGCTGCCAACATGGCAAGGTTATAATAAGCCTGGATATGGAGCACCACAAGGAACAGCACCTGCTGGGACAGGTTTCTATCTTTCAATAGGTAATGATCAACTTGAATCAAAGTTCATTATGACAGCTGCTCATGTAATTAAAAATTCAAAAATTGTTGAAATTAAAAACTATAAAAATCAATATGACGAGGTAGAAGTTGTTTTAGTTGATTATAAAACTGATATAGCTATCTTAAAATCAAAGGATAAAGGAAAATCTATTACTCTATCAAAGAAAAAAATTGAAGTTGGAAATCAAGTCTGTGTAATTGGAAATAGTTTTGGATTAGGACAAAGTTTATCATGTGGAATTGTATCTGGTAAAAATAGAAGAGGCTTAGGATTTAATCAAATCGAAAATTTTATTCAGACGGATGCAGCTGTAAATCCTGGAGCTTCAGGGGCGCCACTAGTTAATGAGTATGGAGAATTAGTAGGTATGGTAGATGCAATTTATACTAAAGAAGCAGATATTGATGCAGGTGTAAATTTTGCTATAGATAAAAAATTAATACAAAAGTTTCTTAAGACTAGATCTGGCCAAATTAATTAGAAAAATTATGTTTGTAAAACCAACAAAGTTAGAACATGCTAGAGTTGAATTATTAAAATCAATTAAGTTAAAAAAAAATGTTATAGAGGTTCCGCTGCAAAAGGCATCGGAGCGTATAAGCTATAAAAAAATTAATAGTAAATTAAATCTACCATCAACTGCAAATTCTGCAGTTGACGGGTATGGCATTGCATCTGCAACATATTTTGCTAATCCTCAAACAGAATTTAGTGTTATTGGTGTTGCAAAAGCTGGTCATCCATTTAAGAAAAAAATTTTATCCGGTCAAGCTATTGAAATTTATACTGGAGCAATAACGCCACTGGGTGTTGACGCTATTGTTATGCATGAAAAATGTGAAAGAATAGATAATAAGGTAAAAATAAAAGAAAATATTAAAAAAAATCAAAATATGAGACCTGTTGGGGAAAACCTTAAAAAAGGGGAAGTAGTTGTAAATAAAGGAAAGGTGCTTAATTCTGCTGATATTGGTCAATTAGCTGCTTCGGGTAATAGCAAGGTTAATGTTTATGAAAAAGTTAGAGTTTCAGTAATTTCCACAGGAGATGAATTAGTGAGTGCAAACTCTAAAAATAGGTTAGAAGGACAAATTTATGATTCAAATAAGCCTATGCTGCTTTCCTTATTGAATCAAAACTATTTAAATTTGTTAGACATGGGAATAGTTAAAGATAAGAGATCTAAATTAGCAGCTAAATATGCTGAAGCTCTGTCTAAAAGTGATGTTGTTATTTCTTCTGGTGGTGCATCTGATGGCATAGAAGACCATACGCAGAATGCACTTAAAGACGTTGGTGCTAAATGTTTAATATGGCAATTAGCTATGAAGCCTGGAAAACCAATGGCAGTTGGAAATCTTAAAAATAAATTAATCTTTTGTTTGCCTGGAAATCCTGTTGCAGCATTTGTATGTACTAAATTATTAATTAAACCATTATTGATTAAAATGTCTGGGGGGATTAATTTAGAACCGCTTGAAATTAAATTACGATCAGGTTTTGAACATACTAAGCGTGTTGGTAGAGCTGAGTATCTGAGGGCTAAAATAATGAATGATGGGAAAGATACTATAATTAAATTACATGGAAGAAAAGGCGCAGGAGTTATTTCCTCTCTAACTGGAGCTGATGGTATAGTAGAGATACCAATGGAATGTAAAAGTGTTAAAATAGGTGATTTATTAACATTTTTTCCTTTTGAGCATAGAGGTTTATAGGGTGAATTAATTTGGTATTAAATTATTATCCCATTTGACAATTACATTAAAGGAAATTGATATTCTTGGAAAATCAGACATATTTGGATGTACTAAATGATGGATAAATGCAGGCCATAATAATAAATCACCAGATTTAGGTAAAACCCTATGTTCAGGGTCTACTTGTTTGTCTCCTTTAATTGAATTCATATTAGCTTGAGGCCGAGGATCAAAAAAACTTATTGATGCCGGATTTAAATCTGATCTATAAATTTCAGCATCAGATTGGTCTGGTACATTTATATAATAGGTTCCTGATAACCATGAATGTGGATGATTATGAAGATTGTGATAGTCACCCTTCATATTGACATTTCCCCAGCCTTGTATTGACCATTTTAACTCATAATTTATTCCAGATTGGCTAGCATAATCATAAATTGCTCTATCTAGACATTGTTTTAGCCAGTACATAGCAGGATGATCCATATTTAAAATATTCTGAGCAACGTAATTTTCTGTCATATTTTCTTGAGATGCATTATTAGATAAAACTATGTCAGCGATAACAGAGTTGGCTGTTTCATGACCTGGCAGGGACATCTCCATAAATTGAGTTGGCCAAAGATCTAAAAATTTAGGTTTAACGGTGTTTTTATTTTGATTTTTTGCCATTTATTTCTCCAAATAAAGTTCAAGAAATTTTATATTTTTCAATTAAGAAATCAGTGATCGTATTAATATTGTTTAAATCAAATGAAGGGATAGTTGTTTTTAAATAACCTTCTGAGGCTATAGCAAAAATATTATTATCATCGTTAAAAAGAAGTGGTTTGCCAATAATGGGCCTATGGACTTCAAGCTTTGGGATATTCTCGTTTTTGTAACCTTCTACAATAATAATATCACATTTATTGACAGGCTGTTTAGAAAACATTTCTAACATTTCAAATAAGCTTTTCTCTTCGTTTTGATCATTTTCTTGAATTAGAGCAAACCTCTCTTTAGATGAAATAATCATAGGTCTTGCTCCAGCTTTTCTTAAGTTGTAAGAATCTTTTCCTGGTTTATCTATATCAAACTTGTGATGAGCATGTTTTAGAGTACCCACATTAATACCAATTTTAGTAAAATTTTTAATTAATTTTGAAGATAAAGTTGTTTTGCCTGATCCAGACCAGCCCGCCAGCCCAAACAAAGGTGGTAATTTGCCAAGGATTTGTTGTGCAAGTATAAGATCTTGAGGTGAATTTAAATTAGTAAAAGGATCAAATTCTGAATTTTGTATGTTATCAAAGTCAACATAAGCAATGTTTAGTTGAGCTGTAAAAATATCTATTTTTCTAACACCTTCATTTAGAGCACTTTGTAATTTTTGATTAATATCTGATTTCCATAAAGCAATTACTGGATGATTAAACCCTCTTGATTTTGCAACTACCAAATCAACTTCTGGTGTTATATTCTTTGTTTCGACCATAGATTGAACTAGATTATTAGGAAGAAATGGAGTGTCGCACGGTAAAGTCAAAACCCAATCTTGATTTATTTCCTTTGCCCAATTTAATGATGCTAAAATTCCAGCTAAGGGCCCCAAGTGACCTTTGATAGGATCCTTAATTATCTTGTAACCAAACTTTTGAAAGCTATCAAAATTTGTATTTATATTTAATGCAATAGGTGCAACTTTGCCTGATATTTTTTCTAAAACATAAGATAAAAGTGGTCTATCTAAAAGATGGATTAAAGCTTTTTCTTTACCACCCATTCTTCTACCTTTGCCTCCCGCTAAAATGACACACGGTATTATTTCGTTTAATGTTTCCAAATTATTCAACCTTCAGTTGATTAAAGACCTTTGTGCAGACACTACGTCTTCATTCGCAACTGCCTTGATGTCAGTATCAAAATTTACCCTATCTACACCATTTGCAATTATCATCCTCTTACCTTTAGCTCTTCCAATTAATGTAAGACCAGCTTCTCTAGCAAGTTTAACTCCTGATTCGGTAAAACCTGACCTTGATATTAATATTGGGATTCCCATTTGAACTGTTTTTATAACCATTTCTGACGTAAGTCTTCCAGTGGTATAAAAAATTTTATCATTTGCATTTTCTTTATTTAAAAACATCCAACCAGCAATCTTATCTACGGCATTATGTCTTCCGACGTCTTCAACATAAATTAGAGGTGAATCTTTTTGGCACAACACGCAACCATGAAGGGCTCCTGCTTTTAAATACAAGCTTGGTCTTGTATTAACTTTTTTTGAAATCGTATAAATCCAAGAAGTTTTTATTTTTGTTTTTTTATCAAGATTAACTGATGAAAAATCATCCATTATATCTCCATAAACTGTACCCACTGCACAGCCACTTGTTCTGATTTTCTTTTCCATTTTTTTTTCATAGTTTGTTTTTCGTTCAGTTCTTACGATCACAACTTGGAGGTCTTCGTCATAATCAATTCCTGAAATGACATCATCTCTCTTCAGCATATTTTGGTTAAGCAGATAACCAACTGCTAATAAGTCAGGCATATCACCTAATGTCATGGCGGTGACAATTTCTTGTTTGTTAAGATAAATTGTTAATGGAATTTCTTTAACGACAGGCAGTTTAATATTTTCACCAGATTCATTTAAACACTCGATTGATTCAGTTAGATTATCATTTTCTAAGTTAGGTGAAATATAAAACTCTTTATTGTTTTCCATAGCTTTACCTTTTATTTAAGAGTTTGTTTTGATGCCGCCCAATTAATAAATTCTTGAGATTCATTTGACAAGTGATCACACAGATTCAAATATTTTTTTAAAAGCTCTTTTCCAAAAGAGGTAATATGAGTACCTCTATTTCCCATTTTTTTTTCTAAAATAGGTGTTGGAAATGCTTCTTCTATAGTTTTAAGAAGCAAAGCAGCTCTTCTTGTACTCATACCCATTTCTTTTGCTGCAGATCTAATAGAACCTTTATTAGCGACTAAGTTAAATAGCTCCATTTTCCCAGCGCCAATCATATGACCTTTAATATAAACTTTGATCCTTACACCATTTTCATTTTCATTTACTAGTCTAGGTGGTAAAGAAGAATTTTTTAAATTTGTAGATCTGTTTTTCATTAACTAATTATATAGTATAATGTAAAAATACACTAAATATTTATTATGGAAATGAGCTTATGTCTGAATACTTTACAACTGATGAATTAGCAGAGTTTCTAAGAATTAAACCAAGAAAAGTTTACGATTTAGTTTCTACAGACAAAGTTCCTTATTCAAGAGTAATGGGTAAATTATTGTTTTCTAAATCTGAAATATCAAATTGGATTTCTGGTGGACAAAACAATATATCTAATCAAAAAAATCCACCAAATATACTATTAGGAAGTCATGATCCTCTTCTAGAATTAGCAGTCAAACAGTCAAAATCAGGAATTGCAATGTCATTTGATGGAAGTATAAAAGGTTTAGAAAGATTTAAACTTAATCAGGGTATAGCGTCAGGGCTTCATATTTATGATAGTGATTTCGAATCTTGGAATGTTCCAATAGTAAAAAAATGTTTAGAAAAACAGGATTTTGTTTTAATGGAATGGGCTAAAAGAGATAGAGGTTTAATCTATAAGCCAAAAGAAAAAAGTGAAAAGAAATCTATAAATGAATTCCTAGGTCAGAGACTTGTTACTAGGCAAAGTGGATCTGGATCAGATAATTATTTCAAATATATATGTAAAAGAGAAAATATTAATTCCTCTGATTTTATTAGTACGGAAGTCACCTACTCTGAAAATGACGCTGTTTCACTTATTTTATCAGACAAAGCTGATGTAACTCTTGGTCTTGCATCTGAGGCTAAAAAGCATCAGTTGGGATTTCTTCATATTGTTACTGAAAGATTTGATATTGTTGTAAATAGAATTTCTTGGTTTGAAAAACCTTTTCAAAGACTTTTGAATTTTTCTAGATCAGATGATTTTTTAAATACTGCTTCAAATTTTTTTGGTTATAATATTAATAATTTAGGAACAGTACATTTCAATAATAAATAGGCAAAAAAAATGTTTAAAGAAATTGGTAAGGGGTTGTTAGGCGTTACAATAATACTTGCTCTATTTTTTTTCTTTTTAGGGGCCAAAACATTTATTTTTACTTCTTTGGTTTAAGGTCTTAAATGAAAATTACTGCAATAGAAACAATACAAAATACTGAATATTCTAATCTTGTTTGGATTAAACTTTATACTGATGAGGGTTTCACCGGCTTAGGAGAAACATTTAGGAACCCTCAAGCTATAATATCTTATTTGCACGAAACATGTGCGCCCTATCTAATTGGCAGGGACCCCCTTAGAATAAATGAACATTCAGATAACCTAATTAACTGGACAGCTAACAGATATATAGGATACCCAACACGATCAGTTGAATATAGAGGAAATTCTGCGGTTGATATAGCACTTTGGGATTTAAAGTCTAAAGCTTGTAATTTGAGTTTAGTAGACATGTTAGGAGGTCTAAGTCGAGATTACATACCAATATATAATACATGTGCTGCTGATGGGTATAACTGGAATGCAAATTCGCAGTCTCGGCCAGTAGGATCAACTAATGTAAAAAAAGACAAAAATAATTATGACGATTTAGAAATGCAAGCTCAAAACCCAGGGGAATTAGCACAGAGTCTGTTGGATGAGGGTGTTTCAGCAATGAAAATTTGGCCATTTGATGAATTTGCATTTCCAACGAAAGGTCAAATGATATCCTTGGAAAATTTAAAGGAAGGTATAAATCGAATTGAAAAAATACGTAAAGCTGTTGGAAATCAGATTGATATAATGCTTGAATATCATTCATTATGGCAATTAGCGCCAGCTTTAAAAATAGCCCGTCAAGTAGATGAATTTGATGTTTTTTGGCACGAAGACCCTATAAACATGGCTCACTTAAAAGATCTTGCTGAGTTTAGAAAAAACATCATAGCTCCTGTTGCAGGTAGTGAAGCCTTAGGGACAGCTTTATGGTATCGTGATGCTTTAGCTTTAGACGCTATAGATTATATGCACTATGATTTAGGTTGGATTGGAGGTATTTCAGAAGCTATAAAAATATCAGGTATAGCTCATGCCAATAACAGAATGATGTGTCCCCATGATTGTACTGGGCCGATTGTCTGGATTGCTAATCTTCATATAAGCCTTGCATTTTCAAACTCAATGATTCTAGAAAGTGTAAGGTCCTATTATAATGGCTTTTATAAAAAGTTAGTAAATAACCTTCCTAAGATTGAAAAAGGGTTTGCATTCCCTATGGATGGAATTGGCTTAGGTACAGAATTGCAGGACTCACTTTTAAAATCACCAAATACGATTATTAGAAGAACATCAAAAAATGATTTATGAAAATTTTAAAAGTAATTACCCTACAAAATAAGAAAATCAAATTAGATCTTTTACCTGAAATTGGTGGAAGAATTAGTAGTTTAATTTTTGACGATTTTCATGTTTTACGTCCAATACCTCTACATGATCTAAAGTCTATTCATTTGTTTAAAGGTGGGAGTTTTCCATTAGCTCCATTTTCTAATAGAATAAAAAATGCAAAATTTAGATTTAATGGATTAGAATATAACTTGATTCAAAATGCTTTTCCTCATGCAATTCATGGTCATGGATACTTAAGTGAATGGAGTATATTAGAACAATCTAGTTCTTCTGTTATTTTAATTTATCGACATGAAGCAGATAAATTCGGTTGGCCTTGGTCATATGAAATAACTCAATCAATTTATTTGACTCCGTTCTCATGCAAAATTGAACTAAAACTCCTGAATAATTCAAAAAACATCATGCCTTTTGGATTTGGAATACACCCATTTTTTAATTTTAATGATGAGATTAAATTAAGATTCAATGCTTCAAGAGAATGGGTAGGACAACCGGAAGATTTTCCAACTAAAACTAAGCCTATTGAAAATAACTTTAATTTTAGAAATGGAAAAGCATTGTGGAATAATGAAAAAACAGTGTGTTATGAAAATTTTAGTGGAAAGGTTCAAATTATTTGGCCTAATAAAAAGAAAAAAATCACAATGAAAGTGGATAAAATTTTTAACCATTTAATCGTCCACGTTCCAAAAACAGAGGAATATTTTTGTATTGAGCCAGTAAGCCATCCAACTGACTGCTTTAACTTAATGCAAGGAAAAAAAGAAAACTCAGATTGTAATTTTCTAATACCAAATAAATACATAAGCGGTTTGATAGAGTTAGATTTAGAAAAATAGTTTTATCTAAATAAGGGAAATTGCATTCCTTTAACTCCAGGAACTTTCAAAGCGAATATTCCTCCTGCTAAAGGTTGTTTTTTTTCTGTTCCTTTAGTTATATCTTTTCCAATAGATGTGACATAAATAATATCTAGATTTTTTCCACCAAAGGCAATTTTAGTGGGTTTCTCTACTGGCATTTTTATAATCATATCAATATTACCCTTTGGTGTAAGTCTTACTATTTCCCAACCAGAAACTCCAGCCATCCAATAACAACCGTCTGTGTCAACACAACCGCCATCTGGCCTTCCTGCAATATCCTTAGTATCAAAGAAAATACGTTTGTTAGACCAAATACCTTCATCCAAATCATAATCATATGCCCATATAGTTCTGATCCAAGGAGCGCTATCAGATATGTATGCTGTTCTACCTTCAGGTGAAAAAGCTAAGCCATTAATAGTATGAAAACCTTCCATAGTTTTTTTTGCTCTACCTGACTGATCAAGGCAATAAAGACTACCTTTAGGCTCAGCATTTATATTTGAACCACTAATTGCCATTGTTCCGGCGTAGAACCTACCTTTTAAGTCAACGGTTCCATCATTAAATCTATTATTTAAAATATTATTCTCTGGATTATTTATGAATTTCATACTTTTATCATTTTGGTTTAATTCAAAAAAACCACTAGTAAGAGCTAATATAATATTAAGGTTCTTTTTAATTGCAAAACATCCAATTGGTTTACCAACATTGATAGTTTTATTTTTACCATTTATGGGATTGAACTTGTTAAGTTGGCAGTTATTTATATCAACCCAGTAGAGATTTTGGTCTGCAGTTGACCAAATAGGACCCTCTCCTAAATTTGCTTTTATATCTAACACGCAATCTACGTGAATATTGTTCAATTTATTTTCTCCAAAATTACAAAAATTTAAATAAAATAACTATTTTATTAAATTTGGTAAAGTTAAGGATATAGCAGGTATAAAAGTAGTAAGCATAAGTGCAATAAAGATTGCAAAATAAAATGGCCAAATTGTTTTTACAACTCGTTCAATTGGTACTTTACCAATTGCACAGCCGACAAAAAGACAGGCACCTACTGGAGGTGTACATAAACCAAGTCCTAAGTTCATCATCAATACCATACCAAATTGAAGGGGATCCATCCCTAAAGATACAGCTAATGGTAAAAAAATTGGCGTGCAAATTAGGATCAATGCAGCCATATCCATAATCATTCCCAAGACTAATAACATTATGTTTATCATCAATAAAATAACAATAGGATTACTTGATATACCATTCATAAAGGTTATCATTTGGGATGGAACTTGATAAAAAGTTAACATGTAACCAAAAGCAGATGCACTAGCAACTAGTATCATAACCATAGATGTAGTCTTAACTGAATTAATCACAGCAATTTTAAAATTTTCCCAAGTTAAAGCCCTATAAACAAAAACTGTAACTAGGAAAGCATAAAGAGTCCCAAATGCACCTGATTCTGTTACTGTAAAAATACCTGATAATACTCCCCCCACTATTATAACTGCAGTAAACAGTCCTGGTAGTGCAGTCACAAAATGTAAAAACAGAGCATAGTATCCCGGAAAAACTTCTGATTTGTAACCTCTTTGAACAGCCACCAAGTAAGCAACTAAAGCCAAACAAACACACATTACAACGCCTGGTATTATCCCAGATAAAAAGAGTTGAGTGATTGACACCCCACCGCCAGTCGCAACAGCAAATAAAATCATATTGTGGCTAGGCGGTATCATGATGCCAGCAATAGAAGAGGTGACAGTTACGTTTACCGCGTAGTCTTCGTCATATCCTTTTTCTTTCATCACCGGAATTAATATTGAACCAAGAGCTGAAACATCGGCAACTGCTGATCCTGAAATTCCTCCAAAAAGCATGGATGCAAAAACGTTCACGACACCAAGGCCTCCTCTTACAGCACCAACTGCAGAGGAGGCTAATCTAACTAACCTTACTGCTATACCTCCATGGAACATTAATTCGCCTGCGAAAATAAAAAAAGGAATGGCAAGTAATGAAAAAACATTTATTCCAGATATAATTCTTTGAAAAGCTATAATTAGGGGTAATCCCTCGAAGTAGAATGCTGACACTGCCCCAATGCCGAGAGCAAAGGCTACAGGAACTCCAATAACCACTCCAAAAGCAAAAATTCCCATCATTATTAATAAGCCCATATTTTCTACCTCATTTAGGCTTGATATTCTTAGTAATGGTACCCTTATAATTTAACAAATGACCAATCGAAAACAGTAAAATTAATCCTCCACAAATCATAATAGGGACTGCTCTTAGCCCCTCTGGAATATGAATTAAAGGAATTTGTGTACTCCATTTGAAAACAACTAATTTATAACTATATACCATCATAACATAACCAAATATCATGAGCATAAAATGAGTTGTTAAGTCAAAAATAATTTTTAATACAATAGGCATTCTGTCTCTAAAGTAGGATACTCCTAAATGTGTTCTTTTGTGAATTCCTATAGCTGCACCTAAAAAACCAATTAGGACTACAAGCAAAAGAGAAACTTGTTCTACCCATGTTGGTGTAGAGTTTAAAACATATCTTCCATAAACTAACCAGCTGAAAATTACTGTCATCACAATCAGAGCAAATCCAGTTACAATATTACAAACGTAAGCAATTTTTTCTAGTAGGGTATTATAAATTTCTAATAATTTAAGAGATTTTTTATTGATAATTAATCTCCATTTAAATATTTGTCAGATTTGTTATTGGCCATATTTAATATGGCCAATAAAATTAAAGTTTTATTTAGTATTTTTAATTAAGTTTACCAATGGAACTAAATCAGGATTCGCTGACAAGTATTTTGTGTGAACAGGCTTCATAGCGTCCATGAAAGCTTGCTTATTTGGAATTTCATTAAATTTAACCCCAGCTTTCATTACTTTATCACGGCTAGAAATAGCTCTTTTTTCCCACAAAGCTCTTTGTAATTCTGCAGATTCTCTTGCAGCTTCTTTTACAGCCTTTTTATTTTTAGCAGATAAGTTATTATAAACTTTATCATTTATACATACACATTCAGGTATAATTAAATGTTGAGAAAGTGAATAATATTTTGCTACTTCAAAATGGCCTGTTGATTCATAAGAAGGCCAATTATTTTCAGCTCCATCAACCACACCGGTTTTAAGTGATTGGAAAACTTCAGAAAAAGCCATCGGTGATGGATTCCCTCCCAAAGCAGAAATCATTCCTGAGTATAGGTCGTTATTCATAACTCTTACCTTTAAACCTTTTACGTCTGATGGCTTCATAATTGGTTTTTTAGAATTGTAGAATGAACGGGCTCCTGAGTCATACCAAGCGAGCGCAACTATTCCTATTTTTTCCATCCCAGCACTAATTTTGTCTCCTGCAGCACCATCTAAAGCTCTATGCATATGACCCATGTCCTTAAATATAAAAGGCAATGAAACTACGTTTGCCTCTGCAGCCATAGGTCCTATTGGACCAAGATTGAAGTTACCAATAGCTAGTCCTCCTACTCTAACTTGTTCAATAGCATCAGGTTGGTTTCCCAATACGCCTGAATGAAACATTTTTAAAGTAATCTCGCCACCAGTTTTTTCCTTTAACAATTCGGCAAACTTGTCCATAGCTACAGTATTTGGATACCCTGGTTTATGAATATTCCATCCACGCCATTCTTCCGCTATAGCAGTTATTGACAAGGTTGAGGCAACAGCCAACGCCGATACACCTAAAATTATTTTTTTTAAATTTTTCATTTAAACTCCCCTATGAAAATTAATCTCTTATGGTGCGTTTGAAATGGTAAAGAAGTCAACCTTTATTAATCTTATTTATTTAAATTAATTAAACTGACCATATAAAACTAGAATATTAATTGAACCTTCATACTATTTTCTTTTTCATCCATTGCAATTTTGAAACCTTGTTCGGCGTTTTGAAAAGGAATACTGTGAGTAATAAGAGGTTTAACATCAATTAGTTTCTTTTTCATCATCTTGACAGCTAATTCAAACTCCGAATGAAATCTAAATGATCCTTTAATATTCAATTCTTTAGTTGTCACGGAAACTAATGGCATAAGAATATCACCTCCCAATCCTAGTTGTATAAGAGTACCTTTTGGTTTTAAACACTTAATAGCATCATTAATACCTGAGGCAGAGCCAGAGCATTCAATTGCAAGATCAAAATAACCTTTCCCAACTTGAAATTTTGCAATTTGAGGATAGTTTTTTGAAGTATTTATAACTTTGTCTGCTCCCACTAAATTTGAAAATTCCAGAGCCTTATCTGAAATATCTGTAACTAATATTTCTTCTGCTCCTGCACGTCTAGCTGATAAAACACCAAGTGTCCCAATAGGACCAGATCCAATTATTAATACTTTCTTTCCAAAAATATCTCCTGCTTGTTTTATGGCATGAAGACAAACTGCAAGCGGTTCTGCCATTGCGGCTTCTTCTGGTGATAGACCGTCTGCTGCTACACATTGATAATCCTCCGCAATTAGTCTTTCCCTAAAAGCGCCTTGAATATGAGGAAAGGGCATTGCAGAGCCATAAAATTTCATATTTATGCAATGGTTCTGTTTGCCTTCTAAACAGAACATACATTTATTACACGGCCTAGATGGCGATACTGAAACAAGTTGTCCAATAGATAAGTTAGTTACTTTTGGTCCTAATTTAGTAACATGGCCAGATACTTCATGTCCTAACACCATGGGTTCCTTTAGTTTAATGTGGCCAAACCCACCATGTTTATAATAGTGGAGATCAGTTCCACAAATACCGCCGGTTGCAATAGAAATTTCAACTTGATTAGAAGATATTTTTTCCAATGGATAATTGTCTATTCTTAAGTCCATAGCCCCGTGAATCTTTATTGATTTCATATCTATTTTCCCGCATTCGAAATTAAGATTTTAAAGTTAAATTTTTGAAAGATGATTAGCAATATTTTTATTATTTATATATATTTTACTTTTATTCAATTTGGAGATAGTGAATGAGTTCTGGAACAGAATTATTTAACCTAAAAGGTAAAAGAGCTCTTATAACAGGTTCATCTCAAGGAATAGGTTTCGCTCTAGCTAAAGGACTTGATGAAGCTGGCGCAGAAATTATTTTAAATGGAAGGAATAAAGAAAAATTAGATAAAGCAGCAAAAGCTCTTACCCCACAAAATAATTTGCATCAATTATCTTTCGACGTTACTGACAAAAATGAAATTGATAATGTTGTTAATAAATTTGAAAACGAAATAGGTTCAATTGAAATATTAGTAAATAATGCTGGAATGCAACATCGAACACCGCTTGAAGATTTTCCACCTGATAAGTTTGAACAATTATTAAAAACAAATATTTCATCCGTTTTTAATGTAAGCCAAGTAGTAGCAAGGCATATGATCAAAAGGGGCTCAGGAAAAATTATTAATATTGCGAGTGTTCAAACTTTATTATCAAGACCTGGTATTGCTCCTTACACTGCAACTAAGGGTGCTGTTGGAAATCTTACTAAAGGAATGGCAACAGATTGGGCAAAGTATGGACTTCAATGTAATGCTATTGCTCCAGGTTATTTTGATACACCTTTGAATGCTGCACTAGTGTCTGATAAAGATTTTACCTCTTGGTTAGAAAATAGAACACCTGCAGGTAGGTGGGGCAAAGTTGAAGAGTTGGTTGGTGCAAGTATTTTTTTAAGTTCTGATGCATCTAACTTTGTTAATGGGCACACGCTTTATGTTGATGGGGGCATTACGGCTTCTTTATAGAGCAAATTAAAAAATTATTCTGTAAAATTAAAAATTAAATAATAATTTTTCTTTTTATTTTAGTGATAAATGCTATATTGTAGAAAATTTTTTCTAAAGATTTTGATGTGATTGATGATATTGATAAGAAAATTTTAACTATAATTCAGAAGAATGCTGGTTTACCTCTGTCAGAAATTTCTAAAAGGGTGGGAATTTCTTCTACACCTTGTTGGAACAGGATAAAAAAAATGGAAGAGGGTGGGGTAATTTCAGCTAGAACTATCGTTCTTAACAGAAAAGCCATAAATTTAGCTGTAGTAGTTTTTTTATCTATTAGAGTTAGTCACCAATCAAGGGACTGGATTTCAAGTTTCCAGAAAGTTATTGATAAGCATGAAGAAATTATCGAAACACATAGGTTAACTGGTTCAGACTCAGATTATTTATTAAAAATTGTTGCCTCTAGCATTGAGGATTATGATAATTTTCAACAGAAGTTGATAGGAGAACTTGAATTTACAAAAATGTCTTCGAGTATATCACTTCAAGAAATGAAAAATTCTCATAACTTACCCTTAAAACAGCTTGAAAACTTTTAACTTGCGTTAGGAAAAAAAAGTTGTTTTCCTTTCAATTTAAAGTTTTCAATAACTTTTTGTCCTCTTTTTGATAAGAGCCAACTAATAAATTTATTAGCGTTTTTAAATTTTACATTTGGACAATTTGATGGGTTTACCATCGTAATCCCATATTGATTAAATAACGTTTTATTTTTTTCAGCTATAATACGTAAGTTATTCTTATTGTTAAAATTAATCCATGATGCTCTGTCACTTAATGTATAAGCACCCATACCACTTGCTAAATTAAGAGTTGTTCCCATCCCAGAACCTGTTTCTCTGTACCATTTTCCAGAGAATTTAATTGGCTTTAATTTAGCTTTGTCCCATATACTTATTTCCTTAAAATGGGTACCAGAGTCATCGCCTCTTGATATAAAAATTGAGGATGTGGTAAAAATTTTTGTAAAAGATGTAATAGGGTCATCAGTTAAATTTATTTTAGCAGGATTTTCTTTCGGTCCAACTATGATGAAATCATTATACATTAAATTGTATCTCTTAAGGCCAAATCCATTTTTAACAAATTTTAACTCTCTTTTTTTTGCATGTACTATTAGTACGTCTCCGTCACAATTAGCTGCATTTTTCAGTGCAGCGCCAGTGCCAACTGATACAACATGAGCAACTACATTTATCTCTGATTTAATAATTGGGAGTATGTACTCATAGAAACCAGAGTTATAGGTTGAAGTTGTTGATTGAACTATTAATGAATTGTCACCTGAGCAGATCCTTGGAAATAATAAAAACAAGAGAATAAATAGATTTATTCTAAACATATTTTACCTAACTAATATAACGTAAAAATTGCAATCACTGTAATTTTCACATAATATTGCAATTTAAAACATAATAAATCAATAATAATATGAATATTTTACTAGAAGCATTTGCGAAATCATTTGAGTTAGTTTTTACTCTTGATGAGGATTTATTTGAAATATTACTACTTTCTTTAAAAGTGAGTGGTATTTCATTACTTCTTTCTTGTTTAATTGGTTTGCCATTAGGAACTTTTTTAGCCATTAAAAGTTTTTGGGGTAAGGACGCATTTTTAGTTCTATTCAATACTATGATGGGGTTACCACCAGTTGTTGTTGGATTAATTGTTTATTTACTAGTTTCAAGGTCTGGGCCATTTGGCTGGCTGGGCATTTTATATACTCCAACTGCAATGATAATCGCTCAGATGATATTAATAACTCCAATTATAGTTTCTTTAACCTCTCAAATAATAGAAGAAATTAGTCAAGAATATAAGTCTCTTTTTGCTTCTCTGGTAGTACCATCTCATAAAGCGATCATAGCGTATCTTTTTGATGCTAGATATTCGATACTTACAGTAGTTTTAGCTGGATTTGGTAGAGCTATATCAGAAGTTGGAGCTGTTATAATTGTAGGTGGAAATATTGACCACTTAACAAGGGTTATGACGACAACAATAGCATTAGAAACTTCTAAAGGTAATTTGTCTCTAGCATTAGCTTTGGGAATAATTCTTCTATCAATTGCATTAACTACAAACTTTATTTTAATTCGTCTAAAGATTAGGGCGAAAAGAAGAATGTATGTATAAATCTAACAAAAAAAACTTAATAAAATTAACCCCCATTGAAGTTATTGATATATCAGTTTCATTAGGAAAAGATCTAATTCTAGACAAGATTAGTTGTAGCATTAAAAATAATTCTATTACTGCAGTAATTGGACCAAACGGTGCAGGCAAAAGTATATTTTTACAGACCATAAATGGATTAACAAATATAGATAATGGAAAAATAACGTTTAACAAAATATACAACAATGATGAAATTAGAAATAAGCAAGCAATGGTTTTTCAAACTCCAACTTTGTTAAGAAGAAATGTAAAATCCAATATGGATTTTGTTTCTAATGTTAAAAATAAAAATGGTAAATTAATTATTAAAAATATTTTAAAAAGAGTTGGATTAGAGGGATGTGATAATAAACCTGCACGCTTACTTTCTGGAGGAGAAAAACAAAGACTTTCGCTAGCAAGAGCTTTATTAATTGAGCCATCAGTTCTTCTACTTGACGAGCCCACTGCAAATTTAGACCCATTTTCATTGAAATTAATAGAAGAAATTATTCTAGAGGAGAGTAAAAAAGGGGCTACAATTATACTTACTACACATGATATGGCTCAAGCTAAGAGACTAGCATCTGATATAATTTTTTTTAATAAGGGTAAAATACTAGAGCAAACAGATGCAAATGTATTTTTTAGAAACCCTTTAACTAAAGAGGCAAAAAAATATATTAATGGAGAAATTCTTTTATAATTATTATTCCACAAGAATTGTTTCAGCTAAGTTTGCCCAGTATTCAGCACCAATTGGTAATAGTGCATCATTGAAATCATAATATGCACTGTGAAGCTTTTCTGCATCCTCGCCTGCTCCTAGCCAGATATAGGCTCCTGGTTTTTCTTCAAGCATATATGAAAAATCTTCAGAACCCATAGTTGGAGTTTCTTTAACATTGATTGAAGCTTCACCAAAAGTATTTTTAAAAATTTCTGATGCTAATTTTGCACTTTTTTTGTCGTTTATTGTTGATGGATATCCCGGCCTAATTTCAATGTTAACTTTGCA
This sequence comes from uncultured SAR116 cluster alpha proteobacterium, assembly GCA_902533225.1. GTDB lineage: Bacteria > Pseudomonadota > Alphaproteobacteria > Puniceispirillales > Marisalimonadaceae > Marisalimonas. The sequence goes on along the minus strand of CACALC010000014.1, from coordinate 19,120 downwards.
GTTAGAAATTGCGCATGCGTTTAATGCAACTTTCTTAATCTTCTTTAGCATGTCATCTCTTATGATTGTATTAGTTGACCTCAGGGTTCCTCCAATTGTTACTGTATCGGGTATTACATTAAAAGCTGAACCACCTTCAATTTTAGTAAGTGATAAAACAGCATTTTTAAATGGATCTAATTGTCTTGAAATTAAACTTTGAAGAGCTGTAATAGTTAAACCGGCAGCTACCATTGGATCATTAGAATATTGAGGCTGGGCTGCATGTCCTCCTTTTCCTTCAATTGTAAATATAATTATATCTCCCCCAGCCATTGCAAAACCCTCATGAATGACAGCTTGGCCTAGAGGTATTCCTGGCCAATTATGTATTCCCCAGACAGTGTCAATCTTAAATTTTTTAAAAAGACCATCATTAATCATTGCCTTTGCACCTGCGTTGCCACCTTCTTCTGCTGGCTGAAAAATGCAATAAACTGTTCCGTGAAAATTTCGTGTTTCTGCTAGATATTTTGCTGCACCTAACAACATTGTTGAATGACCATCATGACCGCACGCATGCATAGCTCCTTCATTTTTAGATGAGTAGTGTAAATTAGTCTTTTCTGTCATAGGAAGAGCATCCATATCAGCTCTTATACCTATTGCTTTATCTGAATTACTATTTTTACCTTTAATAATTCCAACAATACCAGTTTTTCCAATACCTTGATGAACTTCTATTCCAAATTCATTTAGCTTTTTTGAAATAAAGTCAGAAGTATCTTTTTCTTGGTACGCTACTTCAGGTTTCTCGTGGATATTATGGCGCCATTCAATCATTGCGGGAGTTATTTGTTCAATTTTTTGCTTGATATTCATTTTTTATACACTCAATAATTAGGTATTATTTTAAAATTTGGAGCTTCAAATGTCTGATAAGATCCTAAACGTTGAAGGAGATGAAGGTCAATCTATTCCTTTAATAATTGATTCTCCTCATAGTGGCACTGAATATCCATTAGATTTCAATCATCAAGCAGAACTTTCAAAACTAAGACAAGCTGAAGATACTCATGTTAATGAGCTATATGAATATGTTTCATCTATTGGTGGAGTTTTTATAGAAGCTAAATTTCCAAGGTCATATATTGATCCTAATAGATCAGAAACCGATTTCATATTTGAAGATTTAAATGAAAAAAATAACATTATTAGCGAAATAAAATTTAATCCCACTATTAAAAGTGAACTTGGCATTGGTTTAGTTTGGATAAAAATTCCTCCAAATGGAGAGCCAATGTATAAAGATAAAATTACACTAAAACAATTAATGGATAGAGTTAATATATATCATAGACCATATCATAAAATACTCAGACACACACTAAACGAAACTTATAAAAATTATGGTAAGTTTTACCACGTAAATGCTCACTCCATGCAAAATCAAGCTACAGCAATGTCAGATCAATCACAGGGCACAACAAGACCAGACTTTGTAGTAGGAGATAGAGAAGGAACATCTTGTCATAGAAAGTTTACAGACCTAATTGTAGATTTTTTGAGGGGTTTAAACTACTCTGTAGATATCAATTATCCATATAAAGGTATGGAGCTTGTAAAAGCATATAGTGATCCTTTGCAAAATAAGAATTCAGTTCAAATTGAGGTAAATAGAAAATTATATATGAATGAACAAACAAGAAAAAAAACAGACAACTTCAAAATTTTAAAAAAAGATTTAGAAAAACTAATTAATAAAATAAAAAAAGAAATTGATGAGGGTTACTTATGAATGAGTCAGGTTTACAAAGTAAAAAAAATAACTCCTTACCTGTAATAGAAGTAAAAGATCTTAGAGTTCATTTTAATTTAAAAGATCAAGTGGTTAAAGCTGTTGATGGAGTATCATTCGATATAAAAAAAGGAGAAACAATTGCTATTGTTGGCGAATCTGGTTCAGGTAAATCTGTAACTGCATTATCACTAATGAGACTTGTTGATTTTTCAGGTGGAAACATAATTTCAGGAGAAATTAATCTAGAAACTAAAAATAAAATAAATCTAGATTTAGCTCAACAGAGCCAAGATACAATGAAAGATATTAGAGGTAACGATGTTTCTATGATTTTTCAAGAACCCATGACATCGTTAAATCCAGTATTCACAATACGAATGCAAATGACAGAAACAATTTTAAAGCATCAGGGAAAAACTAGGGCGGAAGCTCTCGAAATAGCATTAGAAATGTTGAAGTTAGTTAGAATACCTGAGCCTGAAAAGAGATTAAACCAATATCCGCATGAGCTCTCAGGGGGTATGAGACAAAGAGTCATGATAGCTATGGCATTAAGTTGTAAACCTTCTTTACTAATTGCTGACGAACCCACAACTGCGCTTGATGTTACAATACAGGCTCAAATACTAGATTTAATTAAATTGTTACAACGTGACATAGGAATGTCGGTAATTTTTATTACTCATGATATGGGAGTGGTTGCAGAAATTGCTGATAGGGTTGTTGTAATGTTTGCTGGAAAAAAAGTTGAAGAAGGACCTGCTTTGGAAATTTTCAATAATCCACAACATCCTTATACAAAATCATTGCTTGCAGCCGTTCCAAAATTAGGAAGTATGAAAGGGAAGTTACTACCCGCAAAATTTATGAATGTAGATATAAATTCATCAAACAATCAGCAATTAAAAACAACAACTCAAAATAAAATAATTGAAATAAAAGATACTGTAAATCGAGTTTCCAATCCGTTACTTCAGGTTAGAGGATTAACAACAAGGTTTTCTATAAAACAGGATTTTGGAACAAAAAAAGGTAATATTCATGCTGTCGAAAATATTGATCTTAGTTTGCAACCTGGAGAAACTTTTGGGCTGGTTGGTGAAAGTGGATGTGGAAAATCTACAACTGGAAGAAGTATTATAGGTTTAACATCACCAACAAGAGGGAGTGTTGTTTTTGAAGGGGTAGAATTAACCAACTTAAATAATAAAGAGATGATTCAATACAGAAAACAAATGCAAATGATATTTCAAGATCCTTTTGCATCTTTGAATCCTCGTATGACAGTTGGACAGATAATAGCTGAACCTATTTTAGTACATGGATTAGATGAAAAATTTGGATCAACTGAAAAAGTTATGCAATTGTTAAATCGTGTAGGATTGAACGAACAATATGCCTTGAGATTTCCACACGAACTTTCGGGGGGGCAGAGGCAGAGAATTGGGATTGCAAGAGCACTCGCTTTAGAACCAAAATTAATTATTGCTGATGAAGCTGTTTCCGCCCTAGATGTCTCAATTCAAGCACAAGTAGTTAACTTAATGATGGAACTTCAAGAAGAATTTGGCCTGTCTTACCTCTTTATAAGTCATGATATGGCAGTAGTTGAAAGAGTTAGTCATAGAATAGGTGTAATGTATCTAGGTGAGATAGTTGAAATTGGGCTAAGAAGTGAAATTTTTGAAAATCCACAACACCCATATACAAAAAAGTTAATGGCTGCAGTGCCAATAGCAGATCCCAGTAAAAGAAAAACAAAGTTAAATTTGATGAGCGACGAAATTCCTAGTCTTTTAAAACCACATGGTTATGAGCCTGAAAAAATAGAAATGGTAAAATTGAGTGAAGAGCATTTTGTTAAACCATTTGAAGGAATGATTAATTAACAATGTAATTTAGAGATAATAATTATGAATGACCCAAGACTAGATTATGCTAATGAATTCCCAGTAGAATTAACTGCTCCTGACATATCAAGTTATAAAAAAACTAATACAGGAGTCGATTATATATTATCACTTGATAGCGGTATGAGTGGTCCTCATGTTTTTATATCTTCAATAGTACATGGGAATGAGCCTTGTGGAGCTATTGCTTTAGATTGGTTTTTAAAAAATAATTTCAGACCTAAATCAGGTAAATTAACTCTAGGTTTCATGAACGTTGAAGCTTATTTTGCTTTCGATCCCAAAAATCCAAATAGAACTAGATGGGTTGATGAAGATTTTAACAGATTATGGGCAGATGGTGTCTTGGAAGATACTACCAGAAAAAAGACTAGTGAATTTTTTAGAGCTAATGAAGTCAAGAGCATAGTATCACAAGCTGATTATTTATTAGATATTCACTCAATGCAAAAACCATGTGTTCCACTTATGATGGCGGGTACATTAGAAAAAGGTATTAACTTTGCTAAATCTGTTGGAATGAGCATGCCCATTATTTCTGACACAGGCCATAAAGAGGGTATGAGAATGAGAGATTACTTGGACTTCTCAAGAAAAGAGAGTAATAAAAATGCACTCCTAGTTGAATGTGGTCAACATTGGGAAAAACTGTCTGAAAGAATAGCAATTGAAACTCTGATAAGATTTCTTAGAAGCACAAGCACTATGGATAAAAAATTTGGTGAAGAGTTTCTAAATGAACTAAAGCCTAAAAAATTTCAAAAAGAGGTTTATCGGGTAGGAGACATTATCACTATAAAGACAGATAAATTTAAATTTTCCAGTGACTGGCAAGGCTTTGAAGTTCTAAAAAAAGGGACTGTTATTGGTAAAGATGACCAGGAATTTGTTTATGCCCCATATGACGAAACAATTTTAATAATGCCTACTAAAAGGTTATTCAAAGGTAAAACGGCTGTTAGGCTAGCATACAGAATTGAAGATTAAGCAATTATTTATTTTTTAATGAAGTCGAGGATTAAACATATCTCTTAAATGGTCTCCAACTAAGTTTATGGAAGCAACGGTAATGAGTAGCGCCACACCGGGAAAGATGCTAATCCAATAATCACCGCTATACATATATTCAAATCCATTGCCAATAAGAAGACCTAAAGAAGGCTCTGTAATAGGTAATCCGAGACCAAGAAAACTTAGCGTTGCTTCCAATGAAATAGCATGCGCTGTTTGAAGAGTACCAACAACAATTAGCGGTGCCATACAATTTGGTAGAATATGTTTAAACATGATCCTGGTATTACTAAAAGCCAAACATCTCGCTGCATCAACATATTCTTTATTTAACTCTACTAAAGCACTCGAACGAGCAGTTCTTGCATAATAGGCCCATTGGACTAAAATTAATGCAATAATAGTTTTTTCAACTCCTTTTCCAAAAGCAGCTAAAATTATCAGAGCAACTAAAATTGATGGAAAACTTAGTTGAATATCAACTATTCTCATAACTACAGATTCGTATTTTCCTCCAAAAAAAGCTGCTGAAATTCCAAAAAAAGATCCAATAATTAGAGCAAAAATGCCTGAAAGCACACCAACGCCTAGACTAACACGTAAACCATAAAATATAGCAGAAACCATATCTCTTCCAGCTCCGTCGGTGCCAAGTAAAAAATAATTCCCAGAAAAATCTTCCGAAAAAGGGGCTAGCCTACTGTTCATTATGCTTACAGTATTTAGATCATATGGGTCAGTTGGTGATACTAAAGGTGCAAAAACAGCAACAAATAAAATTAACATAAAAACTATTAAAGATACTACAGCAACTTTATTGGATGAAAAATCTTTCCAAAACTCTTTGATTTTTTTTATTTTGGGGTTCATTGACTGTCACCTTTAATTCTCACTCTAGGGTCTAAAAATGTATAAAGAATATCGACAATCAGGTTTAAAAAAACAAAAAATGTTACAATGATCATCAGATAAGCGACAATAACTGGTCTATCGAGATTATAAATTGAGTCAATGATTAGTTTACCCATTCCAGGCCACGCAAATACTGTTTCAGTTACAGTTGAAAATGCGATTAGTGATCCAAATTCAAGTCCAACGACTGTTACAATGGGAATTAGAATGTTCTTTAGTATATGTACTAAAACTATTCTTTTTTCAGACAAACCTTTTGATCGAGCAAAAGTAATATAATCTTGAAGAATTATTTCTCTTGTTCCAGCTCTAGTTAAGCGGATCACCGATGAAATTTTAAATAATGCTAAATTCAAAGCAGGTAGAAAAACGTGTGACAGCCCATTTAAGGTAAATAAAGAGCTATTAATCCCTAAAAATGTACCAATCTCACCTCTTCCAGTTGATGGTAACCATCCAAGATGGACTGCAAAAATCATAATAAAGATAATACCTACCCAAAATGTTGGCATTGAAAAACCTAAAATTGAACCACCCATTATTATTTTGCTAGTTTTACTCTCTGGCTTGTAGCCTGCATAGATACCAAGAGGTATTGCTATGACAAGTGAAATAAAAAGAGAAAATAATGCTAACTCTAGTGTCGCCGGCATTCTTTGAATAATCAGTTTTAATGCTGGTTCACCAAAAATAAATGAATCTCCAAGATCCCCTTTAAAAGCATTTACTAAGAAATACCAATATTGTTCTGTAACAGGTCTATCTAATCCTAACTCTCTTATAACTCTTTCAACTTCGGCTTGATCAGCTTCGGGGTTAATCAGCATTTCAACTGGATCCCCTACTAGATTAACCCCCCCAAATACCAAGAGTGACATTATAAATAATACGAGCACACTCTGAGCTAATCTTGTAAATATAAATGGGGTCATGTTTTCATCATTAAATTAAAAAAAACCAGAGCATAACTGCTCTGGTTTAAATTGTTCTAATTACTTACAGTTTACGTAAGTTGCAATAGTTCTCTCATCTGTTCGAGGAGTGTAGCTACAGCCGGATTTAGATGCCCAAGTATTCATTTGATAATGTATTGGGATAACACCATAATTTTTACCTACTGCTACTTCCGTTGCTTCAGCAAGAAGTTTTCCTCTTGCATCAGAATCAACGGTTCCAAGAGCTTCTTGAACTAGTTTGTCGACAACAGGATCAGAATGTCTTCCTCTATTGGCTCTTCCCATTCCTATAGACTTATCATAAGTATGCAAAAGTGCTCTCAAAGGAGATGAAGCTTCTCCGGAACCAGCCCCCCATCCAAGAACCATAAAACTGAATTCTGGACTTTTATTAGGACCACCACGTGATGCTCTTTTGAAATAGACAGCTTTTGGCATTGTTTCAACTTTTGCTTTAATACCAATTCTAGAGAACATTTGAGCTAAAGCTTCTGCAATTTTTGCATCATTAATGTATCTATCATTTGGTCCGTGAATTGTCATTTCAAAACCATTGCCATAACCAGCTTCCTTCAAAAGCATTTTTGCTGTATCTGGATCATAAGGATCAGGTTTCATTTTTGTTGAAACTCCATGAAAACCTGCAGGTAATAATTGGCCTGCTTTAACAGCTATACCTTCCATTACCTTTGCAACCATTGCGTCACGATTAATTGCTAATGATAAAGCTTTCCTAACTCTAACATCCATTAATGGGTTTTTAATTTTTCCGCCACCAATGGCAGTGATGTGAGGTGAATCTTCTCTGAATTGGTCCATATGTAAATAAATAACACGGTTAGATGGACCACTATTTAATTTAATTGTAGGATTTTTTTTCATTTTTCCAACATTCAAAGGAGGAACGTTGTCAATAAAATCAACATCCTTTGCTAATAGTGCGGCTATTCTGGCTGGACCAGATTTAATAGGCTTAAAAAGTACATTTTCAAACTGTGCCATTCCAGTACCGGCTCCATGATAATCTTTATTAGCTTTTAGGACAATCTTGTCACCAGGTACCCATTCAACAAATTTGTAAGGCCCAGTTCCTATAGCAGCTTTTCCACTATTGTAGTCACCTGTAGTAGCACCTTCACCATTTTTCTTTGAAATAATCTTAACAGTCATTATGTCATTAGGCATTAGAGGATAGGGCTTTTTTGTTTTAATATGTATAGTATGACTATCTATTTTAATAAACTCTTTCCCTTTTAAATAAGTACCAAATCCTGATGGAGATTTTGGGACATTTTGTGCTCTCTCTGCAGTAAATATAACATCGTCAGCTGTAAAATCACTACCATCATGAAATTTTACACCTTTTCTTAGTTTAAATTCCCATGTTGTATCATTTATAGGCTTCCATGACGTAGCTAAGTCAGGATAGTGTTGTTGGTTTTCGTCTGATCCAACTAAAGTTCCGTAAATATGTGTTGCGAAAGCATTATTAGGACCAAGATTATGGTAATGTGGATCAATTGAGCTAGGCTCAGATTTTAATCCAACAGTAAGATCTTTTGCCAATGCCATTGTAGACAAAAGACAACTTATCATCACTATAAAAAGTCTGTTGATTAATTTCATTTTTCCCTCCTGAAATTCAATATTAAAAAAACTTTGTAGTAAAAATGGAATAGAGTCAAAATAAAAGATATAAGTATATCTTAATTATACCTTTAACTTTTTTTAAATTCATTCATAGAATAATTTTATTTTAATTTTTGGAGTTAGCCATTTGCATTTTACAGAAATAATAAATCAATTGCCGCAATTAAAAATATTTAATGACAAAACATATAATATACAAATTTCTTACAGATACCAAAAATTTAATGAAGAAATTCCAATATTATTTCTACATGGATTTAATGGAAATAGTAAAAGTTGGGCATATCAATTTCATTATTTTAAAGGTAGAAGGTCAGTTATAGCTATTGATGCGCCAGGTTTTGGTCAGTCTGATCCTTCAAATTTAGATATGTTGTCTATATCAAATATTGTTTATAACTTATTAAAAAGTATAGATGTTACAATTTGTGATCTAGTTGGCCATTCAATGGGTGGAATGCTTGCTCAAATAGTTGCATCAAAACATAGCAAATTAATTAATAAGGTAATTCTATCTTGTACTCATAAAGGTTATGCGATGCCCGTAGGAAGTTCTCTGAGAGATCCATATAAATTAAGGCTTGAAGAGCGAAAACAAATGTCAAATAAAGAATTTGGTCAATTAAGAATCCAAAAAATGTTACCTGAATTAAAAAATCCAGAGATCTTCAATTTTTTATCTTTAATAAGTGAAGAAATTACGGAAGGTTCTATCAAATCTGGTGGAATGGCCATGCAGACCTTAGATACAACAGGTTATTTATCAAATCTTAAACAAGCTTGTCTTATATTAAAGGGTTCAAAAGACATTGTTGTATCTAAAGAACGTTCTTATCAGTTAGAAAATTTACTGAGGCACGCAAAAATCAAAGAAATACCTAATGTTGGACATGCACCTTATTGTGAAGATACAAAAACTTTCAACGCCGAAGTGGAAAATTTTTTCCAATAATGACTGCCTTATCAAACAAGCCTTTTACCTTATATTTTCTAAGTAATACAATTGCTCTATTAGGCCTTTGGATACAAAAAATTGGAGTTGGTTGGCTTACATGGGAAATTACCGAGTCAACTTTTTGGACAAGTTTTGTTACTTTAGCTTTGATGGCTCCAGCAGGAGTTATAGGTCCTCTATTTGCTGTTTTTGCCGAAAATTGGAATATGAGAACAGCAAGTATTATATTGAAAGTGCTAATGTTTATGACTGGAGGTATAATCTGGTTTTTGCAGTATTTAGATATGCATTCGCTTTTTACTTTAGCTTCTTTATCAATTTTACAAGGTTTATTAAGCGCATGTTATCATCCAGTAAGACTGGTTTTTGTGTCAATAGTTGTTCCTAGAAATTTGTTATCCAGTGCAGTAGGGCTTAATTCGGCCTCTTTTAATGGATCCAGAGTTGTAGGACCAGCTTTTGCTGGTGTCACAATAGCTTTGTTTAACCTCGAAATAACTTTTTTTATTGCCATGCTTACTTATATTCCACTCATTCCAGTTTTAATTTATATGCCGCTTAGAGATCGGGTTAAATCCTCAAGTACACACGATAATTTTCTCAAACGTTTGTTAGAGGGTGGAAAAGTAGCATTGAAAACTCCAATTATAGCCAGGGGTTTATTTGTAGTTTTTATCAGTGCATTCTTTGTACGTGGAATGCTTGAGATACAACCTACTATTGCAGGAGAAATTTTAGATAAAGGTAGTATTGGATTGTCTTTAATCACAGCAACTGCTGGATTTGGGGCTTTACTTGCTTCTATCTGGATAGGTTTGCGAACTAATACTGAAGTAAAAATTGAAACTAAATTGGTCCCAATGTTAACTCTAGGACTAGTAGTAAGTTTCATACTTGGTTTTATCTCAGAAATGTACTTAATGGCATTTGCTTTTACAATTGTTGGCTTTACTACGACAGTTGTAGGTATTGGAACTCAAACAGTTATACAATTAAAGGTTGATGAAATTTATCGAGCCAGAGTTTTAACTTGGTGGTCTAGTGTTTCTTTTGGTTCTCTTACAATTGGGGGAATATTGTTGGGTCTTGCAGGGGAATTTATCCCTCTGAATGTTGGTATGATGATAATGCCAATTCTAGGATACCTAATATTTAAACTAGTAGTGTATTCTCATTTTAAAAACAACTTTATGTAGTTTTTTTTATTTTAGCTTCCCTTTTAAAAATATATAAACCTGAAATAGTTATTATAATTCCACCTAATATTGTAGAAAAAATTGGATATGTATTCCAAATCAAAAAATCAAAAATTATTGCCCAAATAATTCCTGTATAATTAAATGGACTGACTATTGACGCAGGGGCTTTTTGAAGAGCGTAAGTCATTAATAGTTGGGTTAAAAAGGCAGAAACGCCTAAACCAATAAATAATAACACGACTTCTATAGATGGCTGTTTCCAAAAAAATGGTTGAAAAAATGAAGTTACGATTACGCTGACTAACATAAAAAAGAATACTGTTTTAACTGGATGTTCAGTAGTACCAAGCAATCTTAAAAAAATAATGGTTGTAGACCACATAAGAGTTCCAATTAAGGCATAAATAGAGGCTATGGCAATTTGTCCAGTTGGATTTATAGCTATGATGACACCTAAAAAGCCAATAAAAATTGCCGTCCATCTTCGCCAACCTATAGTTTCTTTTAGAAAAAAAATTGCAAAAATACATGCAAAAATAGGGACTGCTTGAGAGATAACAGTTACATCTGCTACTGGAAGTCTTTGAAAAGCTAGGAAGAACATTATATTGCCAATAAGACCTGCAATTCCTCTAAAAAAATGTGTCTTTGGTTTTTTAGTTTTAAGAAAATTAAATCCACCCAATTTATAGATAATAGGTGACAATAGAATTAAAACTACGATCGCTCTTGCAAAAGCAATTTGAACTGGGTGATATTCTATACCAATTAACTTTGCTTGGACACTCATAATAGTGACACATAAAACAGCTAAAATCATAGCTGCAATAGCTTTAAAATTGTCGTTCATATTTTATAAATATCAACTATTCGCAATTTATTTTTGGTTTCGCATGTCTATAAGCTTTTGCGATTCTCTTAAAAAGAAAAAACATAAAAAAGCTGATAAGAAAGGGTATAGTGCTGATAATCTAATAGTAAATAATAAGTCATATCCTAAGTCCATTGCCAAAGCAAATGGCATGGCTCCAATAGATGCACCTACGACTAGAACCATTTGACCTGTTCCTTGTATACTTCCGACATGAAGTCGACCAAAATATCTTGGCCATATATATCCAAATAATGCTAAATTAAAAGCGTTATTAATTCCAAAAATTACTGAATATATTATTGCAAAAGTGATATTTGATGAAAAAGTAATAAAAATCAAAGATGCAGTTGTTACTAGAAGAGATGTTCCAATTACATTATGTGTTTTAAATCTGTCTAAAAGTTTGCCAGCTAATGGGATAAATATAATCATAGTAATCATGGTAGGTATAAACAACGCAGCAGCTTCCCTACTTGGGAGACTAAAATACTGATTTAATATTGTAACTTGGAAAAAATGGAGGGCAGTAACTAAAGAAGATATAGAAAAAAAAGAAAATGATAAAATATAAAAACTTTTTTCTTTAAGTGCCTCATTTAAATTTAAACCAAAAATTTTAGTGTTTTTATTGATTACCTTTTGTTTAATACCATCAGGTTTTTCATTAACATCTTCCGGTTTATCAATAGCTAAAAATATCAATGGTGGAAGCATTAAAATCCATGTGGACAAACCTATAATTACCCATGCATTTCTCCAACCATAATTAGTAATTAAAAAGTCAGAAATAAGTGGATGTAATCCCATTGAAAAAGCAAAACCTAATCCCATCAAGCCAAGTGCGATACCACGTTTTTTATCAAACCACTGGGTAATAATATTTGCTGAACCTAACATTAAAGTTCCTTGACCAAAAAATCTTAAAAAACCAAATGCGACGGCTAACATTAAAAAGTTTGATGCCGCACCAAATGCTAAACAGCCAATACCAAGAAATATTGTTGTATAAATTAGGATTATCCTAGGCCCATACTTGTCAACTAATTTTCCTATTTGTGGAAGTAAAAAAGCGGCAAATAAAGTTGCAATCATGTAGGCAGTTGTTATAGATGTACTAGAAATTTGTAAATCTTTAGATATTACTGGAATAAAAGGGCTGAATGTATGTGATTGACCGGCACCACTAGTGAAAATACCAAGGCTGCCAATCCCAACAATTGTCCAACCATAAAAATTTTTTTGATTAACTTTATTGTAGATCAGTTTGTTTATATTAAACATTTCAGGATAATATAATAAATTAATATGTTAATCATTATAATATTTACTTATTTATGATTTAAAGCTTCTACATACATGTCAAGTGCCTCTCTAAGCGAACGGCTTTGATTAACAGTTTCTCGTGTTTCGTTTGCAATTGGAGTTTTGTTTGCCAAAGACATAATATCTGCAGATCCTTGATGGAATTTTGGTGTAACTCCAGCATCAGAAAATGTATTAGCAATTTCATGCATTTCACCTTCCCATCTTGCTGCATCTAAGGGAATTCTGGGGATCATTCTTTCCATGGCAGATAAAATGTCAGGTTTACTATACTTTAATTCGTCAAAATACTCAGAAGATAAACCTAGCTTATGAGCGGTTGTTAAGACGGCAGCGTGAAGTGCAAAAGTACCTTTTGTTGCACTAGCATAAACCATCTTCATAGCTGAGGCTTTTCCAACTTTCTTTCCTAAATCCTTTATTACAAAACCCTTATTGTGAAGAATTTTTACTGGTTCAGTATTAAGTCCTGAAACATATAACCTTGTTTGACCCTTTTCTACAACCGGGTTAAAGCCAATAATGCCAGCATCAATAAAGTTGCAATATTTACTAGAAATTGTGTTGTTTATCTTTTCTGCGGTTTTTGGAGAAACAGCATTACAATCAACGTAAGTAATATATTTTTTTTTCTCTAAAATTATTCTGTTAACAATACTTGCCTGTTTAAGTGCGACGTCGGGAGGTAAAATAGAAAGGATGACGTCAGAAAAGTTCACAACATTTTCAATTGTTTTAACATCTTCTATCCCGGCATTATTAGATAAATTTTTTGTTCTATCACTTCTACCATTGAGAGATGTAATAACCCTGAAGTTATTTTCTATAAATACTTTGCCACACCCATGGCCCATGTCGCCAGGCATTAAAATACCAATTGTCTTGTTGGACATTATTTCACCATAATAGAATTGAAAAAACTACTTCTTCATAGGGCCACCATTTTTTTCCCATTCAGGTATTCCTCCTACATTCAGAACATTCTTATAGCCCATTTCTAAAAGAGTTTTTCCAGTCAATGCTGCTTGACCACCTACTCCGCACACTAAGATAATTTCGGAATCTTTCTTAAGAGTTTTATTATAAAGTGGCGTGGCTTCGTCTGCTACAAACTCAATTAATCCTCTAGGAATTTCTAATCCATTTAGGATCGTTCCAGTTTTTTTTATATCTGAACTGTCTCGGACATCTATAAAAATGGAAGACCCAGACTTATGTTTTTCAATGGCCTCATTAACATCAATTTTTGGTACCACTTCGTTTGCTTCCTTTAGATAATCTTTAGCTGTTTTCATAATTTCCTCTTTGTTAAAGTTTAATTTAATAGCCCTATGAATTGGGGTTGGGTTACAGAAGTAGTCATCCAACAATTTTTGCAATTTTGATCAAGCGCAGCTTTTTCTAAAACCCAAGTTAAGTTGTAACGTTTATTATCATATGCGTCTATATCTACTGAATATTTGGCAATTTTTTTATTTTTTGAAATCAAATTAGTTTTAAATTTGAGAGAATTTAATAAAACTCTATATGAAGTGTCAGCAATCATTCTTTTAAAATTTGAAAAAGGACCAGTATATTTTTTATTTTCTGGATGAGCAAAAAGCCAGCATTGATAAATGCCTGCGTTATTCACTTTCGAGTTTGTTTGCAAGGAGTTCATTTGTAATTCAATAACCTCAACAGAAGAAAAGATGTCATTGGGCAAAACGTTACTTAAAGCTTTATCATTTTTAAGAAAAAACAAAGATATTGTAATTAGAAGTATATATTTCATGAGTTACCTAGTATAAATATTTTTGTTCCATATATATACATCATAATACTTTTTGTAAATGGAGTGAAAATTGTTAAAAAAAATAAAACCATATTTAATCATCAATAAAATTAATATTTTTGTAATTTTTTTCTTATTTAGTTTTTCAGCCCTTTCAGCAGGTGGAGGTGATGATGATAAAAAAGACATATCCGTTAAATCACCCTACTATTATAAGGCAGTTAAATTAATAAAGAAAAAGTCTTTTAATCTCGCAATTGAAAACCTCTTGAAAGCTGAACAAAATAATAAAACTGATCCAGATATATACAACTACCTCGGTTTTTCGTTTAGGAAAACTGGAGACTTAGAAAAAGCGGGAATGTATTATAATAAAGCATTAACTATATCTCCTAAGCATAAAGGTGCACTTGAATATCAAGGAGAAATGTTTTTAACATTAGGACAATTACAAAAAGCAGAGTCGAATTTGAAAAAATTAGAAAAAATTTGTTTTCTTGGTTGCGAAGAAGAAAAAATGTTAAAAGCATCTATTTCAAAATACCAAAAAGGTAAAAAGAGTAATTATTAGTTATCATCACAAATTAGAATGGAATTTAAAAATGAAGTCATTTGAAGAATTATCCTTGAAAGAAATTGTTGATGAAGTTCAAGACGGATTTATATTAGGAATACCAGCTGATTATTCAGGTGTTCCTATGAAATTTACAAAGGAACTAATAAAAAAAGGTGTGAAAAATTTAAAACTGTACTGTCTTCCATTGACTACAATTCAAGGTGACATGTTAATTGGAAGTGGGTGTGTATCTGAAATTGAGGCTGCAGCTGTAACATTAGGCGAATTTGGAATGGCTCCTAGATTTTCCGAAGCTGTTGAAAATGGTAAAATTTTAATTAAAGACTCAACCTGTCCGGCATTACATGCTCAACTTCAAGCAACTGAAAAATCTGTTCCATTCATGCCTTTGAGGGGAGTAATTGGATCTGATATTCAAAAACATAGAAAAGATTGGCATGTTATCGAAAACCCCATGAGATCATCAGGAGTTAGAGAAGAGCTTGTATTATTACTTCCTGCTGTTCAGTTAGATATTTTAGTTTTTCATGCCCCATGTTCTGATAGAAACGGAAATATACAAATTGGACGAAGAAGAGAATTGGCTACTTTAGCACATGCTTCAAAAAAAGTATTTGTAACTGTAGAAAAAGTTTTGGATATAGATTTTTTTGAAGAAGAATTATCTGCAGCTACTTGTCTTCCTGCTCTATATGTAAATGGTATTTCAATTGTTAAAAATGGTGCTTGGCCATGCGCGCTTCCTGGCGTATATAGCTCAGATAATGAAGAAATAAAAAAATATTCTTTAGCAGCTAAGACTAAAGAGGGTTTTGGAGAATATATGAGATATTGTCTGTAAAAATAGTTTCAAGGTAATAAAAGTGAACTTAGACATTCAAAGGGAAGAACTTTTAATAAGTCAGTTAGCTGATTTATTAAAAAACGATAAACACGTAGCCGTTGGTGCTGCTTCTCCTATACCAGGAGCCGCGGCTTTACTAGCTAAAGAAGAAGCAAAGTTTTTGAATAAAAGGTTAAGAGTAACTATTCTTCATTCAAATAAATATAACAATTTTACAGATGGGGCGAGAGAACTTTTTGATTGTGCCGCTCAGGGACGAATAGACACTTTTTTCTTAGGAGGTGTTCAAATTGATGGTCAAGCAAACATTAATTTAGTAGGAACTGGGGAGTATCCAAAAATAAAAAAAAGATTTCCTGGTTCATTTGGTTCAGCACTGATGTACTTTGTAGTTCCACAAATAATTTTATTTAGAGAAGAACATTCTCCACGGACTTTAGTAAAAAAAGTTGATTTTATATCTGCCCCAGGGGTCTCTGAAAGAGGGGTTTATAGGCCAGGAGGACCCAAATATTTACTAACGAACAGAGCTTTATTTAAGTTTAATAAAAACTTAAAAAAGTTTTCTTTATGTAAAATTAATGAAAAAGAAACTGTTAAAAATTTAATTAAAGTGACAGGTTTTGATTTTGATGTAGATAATAAAATTTCTCAAATGTCTAATCCCGATACTAATAGAATAAATATTTTGAGAGATAAGATCGCACCCATGGTTTCAGAATTTTATCCAGAGTTCGCAAACAGGATCTGGGGCATTTAACTCATAATGAAAAAGCTAATTTTTCTTATATTTATTTTAATTTTAGCTTTCTCAATTTCATATTTTTATCTTCAAGAAATTTTGAATTTAGATAGTTTAAAACAAAATATTAAGTGGTTGATAATATGGGCTAACGAAGAATTTTTATTATCTAGATTAGCTTTTTTCATTTCTTATATTATTTTTGCAGGCTTATCCTTTCCATTATTACCTAGTGTATTAACTATTACTGCTGGGGCTTTATTTGGTGTTTTAGAAGGTGTGATAATAGTATCCTTTGCTTCAACAATTGGAGCTTGTTTGTGTTTCTTAATATCTAGATATTTCTTGGCTGATTTCGTTAATGACAAATTTTTAAAAAAAAAATCTGTAATAATAAAAAAATTTAATGAAGACGGTTCTTTGTATCTATTAAGTTTAAGGTTGATTCCAACTATTTCATTTATATTAATTAACTTATTAATGGGTGTCTTGCCCATTAGCCTTAAAAAATTTTATTATATAAGCCAATTAGGTATGTTGCCAGCCACAATAGTTTATGTGAATGCAGGTTCAGAAATATCAAAGGTAAATAATATCAATGATATTATGTCTTTCTCACTCTTACTGAGCTTTACTCTAATAGCTGTATTTCCTTTGTTGACAAAATGGTTAATGAGTTATTTTAATACGAGAAAAAAAATAAAATATTAAATATTCTTTCTGTTTTCCACTAAGTTTTCTACAACTAATGGGTCAGCTAAAGTAGATACATCTCCAAGTTTGTCATGCTCGTTTGCCGCAATTTTTCTCAAAATACGCCTCATTATTTTACCAGATCTTGTTTTAGGAAGCCCTGGTGCAAATTGAATTAAGTCAGGAGTAGCAATAGGACCTATCTCCTTTCTAACCCACTTTTTAAGTTCTAATAACAATTCCTCTGAGCTTTCAACATTAATGTTTACTGTAACATACGCGTAGATACCTTGACCTTTAATATCGTGCGGGTAGCCAACAACTGCAGCTTCAGCAACATCAGAATGAGCAACAAGTGCAGATTCAACTTCTGCTGTTCCCATTCTATGGCCAGACACATTAATTACGTCATCAACTCTTCCAGTAATCCAAAAATATCCATCTTTGTCTCTTCTACAACCATCTCCAGAGAAGTATCTTCCAGGAAAAGTCGAAAAATATGTGTCAATAAAACGTTGATGGTCACCATATACTGTTCTCATTTGACCTGGCCAAGACATATTTATACATAAATTGCCTTCAGCAGCTCCTTCTAACTCATTATTTTCAGCATCGACAAGAACTGGCAAAATACCAAAAAAAGGTTTAGTAGCAGAGCCAGGCTTTGTTGGAGTTGCGCCAGGTAAGGGTGTTATCAATATTCCGCCAGTTTCAGTTTGCCACCAAGTATCAACTATCGGGCATTTATTATTTCCAACAATATTATTGTACCAATTCCATGCCTCTGGATTAATCGGTTCACCAACACTACCCAATATCCTTAAGCTGTTTCGTTTTGTTTTCTTAACTGGATCATCTCCTTCAGCCATCAATGCTCTTATTGCTGTTGGCGCAGTATAAAAAATATTTACTTGGTGTTTATCAACAATTTCCCAAAATCGACTTACAGTCGGGTAATTAGGAACACCTTCAAACATAAGAGTTGTGGCACCATTAGAAAGTGGTCCGTAGACTATATAAGAATGACCTGTAACCCAGCCAACATCAGCAGTACACCAATAAATTTCGTTTTCCTGATAATCAAAAACATAATGATGTGTCATAGAAGCATAAACCATATAACCACCAGTAGAATGAAGAACTCCTTTTGGTTTACCAGTAGATCCAGAGGTATATAAAATGAACATTGGGTCTTCAGCACTCATTTCAGTTGGAGGACAATCAGGAGAGGCCTTTTCCATTTCTTTGTGATACCAAATATCTTGTCCTTCAATCCAATTAATTTCTGATCCTGTTCTTTTAACAACAATTGTAGTTTTACACATTTTTGCCTTAGATATAGCCTCATCAGTATTGGACTTGAGAGGTATTACTTTGCCACCACGTATACCTTCGTCAGCGGTTATAATAATTGAAGAATTACAATCTTCTATTCTTCCAGCAAGTGCATCTGGAGAAAATCCACCAAAAACTACAGAGTGGATTGCTCCAATTCTAGTACAAGCTAACATTGCTATTGTTGCTTCAGGAATCATAGGCATATAAATAGTTATACGATCTCCTTTTTTGGCGCCGGCATCTTTTAAGACATTAGAAAATTTACAAACATCTTTATAGAGGTCACTATAACTTATATGTTTAGATTCGTTTGGATTATCGCCTTCCCAAATAATTGCAGTCTTTTTTCCATTCGTCTCCAGGTGTCTATCTAAGCAATTAAAGCTTGCATTTAGAGTCCCGTCTTCATACCATTTGATATGAAGATTTTCTTTTTCATATGATACATCTTTAACTTTTGTATAAGGCTTTATCCAATCAATCCGTTGACCATGTTCTTTCCAAAATTCTTCTGGAGAATTAATAGATTCTTTGTACATTTTTTCATAAATTGTTTCATTGGCATGGGAGTTTTTAATAATG
>CACALC010000013.1:0-53346 GCA_902533225.1 uncultured SAR116 cluster alpha proteobacterium | reverse complement strand
TTAATATTATTGTAATATTATTGTAATAATTATGAAATTTTGTATGATTCTTAAGTATTTTTTCCCGTTTTTACTATTTATAAGCATTAATTTTGCATCGTTAGCAGCGTTACCTAATAACGACAATTTTAATAAATTAAGGAAAATTAATTTTGTTGAAAATGTAGAATTAGCAAAAGAAAAATTAATATTAAAAGATTACCAAGGTGTTATAAATCTTCTTTCTATTAATATTAAAAGTAACGATATACCTGATAGTTACCTTGTAGAGAGTTTAATTAATAGGGCTAATACATATTTCTTTATTAGTGATTATAAGAATGCAAAGGCTGATTATTTAAAATGCTTGAACATTGAGCTATGTCAAAGAGCAGCTGTAAATCTTAATTTAGGAAAATTAGAGGTGAAGCTGGGTAATAATGAAATTGCAGCTTCATACTTTAAAAATGCTATATTACTATCAAAAAATAACTTTAAAATACTTTCTGAAGCGCTCAGTTTCTTTAAAAACCCTTAATTAATAATTTTGAAAAGAAATTCTAAATAATTTGTAAGAATTAAATAAAAATATTTAATTATTATTTTCTTAGGGTTATCAGACTAACTAAATTGCCAAATATTTGCCACAGTCATTGGCACTAAATTTAATCCTAAAGCTAGCAACGGTGAAACAAAAAATGTCGTGATGGTTATAGCCGTAGTTGAAAGACCAATACCTATAATTCATCTTATAATGCCAGCAATTAAAAAGGTAAAAGCAACTATAATGGCAATTTCATTTTGGTTATATGTGATGTCCAATACTAGCACTTTCTGATTTCATTAAGAATTTATGATACCATGTTTGAAATGATTAACCTAATCTCAATATTAATACTCCTGCAAACAATCTGAGTATTAGGAGACACTTAGTAAAATTAAGCTTTTCCTTTAAGAAAAGAAAACAATATAAGATTGCAAATAGTGTCCGTTCAGTAATATTGAGCTTAATATTTTTGTAATCAATAACTGTATACTTAATTTTATGGTAGTTAATTTAACATATGAATTACAAAAAGATGATCTAATTACATGGATACCATTAAAAGATATTTATTTTAGCAAATTTAATTACTCTCAAAATTTTGGAAAATTAGGGTTATGTGGTTGTCCTGGTACCCTATTAGACTCTAATAACCAAAAGATTGGAATTGAGAACACACTAAAAATTTTAAAAAATCATCACATTGATATTATTGTATCACTTTTAGAAATATCAGAATTAAAATCACTTGGATGTGATAATTTAATAAATGAAATTAAATTAAATAATTTCGTTTGGTTTCATTTTCCAATCATTGACTTTAATATACCTACCAAAAATTCACTATTCAAGTTAAATTTACTTCTCTCAGATTTAGAAAGATTTTTAAAAGAAGAAAAAAATATTATAATACATTGCAAGGCAGGATTAGGTAGAACCGGTACAATCGCATCATTATTATTGGCTAAATTAGGAATATCCCCAAAAGATGCTGTTCAATATATAAGAAAATATCGACCAGGATCAATTGATACAGATGAGCAAAAAAACTTTGTTTTAAATTGGAAAAATTAACAAGGTGATTCTCTAATTTTCAAAAAAAAATTTTTTTTTAATTATTTATTTAAAATTAGAATTTGAAATAATTTTTTTAATTTCCATTAACCTATTGAAATTAATAAACAAAATTTTGTTTAATAATTTAGAAATAAAAATTAAACAAAACTGAAATATTTGAAGGTCAAAAAGTAAAGAATCATGGAGATACTTTATGCTTAAAATAATTAATATTTCAAAATATTTTGATCAAGTTAAAGCCGTTAATAATGTTTCAATAAATGTTGAAAATTCCTCAATGATTGGAATTATTGGAAGATCAGGTGCTGGTAAATCTACATTATTAAGAACAATAAACAGACTAACTGATGCCACCTCAGGTGAAATTCTTTTCCAAAATCAAAATATATTAGATTTGAAGAAAAAGGATAAACTCGAATGGCAAAAAAATTGTGCCATGATATTTCAACAGTTTAATCTTGTTCCAAGGTTGGATGTGCTAACAAACGTGATGCTAGGCAAGTTAAATGAAATGTCTACTGTGCGTGCTAGTTTAAAACTTTTTACATCAGAAGAAAGACATGCAGCACTAAACTTATTAAATAAATTTGGTATGATGCAAACAGCTCTACAAAGAGCTGAAACTCTCTCTGGTGGTCAGCAACAGAGAGTTGCAATATGTAGAGCTATGATGCAAGACCCTAAACTAATCCTTGCAGATGAACCTATAGCATCATTGGATCCTCTAAATGCCAGACTTGTTATGGAATCGCTTAGAAAAATTCACGATGAACAAAATATCACAGTGATTTGTAACCTACACACTCTTGATACTGCAAAGCAGTATTGTGATCGTATTATTGGTATGCAGAACGGAGAAATAGTCTTTGATGATTTGCCATCAAAACTAACAAATCAGAAGGCCAGAGAAATTTATGGTGCTGAAGCCGACGAAGCTTTTGAAGGTACTATGACATCAGTTTCATTGGAGAGTGCAGATATTAAGAAGACTGCATAAACTTATGAAAAATAGAGGACTAAACTTTAATCAATGGAGAAATATAAATGTTAAAAAAATTATATAGTTTTTTAGCTGTACTGACCGCTTTCTTAATGGTTTCTGCAGCTAATGCAGACAAAAAATATGATGGACCCAAAATGGATCTTAGTAAGTTTCAGCCTGAATTCAGAATTGGATTTCTTGGAGATGAAGCATCCCAGGATATCATTGCACGAAATGGATGCCTAAAAGATTATGTTGAAAAAGCATATAATGTCCCAGCTAAAATGTTTACCTTTAAGGACTATGCTGGAACCATGGAATCAATGCTTGGTGGTAACCTTGATTACACTTGGTTTGGTTCTTCTGGTTATGCGGGAGTTTATCTACAAGATCCTAATGCGATTGTACCTATATTAACTAGAATGCAACCTACTGGTGACACTGGTTATTATTCTGTAATGGTAGCGAGAAAAGATTCTGGTATAAAATCCCTAGATGACCTTAAAGGAAAAAAATTAGGTTTTGCTGATCCTAATTCTACTTCTGGATATCTAATACCATCAATTGAGTTACCAGAGTTGTATAATGTCAACATTGACAGTTACTTTTCTAAAACCCAATTTTCTGGTGGCCATGAAAACAACGTATTAGCTGTGCTAAATGGTGACGTTGATGCAGGTGTTACATGGGTATCTGGTGTTGGTAAATGGGAAGAAGGATACTCATCTGGTAATTTAAGAAAAATGGTTGATAAAGGTATCTTAAATATGGATGACCTTGTTCAGGTTTGGTCATCAAAGTTAATTCCTAATGGCCCAATTGTAATGCCAAAGAAATTACCACAAGAAGCTAGAGACGTTATGGTTGGAATGAAGCAATGGATACACAAAAATGATCCAAAATGCAGTGAAGATGTTGCAAATGGTATTGTAAAAGCTTGGGTTCCAGTTGATCATAGTTTCTATGAAGTAATTGTAAAAGCTAGAAAAGCAAAATTAGAAGCCAAGAAGAAAAAAGGCTAATTACTCATATGCAAAAGACAGTGTTTAGCTGTCTTTTGCATACTTTATTAACTCAATCAATAATAATATTATAGTTGGAAATATAATGTATTCAGACAATATTTTAGGTTTTGAGACAATTGAGAAAAACCTAAAAGCCCTGGCTTTTAAAAGACTAATTTATTCTTTCATAAGCATTCTAGCTATTTTATTTCTTCTTTCCAGTGGACTTACAATAGCAGAAGAAAATAATGCTGGAAGCTTTCAAAGGGGATTGAGTAAATTTTTTGACTACCCTGTTGATCTTTTTAAAGAAGCATTTGAGTCTGGTTGGAGATGGTATGCATATGTATTCAAATATCTTCCAGATTTAATATCAACAATAAACATGGCTTTTTTTTCAACACTATTCGGGGCAATTTTTGCTCTTCTCTTGAGCCTGTTTGCAAGTAAAAATTTAATTAAAAACCAATATATAGTTACATTATCTAGAAGAACCATGGATATTTTGAGATCATTTCCTGAGTTGGTTATTGCTATGATATTTTTGTATCTGATGGGAAAATCAGAATTACCTGCAGTTATTGCAATAGTAATTCATACTTCTGGAGCTCTAGGAAAATTATTCTCTGAAGCTATTGAAAATGCTGATAACAAACCAATTGAAGGATTACAATCTTGTGGAGCAAGTTGGTGGCAACGAGTTAGATTTGCAGTTATTCCTCAAGTAGTACCTTTATTTATCTCATACACCCTTCTGAGGTTAGAAATTAATGTAAGAGCGTCAACCATCCTTGGTTTTGTAGGTGCTGGAGGTATTGGAGAAGCATTGTCTGCTGTAATTCAGTTTAGATATGGAGACGAAATTATAGCTATTATGTTTTTATTAGTTATAACTATAATTTCCTTAGATTATTTCTCCAGATTTCTTAGGGGTAGATTAATTGGAGACAATAAGTAATGGAGCAAGTATTAAATCAAAATGTTATTGATGCAGTTGATCTAAAACATAAAAAACATATTAGAATTCTAATTATAACTGGATTTGTGTTTCTGGTTTATTTAATTGGGTCAATATTACACTTTGATCTACCTAACTTAGCTAAAAAGTGGAATAAAGATCGAGCGTCTATGTTTATGTTAGATATATACGCTCACAAAGACCATATAAAAATGAATTGGAAAGATCCTCAGAAAATTGACGTAAGATTTGAGGGTGGTCACAGGCATGTTTATAAAGATGATCCCACTTGGCTTATTAGAAATAAAAATAATCAATCTACAATTGTTAACTTTGATAATGGTGGTCAGTTTGTTTTCTTTCCTAATAGAGTGGAAATGAGAAATTTTCCTAATAACAATGAACCATTCATTTTTAAGCTTAATAAAAATGGTAAACCTTATGTTGATGGGTATGTTGGAAAGGAAAGTATGTTGCCAAGTTGGATGCGTGCAACAGAAAACAAGGTTGAAGTGAGACCTTCTTTATATGAAAGGCTTCAGGTATATGGATCAAAAGTCGAAGTTCATAGATACGAGTTAGGATGGAAATATTTTTGGTTTGATTTCGATAGCCCTCTTGTGGGGAAGGGATTTTTTGACGCTATATCACTTATGTTTAATGAAAACAGAGTAGATCCAAAAATTTCAAATTTTAATCTTGTTGTAAATGAATTTTTAGAAAATGAAATTTGGCACCACAACACCGTTTTATTCGCCATGGTTGAAACATTATTAATGGCCATTCTTGGAACATTAATTGCCTCAATGGTTGGTCTTCCATTAGCTTTTCTTGCTGCTTACAATGTTACTCCACTTTCCTCAATAAGGTTTTTTCTGAGAAGACTCTTCGACATGCTTCGCGGAATAGATATGTTAATTTGGAGTTTAATATTCCTAAGAGCTTTTGGTCCTGGACTTTTTACAGGAATTTTTGCAATCGCATTTACAGACACAGGTACTCTTGGTAAATTAATGTCTGAAGCTATAGAAAATACTGATAAAAAAGATAAAGAAGGTATCCAGTCAACTGGTGCAAATAAAGTTCTTCAACATAGATTTGGTATCATCCCACAAATACTGCCAATTTTCATTTCACAAAGTTTATATTACTTAGAGTCCAACACAAGAGCTGCCGTAATTATTGGGGCAATGGGTGCTGGAGGTATAGGCTTACATTTCCTTGGGGCATTAATGACTGGAAATGATTTTGAAAACGTTGCTTACATGGCAATTTTAGTTTTAGTTGCCGTAATGTGCATTGATACTATGTCAGCCAAACTAAGAAGATTATTAATTGGTATAGAGGATAAAAAATAAAGGAGTTACTATGAATAGATATATTTTAATAATAGTTTTTTTAATTTGCCCGTTACTTGTTCAAGCTCAAAGCAAAGATACAAAAAATATAAGCAGTGAGGTTTCTTCTCAGGAAGCTGGAACATTAGTTAATACTGAAGAAATTTTTCAAAAGCTTATTGATAAGTGTGATGATGTTAATCTTCTTATGTTAAGGGCAAGAATAAGATTAGAATTACCTAGAATAGATAAATTAGATGCCGAGAAAGTTGAAAAAATGCTGTTAGAAGGTTTTGAAATGTGTGCACAAAAAAAACCTGAGGAAGCTAAAGTAAAATTAACAGAAGCATATGATATTGCCAAAAAGGCTGCATCTGAGAGATTTGGCCAGACTGGTACGGGTGGATTAGAAACTGTTAAAAAAGATATTGAACTACTAAAAGATACAAACTCTTCTAATGGCACAAAAGACAAGCCATGGTGGAAATTTTGGTAGTTAAAATTTAACTTTTTGTTCAAGTATTTGTTAAAAAAATGAAAAATAAATTCTTAATAATCTCCTAAAAAAGGAGATCTAAAATGAAATTAAAACCTTTTGATCGTCCAGGAACCTTTTATAAGGGCAATTTGCATGGTCATAGCGATCATTCAGACGGACTACTTAAACCAAAGACTGTCATTGATCATTACAGATCATTTAATTACGATTTTACCTGTCTTTCAGATCATTTGTGGCATGATAAAAAATTTGCAGCCCAAACTGTTTTAGATGTCTCTACATTAAACTATAAAGATTTTGTTGCATTACCTAGTGCTGAGATTCACGCTAAAGGTAAGAAATATGATAAAGCTGGTTTGTGGCATCTTGTAGCTAACGGTTTGCCTTTAGATTTCAAAATTGCATCTGATAATGAAACAGTAAATGAACTACTTAATAGAATCATAGAGACTGGAGCATTTGTAACAATAGCTCATCCAGAGTGGTATTCATTATCGTCTGATGAGGCCATTAAAGTAAGTAATGCTCACGCGGTTGAAATCTATAATCACGCCGCAACAATTAGCTCAAATAGAGGTAGTGGAATAGCTACAGCTGACTTCCTATTAAATAATAATAAAAAAATTTTACTAACTGCATCTGACGATTCGCATTTTCATAAAGAAGATGCTTTAGGAGGTTGGGTATTCGTAAAATGCAAAAATTTGTCTATACAAGATATTTTATATTCTCTTAAAAATGGCAATTATTACTCTTCTACAGGGATAGCAATACATAATGTAGAACTTGATGATAATGAACTTTTAATACAATGTAGTCCAGCTTCACACATAATTATTTCAGGCTCTTCTAATACCTCCTTTTCCAAAAATGGTTACAACATTACAAGTGCCAAATTTGATTTAAATAAGCTTGATACAAATTTTTTTAGAGTAACAGTATTAAACGAGTATGGTAAATATGCTTGGTCTAATCCTTACTGGTTAGATGAAATTTTTTAAAGATAGGAGTAACGATTGAAGATACTAGAGTTAACATATCTCAATATTTTTATTTTTTTAGCACGTTTTTAGTCACATGAAAAAACTCGATAAAAACAAGCCTTTAATTCATTCAGATTGTCAAATTATAGACAGTGATTTTGGTTCATTTGTTGAAATAGGTGAATATTCTATTATTTCAAATTCTAATTTCGGTGATTATTCTTATTGTACAAGATTTTGTGATATAGCCAATACAGACATAAAAAAATTTTCTAATATTGCAAGCTCTGTTAGAATTGGTCCAACGGACCATCCAATGGAAAAAGCAAGTCTTCATCATTTTTTATATAGATCAACTGACTATTGGGAAGATAAAGAACATGACAAAGATTTTTTTAAAAATCGATATTCCAGAAAAACTATAATTGGCAATGATACATGGATAGGACATGCTGCTATTGTTAAACCTGACATTATAGTTGGAGATGGTGCTATAATTGGAGCTGGTTCTGTTGTTACCAAAGATGTAGAAAGTTATACTATTGTAGCAGGAAATCCTGCTAAGATTATAAGAAGAAGATTTTCAGAAAAAGTTTCAACTCAATTGTCTGAAATTCTGTGGTGGAACTGGTCTCATGAGAAAATAGGATCTTCCTTAGACGATTTTAGAAATTTAAGTGTTGAGGATTTTATATCAAAATATAAATAGATTAGAATACAGAATTAGATGACCTAATAAACCTGTCAGCAACACTTTTACATATATTTGCAATCTCTCCATTACATATTGTTGCTTCTATCTCTCTTGTTTTTGGGTTTATAATTACTAAATCTGCGTAATTATCTACTTTTATAGCTCCTCTTTTGTCAACATTTAGTGCCTTCGCAGGATTTTCTGATATTAATGCCCATGCATTTTCAATAGAACAAATCTTATGATCTAACAAATACCAAATTGACTGAAGTAGTGATGGATAATAATAATCTGATACTAAAATACTACAGTATCCTAGTTTTAATAATTCTAAGGTAGATATATTTCCATTATGTGAACCACCTCTTACTAAATTAGGCGCACCCATTATTACATTTTCATTTTTAGAGTGTGCTTCTTTAGCAGCTAAAATAGTTGTTGGAAATTCACAAATTTTAGCACCAAAACTTCTAAACCATTTTCTATCTTCAATGCTTTCATCATCATGTGAACCAAATTTAATATTCTTTGATTTCAGAAAATCGCTTAATATTTTTAAGCTATTATTTACTTCATTTTCTTTTGATACTCGATAATTTACTATATTTTCTAGTTCACTTTTTTCCATAGACATTTTATTAGCCCATGTTGCAAATGCGGATGGTTTGTTTTGAATTTTGTCTATTGCATCAGGTATATGATTGTTGAACACCACATAATTGAGTTCGTGTTCTGTAATTAAATTAATAAGCTCATGAACTTTTTCTACAAGATGAGTTTCGTATCTTACCTGAACATTTATATTCGTTATCATAGAAGGTCTGTATTTATTGAGATTTTCTAAAAATATTTTAGCGTACTCAGGACTTCTTATTCTACCTTCCCAGCTATAGCTACATGCTAGGTAAGCCGTAGTAATGCCATTAATGGAAAGTTCTTTGTCAACAATTTTAAGAGTATCATTCATATCAAAACTTACGTCTGGTCTTGGAAATAACTGTCTTTCAAATCCATCTCCATGTAAGTCTATTATTCCAGGTAATACCCAAAAACCCGTCAAATCTATAACTGGATGATTTTTTTTGATATATTGATTAGCTTTATTAACTTCAATTGAAGTTAAAAATTTATCTTCAATAGTTATGGTTCCTGATTGCATTTTATTATGATGCAAAAATTTACTGCCTTGTAAAATATATCCTGAAAATTGATTTGATTGTATTCGATTCATATATTTTACTTATCTTAATTTTATTAATTTTATATTACAAATATCAAAAGTTTAATCTTCTAATGTTAATTGAATTCTTTCGCCAACAAACCATGTCTGACTGAACTCTATTGGGATACAATTTAAATCTTGATTCACATATGTTGTTTTAAGAAGTGGGCTATTAATTTTACAATTAAGTAAATTTGCTTGAATACTATCAGCTAGCTCTGCGATTATATTAGTGTTTGACCTAACAAAATCATTTACACCCAATAACTTTAGTGTGTGTGTTATAGATAATTCTTTTTGAAATATCTCTAGAAAACTAGGAAACCTTTTATTTGGAATTATTCTTTTAGTTATAATAGTTGGAATATTATTAATTTTACCAGTTGTTTCTATTAAAAGAATCTCATCTTTTGAATTTATTTTTAAATTATCAGCTTCTATCTTTGATGCTTTTCTATACTCTGATCTAATAATTGTTGTTTTAGGAATATTGTTTTCATTAGCAATATTCTGTGAAAATCTTACCCTTTTTCCAATTTTATATTTTAACTTAGAAGCTTGAACTATTACACCAGATCCTCTTTTAGAAAATAAAATTCCTTCATTTTTTAATATTTGCAAAGCTCTTCTAACCGTGTGTCTATTTACTCCAAATCTTTTTGAAAGATGATTTTCAGAAGGTAGTTTATCACCTGAATTGTATATGTTATCCGCCACATCTTTTTTTAAGGCTTCATAAATTTGATAATAAATGAGTTTAGAATTCATGTAATAAAAACTTAATAAAAATATAATTGTATAATTAATGTTTTATAATTATAAGTTGTATAGTTGTATAGTAAAGAAGTAATTTAAATGATTGAAAAAAGAAAATCTTGGATGAGTTTGTTAGCAACATCTAACCAAAGTGATTTGTTAAATCTCTGGGAACAAAAAAAAATAAAAGTCAATTATGTATGGTTAAGAACACCTGAAATTGGAAGCATAATGGCTCAAGGAAGAATGGGTGTAACTGGAGATAAATTTAATATTGGTGAAGTTACTATAACTAGATGTTCCTTAAAATTGAATTGTGGAACAATAGGTCATAGTTATGTTCAAGGAAGAAGTAAGAAAAAAGCTGAAATAAGCGCATTATGTGATGCTCTTATGCAAACTAAAATGTCCAAAGAAATAAATAAAAATATTATTATTCCTTTAGGAAAAATTAAAAAAGATAATAAAGACAAAATTCTCTCAAAAGCTGAAGCTACGAAAGTTGATTTTTTTACTCTTGTAAGAGGAGAAAGCGATTAATGGAAAATTATCCTTTTTCTGAAAATTCTATAAATAGTTCTATTGCTTTTAGATCATTACTAAATGCAACATCATATCCAGGTAGATCTTTTCAGATAAATAAACTTAAAAAACCAAGTGTTTTGTCAAATGCAGCAGCTACAATCCTAATTACATTATGTGATAATGAAAGTAATGTTTATCTCACAAAAGAATATAATACAGATGAAGTAAGGAATTGGTTAATTTTTAATACTGGTGCTATAATTAGTAACAAAAAGAATGCTGATTTTGTAATTGGTACATGGAAATCTTTATTGCCATTAAATGAATTCAAAACAGGAGTACCTGAGTATCCAGAAAGATCTGCAACTTTAATAATTGAAGAAACAAAATATAAAAAAGTAAAATGCAACATTGATGGTCCAGGTATAAAAAATAAATTAAATATTGATTTACCTAATCCTGAATTATTTATCGAAAATAATAATCTTTATCCTTTAGGTTTAGATTTCTATTTCACAAATGACTTAGAAATTTTATCCATTCCTCGTTCAACAAAAATCAATGTCATAAATTCGGAGTATTAGATGTATGTAGCTGTTAAAGGTGGGGAAGTAGCAATTGATAATGCACACTCTTGGATGTCAGAAATAAGAAGAGGTGATACATCCATTCCAAATCTTTCCCTTGATCAAATATCAGAACAACTCACACTTGGCGTTGATAGAGTAATGTCTGAAGGTTCTTTATATGATAAAGACCTTGCTGCATTAGCTATAAAACAGTCTAGAGGTGATTTGATAGAAGCTATATTTTTGTTAAGAGCTTACAGAACAACTCTTACAAGATTTAGTTACAGCAAACCAGTTAATACAGCAAATATGACATGCCTTAGAAGGATTTCAGCAACTTTTAAAGATATACCAGGTGGACAAAAATTAGGCCCTACTTTTGATTACACGCATAGGCTTTTGGACTTTAAATTACTAGCTGAAAATGAAGCACCTATTGGTCCAACAAAAAAATATAATGACAACAAAATGCCTCACGTTTTAAGTTTTTTAAATCAAGAAGATTTAATGCAAAACGAAAAAGATAACAATCTTGATCCTATCGATATAACACGAGAACCTATTAGCTATCCAACATCTCGTTCGGCGAGGTTACAAGCATTATCAAGAGGAGATGAGGGTTTTTTACTTGGCCTCGCATATTCTACTCAAAGAGGATATGCAAGAAATCATGCATTTGTAGGGGAACTAAGAATTGGCATAGTTGACATAGAGCTTCATATTCCAGAATTAGATTTTGAGATTAATGTTGCTGAGATCATTTTAACTGAATGTGAAACAGTAAATCAATTTCAAGGATCAAAAATTGAGCCTCCACAATTTACAAGAGGTTATGGTTTAGTATTCGGACAAACTGAAAGAAAAGCTTTAGCGATGGCATTGATCGATAGAGCATTAAGATGGAAAGAATTAGGTGAAGATTATTCTGGCGCACCAGCACAAGACGAAGAATTTGTTATTTCACATTGCGACAATATTCAAGCAACTGGTTTTTTAGAGCACATAAAACTACCACATTATGTTGATTTTCAATCTGAACTAGAGCTCATTAGAAAAATTAGAGCTGACGCTAAAGTTAATATGAAAAGGTAATAAAATGAATGAAATGAGTAAAAATGAAAATATAGATATTCAAATTTATAATTTTGCTTATTTAGATGAAAATACAAAAAGAATGATAAGACGAGCTCTTCTGAAAGCATTATGTATACCTGGCTATCAAGTACCTTTTTCCTCAAGAGAAATGCCAATGCCATATGGTTGGGGTACTGGTGGAATTCAGGTAACATCTGCGTGTTTAATACCCAAAGATGTTTTAAAGGTAATTGATCAAGGCGCCGACGATACTACAAATGCTGTATCAATAAGAAAATTTTTTCAAAAAACTGCAAATATAGCTGTGACTGAAAAAACTTCAGATGCATCTCTTATACAGACTAGACACAGAATTCCTGAAACAAAATTAAAAGAAAAACAAATATTAGTATATCAAGTACCTATTCCAGAACCTCTTAGATTCTTAGAACCAAGGGAGACAGAAACTAGAAAAATGCATGCTCTTTCTGAATATGGATTAATGTATGTAAAACTTTATGAAGATATTGCAAAACATGGCCACATTGAGACAGCATATGCTTATCCAGTAAAAACAAATGGAAATTATGTTACTGACCCTTCTCCTATTCCAAAATTTGATAATCCCAAAATGAATAATAGTCCAGCTATTCAACTTTTTGGCGCTGGAAGAGAACAAAGAATTTATGCTATTCCGCCTTACACAAATGTTAAAAGTCTTGATTTTGAAGACTATCCTTTTGAAGCTATGAAAGCTAATTTTAAATGTTCAATATGCGGATCCAGTGATAGTTATTTAGATGAAATTATTGTTTCAGATGATGGTAAACGATCATACATATGTTCAGACACAGACTATTGCAAAGAACAAACCAAGTTAAATTCAAAAAAAGAAGATCAATTATGAAGCAAGATTTCTTATTTAAAGCCTCTAATATTTCTAAATACTATGGCCAAAATATAGGCTGCAAAAATGTATCTTTAGATATTAATTCTGGAGAGGTCCTTGGAATTGTTGGCGAGTCTGGTTCTGGGAAATCTACATTATTAAACTGTATTTATGGAAATTTAGAAGTTGATGAAGGAGATATTTTCTTAAACGACAAATCAAAAACAATCCTCAATTTTACAAAAATTTCGGAACCAAAACTTCGTTTAATTCAAAGATCTGATCTAGCATTTGTACACCAAAATCCTCGTGATGGTCTCAGGATGAATATAAGCGCAGGAGGAAATATTGGAGAAAGATTAATGGCAATTGGTCATAGAAATTATGGAGAAATTAGAGAGATTGCTTCAAATTGGCTAGAAAAGGTTGAGATTGATGTTAGTAGAATTGATGATAAACCAAGTACTTTTTCTGGAGGAATGCAACAAAGACTTCAAATTGCAAGAAACCTAGTAACTAAACCAAGATTGATATTTATGGATGAGCCTACTGGAGGTTTAGATGTATCTGTACAAGCTAAAATTTTAGATTTATTGAGAAACCTTGTAAGAGAACTTGGTATTGCTGCAATAATAGTTACACACGATCTTGCAGTAGTTAGACTTTTAGCTGATCGCATAATTGTAATGCAAAATGGAAATGTAATAGAGGCTGGTTTGTGTGATCAAGTTTTAGATGACCCACAGCATAGATATTCGCAATTATTAGTTAGTTCAGTATTACAGGTGTAAAATGATACAAATTAAAAATTTAAACAAATCATTCCAACTTTATAATCAAAACAATACAAACATAAATGTATTTAAAAATATAAACTTCAGAGTTAATAAAGGTGAGGTTGTTGCACTTACTGGTAACTCTGGCACAGGTAAATCTACTTTATTAAAATTAATCTATGGAAGTTATGTGATAAGTAAAGGTGATGTTCTTATTTCAGATATTAATATTAAAAAATCATCACCTAGAGATATTTTAAAACTAAGAAAGAATAAATTGGGGTATGTTAGTCAATTTTTGAGAGTTGTACCTAGAGTGCCAACAATAGATGTTGTAATAGAACCCTTGCTTGAGATTGGATGTGAAAAAAAAATTGCATTAAAAAAAGCCCAAGAAATATTAGAAAGACTTAATATTCCAAAAAATTTGTGGAACTTATCTCCCTTAACTTTCTCAGGAGGTGAACAACAAAGAGTAAATATTGCTAGGGGTTTTATTCATAATTATCCGTATTTACTTTTAGATGAACCAACCGCAAGTCTGGACCAAAATAATAAAAATGTTGTATTAGATTTAATAGAAAAAGCTAAGCTAAATGGTTCAGCTATAATAGGAATATTTCATGATGAAACAGCTAGAAACAAAGTTGCTACAAGAGAAGTCAATTTAGAAAATTTATGAATTAATGAAAAAAACTAATGGCAATTTATTTGTGATTGTAGGAGCTTCTGGGGTAGGTAAAGATACTTTATTAAATGAAATAAAAGCTAAGCTAGAAAATTTTTACTTTGTAAAAAGGTATATTACCAGAACCCTTGATAAAAATAATGAAGACCATATCGCTATATCAAATACTGATTTTCAAAATAAGGTTAAAGATGGTTTTTTTGCAATAAGCTGGCAAGCACATTCCTTATCATATGGTATTCCAAAAGATATTGAAGATGAATTGAAAAAAGGTGTTAATGTAATTTTTAATGGATCAAGACTCGCTTTGAAGCAAATTAGGGAAAGTTATCCTGATGCAAAGATTATTTGCATTATTGCTTCCAAAAAAGCTATTGAAAGCCGTCTTATATCAAGAAATAGAGAAAGTAAGGATGATATTAAAAAAAGACTTAATAGAGAAGTTGGAAAATTACCTTCGGATACAATCTATGTTAAAAATGACATTGATTTAGAAACTGGCGTAAATAACTTAATTAATGCTTTAAATTATTAAATTTAAATCTTTTAATAAAATAAAATTTTTCATCACTTTTTTGTCCAAAAATACAAATATTATTAAAGTTTATCTTACTTAAATTAACTTGTTTTAAAATGTTTTGAAGAGATTTAAACACGCCATCAATTTCCTCAATATTTAATTTACTGGTAAGAGTTAAGTGAAATTTGAATTCATTAAATACGTAAGGATAACCCCACTTATAGAGCATTTCTTTTTGATTTGGGGTTAATTTTTCAGGATTTCTTTTTTTTAATTCATCTTCAGAAAGCTCATCTCTTAAATAATCTAATCCCTCTACAAATTTATTAGATACTTCATTTACTTTGAGATTATTAGTAGGAATTAATGCAATGAAATTACCTAATTTTTTAATAATTAGTTCGTCTAAATGAAAACTATGTATTTGTTTTGATATTTCACAAACTTTATTTTCAAGATCATTATAGGTATACCCATCCTTTAATCGAAATGGAGCTTTTATTGTGCCATGAAATCCATATTGTTTTGGTGCAAGTACAAATCTAGAAAATTTCTGTAAATTGGGTGAACTTAAAAGATCTGACTTAGTAGTTTCTAAACCTTTATAAGGATCCCATCCTAACCAACATTTACCAAACACATCTAGCTCTGAATTTTCTAAAGGTGCATAATATATTGCATATCTTTTATAATATTCTTCCATGAGATTTATATATTATAGTTTTGTTTCAATTTAATTAATATATTTTAACTTTTAAAAAAACTGTAATATTAGAGTCATATGAATTTATATTTAAGGATTTCATGTTGTCTGATGTCATTTTAAATAATGTTAATATTGTAACTGAAGACGAAGTCTTTTTGGGAAGTATTCAATTAAAAGATGGGTTTATTAAAAGGGTCAATAAAGGAAAAAGCTCTATACCTAGATCTATAGATTGCAATGAAGATTATTTAATTCCAGGTTTAGTTGAACTACACACAGATAATTTAGAAAGGCATCTCAAACCAAGACCTGGTGTAAATTGGCCTATAAATAATGCTCTTACAGCTCACGATGGAGAATTAGCATCTGCAGGTATTACAACTGTTTTTGATGCTTTAAGAGTAGGATCTATTAACAGAGATGGTGTGCATAGATATGACAAATATGCAAGAGAAACAGCCACCTCTATCAATAACTTATCAAAAGACAAATCTTTTAAGATTGATCATTTTATTCATCTAAGAGCTGAAATATGTTCAGAAAATTTAATTCAGGAGTTAGAAGAATTCAACGATCAGGATAAGGTAAAAATAGTTAGTCTTATGGACCACACACCAGGCCAAAGACAGTTTCGTGATGTTTCACAGTTCAAAGTTTATTTATCGGGAAAATTTGGTCTTTCGGAATCACAAATTCAACAACACTTTTCATACTTAAAAGATCTTCAAAAAATGTTTGGTAAAAAACATAAAAATGAAACAATAAAATTTAGTAAAAGATTAAATGCAGTATTGGCTAGTCATGATGATACTACAATTTCTGATGTGGAAGAGAGTTGTTCACAAGGTATAAATTTAGCTGAGTTTCCAACCACTCTTGAAGCAGCAACAAAGTGTAAAAGCAGTAACATAAAAATAATAATGGGAGCACCAAATTTAGTAAGAGGAGGATCTCATTCAGGTAATGTTTCAGCTCAATCACTTATTGATAAAGACCTTCTAGATATTTTAAGTTCTGATTACGTGCCTTCATCATTGATGATGGCAGCGATAATGTGGGGCATAAAATCTAATAATTTACCCAAAAGTATCGCTGCAGTAACTGCTAACCCCTGTAAAGTTACAGGCTTAAATGATAGAGGAATGATTAAAGAAGGTTTAAAAGCAGATTTGGTAAGATTAAGTATTAAAAAGGATTTACCAATCATTAGAAAAGTATGGGCAAGTGGTCGAGAAGTTGCTTAAATAAAAGATGAAACGAAAATATGAAAAATTAAATCTATCATTTTTAGATAAATACCTAACTATATGGATATTTCTTGCAATGATTATAGGTATAGTTATTGGTAATGTTTTTCTAAATATGCCTAAATTTCTTGATTCAATAACTTACAGTAATACAAATATTCCTATTGCAATAGGGCTTATTTTAATGATGTATCCACCTTTAGCAAAAGTTAAATATGAAAAAATAATTGAAGTTTTTAAAGATAAGAAAGTCTTAGCTTTGTCTTTATTTCAAAATTGGATAGTAGGCCCTGCATTAATGTTTTTTTTAGCTATTACTTTTCTTTCTGATAAACCTGAATACATGACTGGCGTTATATTAATTGGTTTAGCTAGATGCATAGCAATGGTTCTTGTTTGGAATGAGTTGGCTAGAGGAAGTTCAGAATATGTAGCAGGATTGGTTGCATTTAATTCAATTTTTCAAATTATCTTCTTTGCACCTTATGCATGGTTTTTTTTAAAAATTTTGCCTGAAATTTTTGGATATGACGGTCAAATTATTGATATTTCAATATTTTACATTGCTCAAATAGTTCTAGTTTATCTTGGTATTCCATTTTTAGCAGGTTTTGTAACAAGATCATTGTTAGTTAAGAAATATGGTGAAGAATGGTACGAGAACAAGTTTCTTCCTAGAATAAGTCCTATAACTTTAATTGCGCTATTATTTACAATAATTGTTATGTTTACTTTAAAAGGAAATGAACTTTTGAAACTACCTTTAGATGTTTTAAAAATATCAATTCCTTTAGTCATATATTTTCTAATCATGTTTTTTATTAGTTTTGGTATCAGCAGGTTTTCTAATATTAATTATCCAAAGGCTACTTCTTTATCATTCACTGCAGCTTCAAATAATTTTGAATTAGCTATTGCAGTTTCAATTGCCACTTTTGGCCTTGCATCAAAAGAGGCTTTCGCAACTGTTATTGGTCCTCTTGTTGAAGTGCCTATACTAATATTACTAGTTTCCGTTGCTTTGAAATTTAAAGAAAAATATTTTAAGTATACTTAAAATTACCAACTATACTACAGCGTAATAAGAGTGAATGATATGAAGCAAAAAATTATTAACATAGAGCAATCTGAGTACTGGAACGAAAAATCTGGCCCAAAGTGGGTAAAATTTGATGATGCCATGAATGAAAGATTTTCTATTCTAACTAAAAAACTTTTTTTAAAAGCTAATATTAAAAAATCTGATCATGTTTTAGATATTGGTTGTGGAGGTGGAGAAACAACTTATCAAACATCTAAATTATTAGATAATACTGGTCATGTTGTTGGAGCTGATATATCTAATACTCTGTTAGAACATGCAAAGAGTAAATTTTCAAATATCAATAAAATCGAATTTATAAACTGTGATGTACAAAATTATAAATTTAAAAAAAATTATTTTAATAAAGTTATATCAAGGTTTGGCGTAATGTTCTTTGAAAATCCATTTGATGCTTTTCAAAATATACATTCATCAATGAAAACAAACGGTTCTCTACATTTTGTTTGTTGGACAGATTTGATGAAAAACGAATTCTTCATTGAAGGTATGGAAATTATAACTAAATATACTCAAGAAGATCTTCCAGAAATAACAAAACAACCTGGTCCTTTTGCATTTAATGATGAAGAATATATAAAAGAAATTCTTGAATTCTCAGGGTTTAAAAATATTAATGTTGATAAAGTTTATACTTCAATTTCAACTAAAGATAGTGTAAGAGACAACGCAAATATTCTTTTGGGAATTGGACCAAGAGCAAAAATATTATCAGAAAAGAATTTATCTAGTGAAAAACTATTAATCGTTAAGAATGAAATGGTTGAATTATGCAAAAAAAGAAGAGTTAATGATGTAACAAATTATAAAGCATGTATTAATTATGTTTCGGCAATTAAATGATTAAATAATCTCATCAATTCAAATCAAATGAATTCTCAAAACTATGTTTCTGTAAATAATGTTTATTTCAATTTTATTACATTAACAATTTTTAAATATAGGCATAAAGAGTATTTCTGACTTAAAATGGTATCTTGGCATTGGAAACGGAGAGCTAATTGGTATTTAATGAACATCATTAAATAAAATTAACCCGTGAATTAAGACCCATAAAATTAATGCCAACATTACAGCAGCAGATCCGTAATCTTTAGCTCTTTTAGATAAACCATGATAATCAAATGATATTCTATCAATAGCTGCTTCAACACTAGAATTTAATAGCTCTATAATTAAGACAAGGGAAGTTGTAAAAATCATAAGCAATATTTCAATAGTACTGACTTCGCTGACTAAAATTATAGATAATGAAATTATCACTAATAATATTTCTTGTCTAAAAGCACTTTCTTCTCTCAGAGCAAAAGTTAAACCTGACCAAGAATTTTTAGCTGCATGAATTGCTCTTGTAATCCCAGTATTACCCTTATGAGGGTTGTCTTCAATATTATATGTAGTGTCTTTGTCTCTTATGCTTACTAAATAAGACTCAAATGTTTTACTTGTTAATTCCCATGAAAATGTTTTAGCGTATTCTCTTGGCACTTTTCTTGGTATCAACAAAGCCTTCTTACATGCTTCTTTTAAATTAGAATTCAGAATACCTGCATCTGAGTTACCAATAACATCTAAAGGTCCACTTATTGGGAAAGCTGCAACTGGCAAACCACACGCCATAGCTTCTAATAAAACTAAACCAAATGTGTCAGTTTTGCTTGGGAAAACAAATACATCCGCCTTGTTATAGTAGTATTCTAATTCTTCTTTACTCTTAGCGCCCTGGAAAATAACCTTAGGGTATTTTTTCTTTAATTCTTTCAATGCAGGTCCGTCACCTACAACCCATTTTTCATATGGAAGATCTATTTTTAAAAATTCTTCTAAATTTTTTTCTATAGCTACTCTGCCAACATTCAATAAAATAGGTTTTTTATTTTTTCTTCTTCCTTTTTTTGGTTTAAAAATTTCTAAGTCTACGCCTCTCGCCCAAATTTGAGGGTTACCAATTTTGTATTTTAATAAATCCTTTTTTACTTCTTCAGTTGGCACCATTACCAACTCAGATCTACCATGAAACCACCTTAAGAATGCATAAGTTATTTTAAGGGGAAGTTTTATTCTTGCATGAACATATTCAGGAAACCTTGTGTGATAGGCTGAGGTGAAAGCTAAACCATTTCTAATAGCATATCCACGCGCGGAAAGACCTAAAGGACCTTCAGTAGCAATATGTAAACAATCTGGATTAAATTCTCTGATCATAGATGAAACTCTAGCACCTGGGAAAAGAGATAATTTTATTTCAGGATAAGTTGGACATGGCATTGTTAAAAAACCCTCTGGTGTAATTAACTTTACCTCATGGCCAAATTTTTTTAATTGCTTAGATGTCTCATCTAAAGTTCTTACTACCCCATTGACTTGAGGATACCAAGCGTCTGTTACAACTAAAATTTTCATGCTATTGTTTTAACTTTAGTTAGATCGTTTTGATATAGATGATCGTGACCCAATTCAGCCCAATTAATAATTTCTAACTC
Organism: uncultured SAR116 cluster alpha proteobacterium; assembly: GCA_902533225.1. Lineage (GTDB taxonomy): Bacteria > Pseudomonadota > Alphaproteobacteria > Puniceispirillales > Marisalimonadaceae > Marisalimonas. The sequence continues at coordinate 32,732 of CACALC010000013.1, read as the reverse complement.
TCCATTCTGGTGTTCTACAAGAGCAGTAAGTGATTCGACCCAATCACCATCATTTGCATAAATTTTATTATCGATCATTTTCAATTCAGATTTATGTATATGCCCGCATACAACCCCATCACATCCACGTCTGGAAGCTTCTCTAACCATAAGAGTCTCAAAAGCGCTAATGATTGAAACTGCCTTTTTAACTTTTAATTTTAAAAACTGTGATAACGACCAATATGGTAAGTTCATTAGACGTCTTATTCTATTAAACCATTTGTTTAACCATAGAAGAAAGGTATATGCTGAGTCTCCTATGTAAGCCAACCATCTGGCATGTTGCATTACTTCATCGAAAAGATCGCCATGTATTACCCACAACTTTTCATTCCTAGCCGTTTTATGAAAAGTCTCATTTTTTATCTCAATATCACCAAAAGTAATACCTAGGAAAGTCCTCGCACCTTCATCATGATTACCAGGAATAAATGTAATTTTTGTACCTTTTCTAGCTTTTCTTAGAATTTTTTGAATTACGTCGTTATGTGATTGAGGCCAATACCATCTCTTAGTTAAACTCCATCCATCTATAATATCGCCAACTAAATATAAATAATTACTATCGTTATATCTTAGAAATTCAAGAAGATGTTCGGCCTGTGCACCAGATGAACCTAAATGAATATCAGAGATCCAAATAGCTCTATAATTTTTACTTTTATCTTTATCCATATATAAATAGAGTTAGTTTAATTAAGATCTCCTTATATATTGGATTTATTACAAATTTATTTCTGAAAAATTTTTACAAATTAAGTTAAGTTTACCATCTCTTTTAAGCTTGCATTATTTTTGTTATAATAAAACCCATGTTAGGTGATATTCAAAAGACAACAAAAAGAAACCTTTTAAAAGGTATACCCTGGCGTTTTGGTCCTAACTGGCCAGGTAAAAGATGTGAAGCAAAAACTAGAAAAGGTACACCTTGTCAACGTCCAGCCAAATTACCAGTCGGCCGTTGCAGATTACATGGAGGCGCAAGTACAGGACCAAGAACCGAGGAAGGTTTAAAAAGATTAGTAGCTTCGAAAACTAAACATGGGCGCTTTACAAAATTAGAAAGAGAAAAAGCTAAAGTCAGAGCAGAGCAAGGACGAATAATCCGACGTGAATTAAAAGAACTTGAAACATGGTTCATTGACAATGGACATTTAAAAAAGAATTGGCGTAAAGATTGGGATGATCTCTTAAAATAAAATTTCAAAAACTGAAGCTAAGCTGAGTTGACCATTGACCATTGACCATTATCCCTCTCATTTTATTATTAATTCCAAGTATCATTTTTTAATTAGATTTATTGTTTTGATAAATGACCGAAGTCCTGCCAACACGTCTTTCCACTTTGTAATCTTTTACATTCTTGACAATGTTTTTAAGAACTCTTGTTCTTGTACTTCTGTCGTTTATACCGGCACAATCCCATACTTTTAATGTAAGGGGATAATTAGCTTTTCCTTCCATGACCATAAACGCACGTGCTATTAATAATAATCGTGCTGTAGGATCAGCAATATTATTATTGATCCATTGAAAATCAATTGGTCCTTTAAGAAATAAATTATTACGTTTTGTTTTTTGAGCCTGTTTTTGATCATTCATATTAGCACCTCTTTTTTTTATTAATTAGAATATTAAGGATAAAGATACGGTTACGTGGAAAAAGCATCAGTGTTACGTGGATAACGCGACAGTTGATCCTGGCCTTTTGCTAAAAGTATAATTATTTTATCCCACATTTCTTGTCCTTGTTCATCCATATAACGATCAGGATATTTAACAATTTCAGCATCAACTCGGCATATTTTACCAGTACCAAGAACCCCTTCACTAGCTTCAGACATACATTCTTTCAATTTAGTAACATCTGCATCAATTTGATCATTTGATGATTCAATTAATAAAGCATCATGTATCGGGGCACAAAGCTTCAGGCCTCGTTCTACAGCAAGAACACATGCAATTCTCATCATTTCAGCACCATGAGCTTGCATAGGCCAGTTGAGGAATGTATTGGCTTTTATATGCCCTGCTTCAACTTGAATTGGCCACCCAAAACATGTTTCAAGCCTAAGCCCTAACAATCCAATGTTTTTATTATTATCAGCCCAAGAACAGAATTTTTTATACGTTTCTCGATGTTTTTGAAGTAAAGATTTTGCTTCTAGGACGTGGATTTTGGCAGCTTGCGCAACACCATAAGCACTCATTCCATAATTTGTTCCTAGAACAACTGTTTTACATCTATTTCGAATATCTTTATGAGATTCTTTTGTAGCCTCTGATGGGGCAAGTCCTGCTTGGATCGCAAATGCAATATAAGGATCACCACTTTCATATGCCTTCCATAAAAGCTCATCTCCAGACAAAGCAGCTGCTATAGCAATTTCTTGAGATGACCAATCACAATAGGCAAGAGACATTCCCATCTCAGGTTTGATTAGTCCCCTTACCCATTTTGCAGGGCCAAAAATAAACTTTGCTGTACTAGGTTGATTACGACCTGTTTTAGCAGCAAAAGGAGATAATAATGTTCTATTACGCCCATCTTGGCCAACAGCTAGTTTATTTAATTTAAATTCACTTAATGTTTTTCGAAGCTCATGAAGAGGTTGTACTTTGGGATAACTTTTACTCATTGAGCTAAACGTATCTTTGTCTAGCATTAATCGTCCACTATCTAATCGAGGCCATGCAATATTTTGTTGAGCTAAATAAGCTTCAAATAAAATCTCTTTGAATACCCCATCTGAATATACTCCAAAATCTTTATTAACTGTTTCTATGAGATCTATTTTTATTTGTTCCCATTGAATATCTAAATTTTGAAGTATCTCTAAATCAATAGGAACACCTCTATGTTGCATAGATCCAACCGCTTTCATGTAACGACCACGAAGCAAAGCCTGATTTAAACGAAGATCAGACCAAGGGTTTTGCTTAAGTATTGCATCAAACAAAGGACTAAGAGCGATAACATCTTGCTCACAATACTGAAGTATATCTTCACGTTGGCCCTTGGTCCATGGACCTCCAGAGAGGATAAGTGAACGCATTTCTTCTTTTTCTTCAGGTATTAAGTGATTGAGCTCATAATAACTGAGTGCGTTTACTAACGTTTTTCGGGATACATTTGGATTACCATTTGTCTCACACCTAAACTCTGCAAAGAGATCTAGGATAGACACTTCAGTTGACCAATTTAATGCCAACATACTTTGTATCTCTGCTGGAGCAAAATATGTAATAAGAGCAGTATTCTCCCCTATATTAAATGGAGTAGTGTTCATTTCTAGGAGTTGATCATGCCACACACGACTTATTTCCATTGTCTTGATATTTTGCATAACCATGCAGACAATTTTTGGGATATCTCCATCATTTCCATAAAATTCAAAATCAATGGCATAAATATTTTTAAATGGAAGATCTTTAACTAGTTTATACATTAGTCTGCTCCCCAAAGTTTAAGAAGAGCAGGATGATCCAAACTGTCTATAATATGAGAAGAGCCAAAAGCTATATTAAGTATTTCATCAAGAGATAATGAAGGCCAAGTTGGATCTGGAATCTCACCTTTAGCGGGATACCCCTCGTAACATCCTATAGACGTATTAGATGTAAGACGTACCCATTGTTTTTTAGCCATTTCAGCAATTTGACGTTGACTCTGATTCCACGTATTTTCATTGCCCTCTATTGGAATAGGAGGCACCGGCCATAAAAAAATATTACCTTGCCTATCAATAGAAAGATGTAATACCACAATCTTAACATCCTGAGCTATTGCATTAACTACACTTTGTGAGACTAAATAAGGCTTTTCTTCACTTTCTAACTTTAACAAAGCAGCATCGTAATGATACTGTTTATCAGGATGAACTCTTACGAATGTCTGCTTACTTGGTTTTCTTGTAGGTACATATAATAAAACTTTTTCTGCAATTGGTAAGTCTGTACTACTGATAGATACACGAAATTTAGAAAAATCTATTTTACCAGGTATCTTGTCATCATCTTTACTCATGACTGATCTCCTAAAGCACTAGTAATCCAGTTATCAATATCAGTCTCGAGCCATCCAGCAGCGCGTCCACCTGGTGTAAGTTTGAATGGTTTAGGAAATTTTCCTTGAGCAATCAGACCGTATATTGTTGAAGGTTGATAACCTACCTTTGAAGGAAGATCCCTCATGCGTAATGTTCTTATATTTCTGCTTTTTTGCATATCTTAATAACTCCTATAAAGTTGATTTATAATCGACAGTAAGGTGTTATTTTTTGAAAGTGCTTAACTCTGCATTTTTTTTAACTGATCCATCCACCATCTAAGGCTATGATGGCCTTCCATGATTGAAAGCATGTTACTATCCTGAGCAAATTTATGTACTACAGTGCATGGTTTATTAATTTCTTTTTTTATCCATAAACAAAAATTCTTTTTTAAAAACTTTTGATGACTTTTTAAATTATATCTAAAGAGTATCTCTAATTGAGGTAATATTAATTTAGCCTCTTGTCTTGCTAAATACCTACTTGTTTCATCTTGTCCTGGTCTTTTCTTTTTAACAGCTAAAATATTATGTTTAAGAATTTTCTTCGCTCTAGATAAAGGTAATAAGCTTGAGATGCCTCTGGTATGTTTTTGTTGATATGCATTTGCTGCTAAAGCTAGAAACCAATGATGAGAAGAAGAAACTTTACCGGTTTTTTTATTTATTAGCGTGAGTTTTTGATAATGATTTTTCAATATATTTATTCCATTCATTCATAAGCTCTCTTCTTCTTTCTAATTGATCACCACGCCTATAAGCTGCCTCAGTTTTGTTTCTGATAGTATGGGAGAGAGCTAATTCTACAGTCTCATTTGAAAACTGATGAGCTTCTTCTGCTGCCCAGTCTCTGAAAGTACTTCGAAAACCATGAGGGGTATATGGCCCAATCTTCATTTTTTTTAAGAGAACAAGCATAGCTCCATCACTTAAACCTCTCCCTATTTTTCCACCCATAAAAATAAAATCCTCAGGATTATGATTAGACTTTAAACTTTTTAGAATATCTATTGCACGAATACTAAGGGGCACTCTTTGCTCCCTTTGAGTTTTCATTCTATCCTCTGGTATCGTCCAAACTGCATTATTTAAATCAATTTCTTGCCATTTTGCTCCACGCACTTCACCTGTGCGGGTCGCAGTTAAAATCATAAATTCTAACGCTAGTGAAGTATTACCTATAAGTTCTCTTAATTTTTTAATTACTAAATAAATATCTTTATATGGAACAGCTGGATGATGTTTAACTTTCTTTACTTTTGCAGGATTAGCTAAAAGTTTATCTAAATGTCCTCGGAGACGAGCGGGATTTTCACCTTCAACATAATTTCGAGCACGAGCCCAATCCCATACAGTTTCAATGCGTTGTCTGATACGGCTAGCAGTTTCAGTTTTCGATAACCAGATTGGATCAAGTGCTTTTAAAACCAAATCAGTACTTAATTCAGAAATGGGTAATTTTCCAAAAACTGGATAAGCATAAGTCTTTAAAGTGTTGGACCATTGCTTAGCATGTTTAACATTTTTCCACTCGGGCTTTTTGCTAACAATACAATGTTCAGCAGCCTCCTCAAACGTCATAGTTTTAGCTTGTTTCAATAAATTGACTTGTTTAATTCGTTTACGTTCACTAATTGGATCAATTCCTTTAAGCAACTGCAAACGAGTTTCTACAGCAATCTTTCGGGCTTCGGCAAGTGAGACAACTTCTAAAGATCCTATTCCCATCTCTCTTTGTTTAGAGGTAACTGGTGATTTATATCTAAATATCCAAGATTTAGTTCCAGTGCGTGAAACTTGTAAATAGAGCCCACGATCACAACGATGATAACCAGTTTTAGTTACTGTTTCTACGCTTCTTGCTGATTTTAAAAAGGCCATATTTTTTTGTTAACCCACAACTCTACCCACAATAAATCAACAGATTAAAAGAAATCTGTATAAGTCTGATAAAGTATATTACATGAAAAACTTTAATAAATCAGCCAAAAAAACGTATTTTATCATAGATTAATAGATACTGGCTAGGAGGACCCTCCCTCCGCCATTAAGATAACTTCCTTATGTCATACTATGTCATAAACCTAAGGAAACACTGGAAGTTGTTGACGAAAGCTCTCTAAGTTATTTCATTATAAATCATCTTTAATCAACCAAACTTGTAGACCGAGTTGTAGACTGGAGATGACATGAAAAGATTAAATGCAAAACAAATATTAGTATTACCAACAGGCAAATACCCTGATGGAAATGGACTTTATCTTTCAATTTACAAACCTGGAAAAGGTAAATGGAGTTTACGCTATACCCTCAATAAGAAAGCAAGGGAAATGGGTTTAGGTAGCTTTCCAGAAGTTACACTATTAGATGCAAGACAACATGCTCTGAGCAACAAACAATTATTAATTAAAAAAATTGACCCTATTGATGAGAAAAATAGAGTTGAGGTTCTAAAACAACAGCAAAACAAAAGATTCTCCGATATAGCTAATCTATATATTGAAACGAAGAAAAGACCTGAGTGGACAAACTCTAAAAGCGAACAACAATGGCGTAATACAATTACTACTTATGTATCACCAATCTTAGATAGCAAACCATTAAATGACATTAACAGAAATGATATTATAAGTGTCCTTCAACCTATTTGGAGAGATAAAACTGAAACTGCCAGAAGGATTCAACAAAGGCTATTCAAAATATTTGCATTTGCCAAAATTAGAGAATGGTACACCCATGAAAATCCAGCATCTTGGAAAGAACATCTCTCATTTATACTTCCAGACCCATATTTAATAAAAACAGTTAAACACCACCCTTCTCTAAAATTTTCTAAAGTTTCAGGATTTTATAATGAGCTATGCAAGTTTGAAATCTTATCAGCCTATGCATTAAGATTATTAATTTTAACAGCCACTAGGACTAAAGAAGTAATTGAGTCTCAATTTGATGAATTTGATTTACAAAAGAAAATGTGGACTATTCCAGCTGATAAAATGAAAATTAGGAAAAAACATAAAGTACCTTTATCAGATGAAGCCATTTCAATAATTGATTTGATGAGAAAAAAACATAACCATGAACATGTATTTACCAATCCTGCAACTGGTAAACATATATCCAATGGAGCAATGCTAATTTTCTTAAAAAAGCAATTCCCTCATCTCAAAATTACTGTACATGGTTTTAGGTCTTCATTTAGAGATTGGGCAGAAGAAATAGGTCAGTATCAACATAATGCAATAGAGTTTTGTTTGGCACATGAATTACCAAACAAAGTTGAAAAGGCTTATTTAAGGACAGATTTAATGCCAGAAAGAACAATAATTATGAACGATTGGGAGAAATATTTGATTTCTAGTTTGTCATAGTATTGCTTGAAACAGGTTAGAGTGTTATAATAAATTAACTAAAGGGACCGCACATTTATTGTGAGCCAAAATCACGGCGAGGCGAAACCCTGGGGAGTGATTACGTGCATGTAAACATGCTATTCTTCGAAATAGATTAATAAATCTAGCGACGTTGATTCCAAAAATTTTAATTTAAATTCAGCGGGAGTCACGCCTATGAAACCAATTTATATAAGCAAAAAAGAAGTAGCTAGAATTCTAAACTGTAGTCCTTCTTCTGTCACAAGATGGTCTAAAGAAATTCCAGAATTTCCAAAACCATTTCTTCTTGGGCCAAATAAAGTTATGTGGGATAGAAGAGAAATAGAAGAGTATATCAATGAGAGAAAAAAGATTAGAGGCTTTTATGGTCACAAACCTTTAAGAGACAACAATGTCAATAAAACTCAATGAAAAGCAACTTATTGCAGTTCATTTACTTGCCTCTGGCGTTAAAGCTTCAATCATTGCTAAACAACTTAGCATTAGAGAAGAAACACTATCACGTTGGAAACAAATTGATGAATTTAAAGACGCATTAGAGGATGCTACAGAGGCTGTTTTAAGAGAAATTGATGAGACACACAAAAACCTTTTAATACATTCTCAAATTGTAATTGCAGATGCGTTAAATAACGAAGAATTAGATTTATTTAAAAAAGCTAATCTAGCACTTAGGTATTTAAGTCTATTAAAAGGTAAAGAGGACATTATGCAAAAATCATCGGATAATCTATTTAGGTATACACTCTAGAGTATTATCAAATGTAAATGACTTATTAATTATTTGAAAATTCTAAATCTTAAATAAAAACCTCACACGTGTGGTTGCATAACATATAAATGTGTGTTACAATAAATTAATTGTTTTATTTATGAAAGGTAAAAATTATGTCTATTAATAATTATATCAAAGAATCTTTTAAGGTTAGAATTGATAATAAAGGTTCAAAAGAAATTTGGTTTCAATATAGACCAAACGTTCCAGGAGACTTTTTAGTTGACGGAAGGGCTAAGAGACCTTTAGGGGCATTATATGAGATTATTATTAATTTAAATAATACATTGCGAAATGCTAATGCAAGCAAACCCAGTATCATTGACCAAGTTAAAATCATTCATGCTTTTTTAATGAACTACCATTTTGATATTGTTTCAAAAGAAGAATATCAAACATTAAAACACAACAAGAGATTTAATTCATGGTCATGTTTTATTATTAATAAGCTGGAATTGGGTAATTTTCTTGCACCTATTCCATACAGAAAATTTACTTTAGCTATTTGTTGGAACGGTATTGGACCTATTGAATTTAAGGGAAGAAGTACTCACGATATTCTAAGAGATTTTGCAATCACAAATAGAAAGCTAAACACAAATTTAGAGGGTCATAGATATGGAATTGCAAAATTTATTACAAATTTTAAGAACTTATGCTCTAGATATTTTGGTTTTGATACATGGGATGATGACGCTTTTCTAAGTTGTTGCATTCAGGCTGGATTATTTAGTGAAAATGAACATAGAGAGATTATTTAATGATTACTAAATTTTCAAATTTTAGAGGAAGCAGAAAAGAATTAATGAGTATAATTTCAACTCTCGAAAAAGAGAGTCCTGAAAATTATAAAATGTATTCAAAAAAGTATAAAAAATATTTACCTGTTAATCTAAGAAGATTGCAGCAATTTTCTGAAAAAGGGCTTATACCAAATGCTGAAATAGTAAATAAATCTTATGTGTATAATTTCGAGCACTTACTTCGATACATTGCAATAATGAAATTAAAAAATGAAGGATATACACTAATTCAATCAGGTAAAATTATAAAAGATTATGATAATCAAAAACTATTAGAATTTTTACAAAATCAAATCCAAAAAGGAAAGGAATTAATTGATTATAAAAATACTAATAAGAGAAATGAAATATCTGAAAAATTAATTAAATTAGGAAGAGATGAAGGACGAGTATTAAGAAGCCAGTGGATTAGGTTTGCCATCACTAAATGGTGCAACTGTGAAGTAATGAATAAAGAGTTAAAAAAATTAACAGAAGAAGATGTTAATACTTTGGCTGAAGCATTTAAAGAATCCTTATTAGATACAATAAAGTTAAAATATATAGAAAAACATATAAGATAATAATATAAATAATTAAAAAGAGATAGAAATGACAGAATTACCCGAAGAATATTTCGACACTGTAGTTGATTTTATAAAGAAAACTTGTGAAGAATTTGGTGGGAAATTAATAGATGGCGATTCAATTAAAAACGTTAATGAGGGGTATTATAAGTTAAGAAACAATAGCTTTAGACCTCCTAGTGAAAATCAACGATTTATTAGCGTAACATCTGCAGAGGAACCTAAATCAGGGGCATTTCAAGATTTCACAGTTACAATTTTTCCTTCAAAAATAGAAAATAATTCATCTATTGTGTGTTTTGGTATTGGGAGCAATGGTTTTAACAAAGACTACGATATTGCTAGAAGACCAGGTATAAGAAGAAATATCCAAAAAATACTTGATGAGAATAGTTTCTGTAAACAAAAGTTTGATGATATTGAAACTAGTATAGACAGGAAATATTTTGCTAACGAAGAACTGAATTCAATTATTCCAACGCTTTCAACTTACACTAAATTTTTACCAGCCTTTCAAATTGTTAAAAATTTATTAAGTGATGAAGGCAAGGAAGTTATTGCTTCTTTTTTAGCGAATTATGCTCAAATTCGTAACTGGGATACAAGTAAAGAAAAAAGGAACAACATTAATAAAGCCATTTCTAAAAGAACATCAAAAATAGGAAATAATAATAAAAAGCAAGATTATGATGAAATACTAAATTTATTGAGTTTAAGAAAATATGTTGTTCTACAAGGTCCTCCAGGTACAGGAAAAACAAGAATGGCAAAATTAGTAGCAAATGAACTTAATGCTGAAGTTTTTTTTACCCAATTTCATGCTGAGACATCTTATTCTGACTTTATATTTGGAATAAGGCCAGATACTAATCAAAGTAAAGAACTTAGGTATAGTGAGTATGAAGGTAAATTCTTAAAAGCTTTTAAATGTGCAAACGAAAATCCTGAAAGAAAAGTATTACTAATAATAGATGAAATAAATAGAGCTAATCTTTCAAATGTGATTGGCGAAATGTTTTATCTTTTCGAACCTAATATGGATTCTTCTAATGCTAAAATTAAAGTTGGCAACATTGATATTGATAAGTTGCCTGAAAACTTAAATGTAATTGCAACTATGAATACTGCAGATAGAAGTTTGGCTATTGTAGATTTCGCACTTAGAAGAAGATTTGCATGGTACGATATGAAACCACACGTTATTGAAAATGAAATACCAAATAAAAAGTTTTTTAAAGAAGAATTTGAGCAAGTTGAGAAAATTTTTAATGATTATGCGGATGATAGTGAATTAGCGTATCAACCTGGTCAAAGTTATTTTATTGCTTCAAACGATGAGGAGTTTAAACTTAGAGTAAGGTACGAATTATTACCACTTATAAATGAATATCTTGATGAAGGTCTTTTAGTAGATGCAAAATTGGCGTTTGAGATTTTTTTCAAAGATACAATAAACATAAGTCTATTTAAATGATTAATAATAATAACCTTTTTTATGAAATGAAATGCTTGTCTTCTTCTAAATCGAATTATAGAAGATTAGAAAAATTAGTTGATGTTTCGGATAGAAGAGAAAATTTCAAAATATTCAATATTTTTATACAAAATAATATTAAAAACTTAGATTTTTTAGGTATCAATTGTAATTTAGAAGGCTATGAAAAGGAAGGCTCAATCTTATTTGAATCAAGCCAATATGTTGGTGCAATTCCAATGATGTCCTCCAAAAATATTCAGATTGGTGACTTTTGTGTAACACCACGATTTGCAAACACCAAAAAATTTGAGGAATATACTGAATTAATAGACCTTTTAGAGCACTCAATTGAATATGAAATTAAAGACAGTGCTCCATTAAAGTCAGAATTTATGAAACCACCACTCTATTTAGAGTGTATGAAATTCATAAATTTATTTGACTTAGTTTTAAAATCAAATTGGCGAATGTTTGATAATATTAATTCTATAGAAAAATCGCCAATAGGTGAAGTTGACTGGAAAAAATATTATCTCAATGAGTATAAAATAGAAAACAGATTGAGATTTCCTTGTAATAAAAATATTTTAAATATTTTTCACAATGAATTAGCAAAATTGAAGTATGTATTCCTAATTTGTCAAAAAGAAATTCTTTCAAATAACACTCCATCTAAAATTAGACATTCGTTGTCTGACAAACTACATGCTATGGGGAAAAAATTACATAAATTGCAACCTATTACTGTTAATAAATTGGTTGTAAAAGCCTCCGAAAAACAAGCTATTAAAAACACTAAAGTTCAGGCTAATAAAATTTTAAATTCGCATGCAACAAAAGGTGTTGCCTGGAGAGTTGATTTCAACGAGGTTTTTGAAAAATTTGTAGAATATTTATTTAAAAAAACTATGAACATTGTTGGTGGAAGTGTTTATGAAAATAGAACAATCTATTCTCAAAATCCATTTAATAAATTGAGTTTATCTCACTTAGAACCAGATATAATATTGGAAAAAGACCAAACACTTTTTTTTGTAGATGCAAAATATAAGTCACATTTTTTTAACAAAAGTAATTTAACCCCATTTTTGAAAGATGAAATAAGAAAAGACCAGCATCAGGTCATGGCATATTCATCTTTCAGTAAATCTAAAGATAAATTTTGTTTTTTGTGTTATCCGAGTTCTGAAGTTAGTTATGAAAAAAATAGATATATGAATAATATTAATGGAACTGAAACTCATTTGTATTCAATTGGTGTTCCTTTATCTCTAAAAGAAATGAATAAGACTATATCTTCTTTGAGTTTAATCATAAATGGGGCTTTAGCAGATAAGAACAAATCAGCAGCTTAGTTGGACAACAAGTTTTATTATTTTTTTGGATTTAAAAAATGAGAGATTTAGAAAAGGAAAATAACAGACTTCTAAAAGAAAACGAAGAACTAAAAAATAAGGAACATAAAAAAACTGTAGCTTTTAAATTAATCATTTTTCTTGGAATGGTGGGTTTAGCTGGTTACATTCAGAGTTTTTCTACAATAGCAGCATTTGTTGTTGGGTGCGCTGGTTTTTATATATGTTTTATGAGGTAAAGAAAAATGAAAAATCTAATAATAACTGTCCTTGTTGTTTTACTTTTTTCGTGTAGCGCTGGAGAAAGAGCAACAATTGTAAAGCGATACACAGATGGTGTTACTATAAACCTGGGAAATGTTGTGATTGGTAGAGACGGGTCAGTTCATTCAGACCCAATAGCTTATGATTATTGTAAAAAATTAGGATTTAAAGGATTTAAGGATAAAAAACATTATAATGATAATGCAGGTATGTTTGGTGGACATTATGAATTAACTTATGTTTGTACAAATGAATTAAATAACCAAAGCGATGAAAAAGTTAAAACAAATAATCCTACCAAAATTAATCTTGAAAAATTCAAAGAACAGTGCTCAACACTTGGATTTATTAAAGGAACTGAAAAATTTGCTGATTGTGTTTTGGAATTGTCTAAATAATTCATTTTGTAAGTGAACAAAGTTGAGTTGATGGTATCGTTTTTTTTGTTTGTGATACGCCATCAGTATAAGAGCAAATTCTATTAAAACCGCTAATGTAGCTGTTTTCCAAATAACCTGGGGTATTTATTTTGGAAGAATTATTAGTTTGGTAATTATATCCACCACCTTGCATTATGCTTAATCCTAACATCATCATGTTCATGCTTCTTTGCGCATTTTGTGCGTCTAACATATTAGCGTTGGCAGAAATACTAAGTTTAAATTTATCTAAATCATTAGCTGTTTTTTTTACGTCTACATTACCCCTAGCAACCTGTTTCTCAGCAATAGCAGCAAAATCATCTAATGCTTTTAATAACTTACTATAAGAATTATTAGAGCTTCTCCAACTACCTCCAAAATTAGATTGTCCAGAAAGTTCAATAGCTTTTCTCCAACACCACATCTCGTTAACAAAGCTTTGTCTTGTAAGTTCAATACCGTCCCTACACTCACTTTGATAATCACTTAAAGATTTATCAGCATCATATTTAACATATTTAAATTTAGTAGGTTTTAGCGGTTGATTTGATTTTAATTTTTTACCCCTTTTATGAAGTGTGATTACACAGTCCCCATGTTTTTCAGTTCCTGGGGTATAGCCAATATCTGTACAAGTTGTTTTATAAGTAGCTAAGTCTGCCAAAGCATTACTTTGAAACAAAACAAAAAAAATAAAAATAAGAACTTTTTTCATTTAGTCATTACCTAGGTTTGTATTAGGTAAAGTCTAGCAAATAAAAAATATTAATTGTAGACTAAATTGTAGACTGAAAACGTATTAATCTATAAAATCTTATTAAATCAGATGGTTAAAAATGAAATAACGAGGAGGTTATCTCCGTCATAATTTTGTATTAATATAATGATTTTATTGAATTTATTATTAAAAAAAATGTCTGCCTACAAATCTACCCATAATGAAGTAAAATAATAAACTCATATATTATTGTGGGGTTACTGCACCCTTTTCCTAATCAAGATTGATTTTTGGTCAAGGGGTGCTCTGCTCATTGACCGTAGTCCATGGAGCATTGACCAGGGTTCAAGGGTAGAATGGTGAAGTGAGTGGTATGTAATTTAGTTTGAAATACGTTTAATTCTATTTAATGTCAATTTTATGAAAAATTACTAATTTACGGACGGGTAATTTTAATTTTAAAAGAAGTGTAAACTCCATGAATAACAAAAAATCCAATTTAAATATTGAAAATATAGAATTCAAGTCAGATGGAATAACCTTAAGGGGAAAGTTAATTTCTCCAGAAGAAAATGTAAATTTACCAGTGTTAATTATGACCCATGGTTCTTCTGCTACATATAATATGGCTGTTATTGATTACGCTTATGAAATAAGCAAATCAGGTTTTGCTGTTTTAGTTTATGACCATCCCAGTATAGGTTCAAGTGATGGAGACCCCAGAGTAGAAATTGAACTCTGGAAACAAGCAAGAGGATATAGAGACGCAATATCTTTTTTAGAAAAAAAAACAAATATAGATAATAATAAAATAAACATTTGGGGAGATAGTTTTTCTAGTTGGGTTGCAATGTTAGTATCTGTTGTTGACAGCAGAGTTTCTTCTTTAATTATTCAAACTACAGCAATTGGCGATCAGTTTTTTGAATATGATCAAGGAGATGAATATTTAAAAAAATTAAAAAATATTTATTTTAATTCAAATCTAAATGAGTTTGAAAGGGATGTCGTTGGACCATTACCAATGGTATCACCATTCCCAGAAGTACAACCATCATTTTTGAATTTTCCTCAAGCATATAAATGGTTTATTGAATTTGGTGGAATGCCTTATTCAAATTGGAAAAATTGGATAACAGTTGTCACTTTAAAAACGCCTATAAAACCTCTTCCATCTTATCTTGTGAAATTCATTAAATGTCCAACTTTAGTAATATATGCATTAGATGATGAAGTCTGGAGGGCAAATCCAATAGTTATGGAAAAGTGTTATAAACTAATAAATGCTCCAAAAGATATTGTTAAGATTGATGGTGGACATTTTGGTTTACTTTATCCTAGATCAGAGTGCTTTAACAAAGTGTTGGATGAGAACATAAATTTTCTAAAAAAATATAATTAATTGAATGAATTAAATAGTTGAATATGAAAAATGAATAATTCTAAATTTGAACTACACAAAGAATAAAGCCAAATAGAATTGCTTAAGATACTTGCTAAAGGGTGCAAGAAACACCCTGCTTATAGGGCTATTAGAAAAGCAACAGAACGTTGTGAAGAGTTTGTATTTGTTTGGCAAGCTAGAGTTGAGCTTAATAAGATTGAATAAAACTGAGGAGTAATAATAAAGAATGACTGATAACTTAGTTCTTAAAGATATTATCGATGCAAAACGAAAGAATCCATACACAGAAAACAAAACTATTAATCAGTTGCGAGAAGAAACTAGAATTGCTGGTTCTTTAATTCCTTTACCAGAGAATACTAAATTCGAAAGAATACTAGCTGAAAATGTTTACGCAGAATGGATTACATGTGGAGAAGTTGATACTGACAAAACATTCATGTTTATTCATGGCGGTGGATACTATAGAGGCTCAATTGCTGCAACACGTGCAACCGTTGCAAGGATATCTGCTGAAGCTAAAGTAAGATGTTTATCAATAGAGTACAGATTAGCTCCAGAACATCCTTTTCCAGCTGCTATTGATGATACATATACAGCTTATAATTGGCTTATTAAAGAGGGCTTGAAACCTAAAAATATTATTGTTAGTGGGCAATCTGCTGGTGGTGGATTATGTTTAGCATTACTGCTGAAAATTAAAGAAAATAATGGTTTTCAGCCAAAAGGTGCTGTCGCTTTAAGCCCTTGGACAGACCTTTCTCAATCAGGTAAAACGATGATTACGAATGCAAATATTGATCCGGTAATTAGTAAAAAATATCTGGATAGAATGGCTAACTTATACCTTTCTAAAACTCCAAGTGATACTCCTTTAGCATCTCCACTTTATGGTGATTTATCTGGTTTGCCACCTATACTAGTTCAAGTCGGTTCTGCTGAAACGATGTTGGATGATAGTAAAAGATTTGTAGAAAGAGCAAAAGAAGCAAAAGTAGATGTGCAAATTGAAGTTTGGAAAGATATGTTTCATGGATGGCATGGAAGCGCACATATTTTAAAAGATGCGGAAGAGGCAATAAAGAGTATAGGATTATTTTGTAGGAAATTATTTAATTAAATAACTTACATGATAAAAAACTTGCAATTTAAACTAATAAAACACAACTTTCCAGTACCCTTAGTACCGTCATAGATGCGCATTGGTCCGTGGTTCTTGGTTCATGGGTGCTTTGAGTGCTTGGAAATTAAATCAATAAATATCAAACCATATTTTTTTAATTTTGCTGGCCCTACTCCGTCTATTTCAAGCATATCTATCTCATTTTTTGGTCTTCTTTGTGACATTTGAATTAATGTACTATCGTGAAATATAGTAAATGCAGGGAGATTTTGTTTTTTTGCAATATCTAGTCTTAATGACTTTAGGTCGTTTAACAAAGTACTATCTACGTCTGTTAGATCTCTGTTTAAATATTTTGGAGCTTTAGTATTTTCTTTTATAGATTTTATAGAAATGTCTTTATACATAAATTTATTTTTATTTTTTAAAACATCAACACCTGTATTAGTAATTTGAATTGCACCGTATTTCTGAAAATTTATTTTTAAATGCCCATAAGCAAGCATCTGTCTTAGAAATGATTGCCAAAATTCCTTAGATTTGTCATTTCCTATTCCATAAACAGAAAGATTTTGATGACCTTTATCAAATACTTTTTTATCTTCTGATCCCCTAAGTACATTAATAATATGAACCTGACCAAAAAACTGACCAGTTCGATATATAGTGGAAAGAAGTTTTTGAGCCAATATTGTACCATCAATTAGTGCTGGTGGGTTAAGGCAGTTATCGCAATTATTACAATTTTCTGACTTTTCATCAAAATATCCTAATAAAACTTTTCTACGACATTCAGGAGTTTCGCAATAAGATAATAAATAGTCTAATCGTTTATTTTCATGAAATTTGAATTTTTCTTCAGAAATATTTTCATCTATCATTCTTCTTCTAATAACTAAGTCATCAAAACCATAAATTAACAATGTATCAGATGCTTTGCCATCCCGGCCTGCTCTACCTATTTCTTGAGAATAAGCTTCAACGCTCCCTGGAAGATTTAAATGAATAACAAACCTAATATCTGGTTTATCAATGCCCATTCCAAATGCAATTGTGGCTACAACAATGTGTGCTTGATCAGTCATAAATTTGTTTTGTACATTTTTTCTTACTTGACCATCCAATCCTGCGTGGTAGGTGCTAGCGTTGAAGCCTTTATCAATTAAAAATGAAGTGACTTCCTCAGTTTTTTTCTTTGATAAACAATAAATTATTCCTGATTGAGTTTTTCTTGGATTTAAATATTCAATTAACTGAGCTTTCCAATTTGTTTTTTGACTTATTGAAAGGCTTAAATTGGGCCTGTCTAGACTTGCAATAAATACTTTAACGTTTTTATTAAATATCTTTTCAAGAATATCTAATCTGGTTGATTTATCAGCTGTTGCAGTAAACCCAATAATATTGCTATTTGGAAATAATAACTTCAATTTTGATAATGCATTATAATCAGGTCTAAAATGATGGCCCCATTTGGATACACAGTGAATTTCATCTATGACAAACAGACCTATTTCCATGGTTTTTAAATCGTTAATAATATTTTCTGTCATAAGTCTTTCTGGTGACATATAAATAATTTTTGAATTTCCATTTTTGAAGTTTTTCCAAGATGTAATTCTTTCGCTATAAGATAAGTCAGAATGAATTTTCTCTGCTTGAACCCCACACTCTTTTAATGCTGAAATCTGGTCATCCATAAGTGAAATTAGCGGTGAAATAATTATAGTTTTCTTTGAAGAAATAATTGCTGGTATTTGATAACACAATGATTTACCTGCACCGGTAGGCATGATAGCAAGGGTATGATTTTCAGAGAGAACAGTTTCTATAATCTCTTTTTGCTCATATTTGTATGAGGAGTAGCCAAAAGTGTCTCGCAATACATCAAAAGCTTTAATATTCAATTCATTGATTAAATCCACAATGTTGCCTTTTAAACTTGGCACCAAAAGGAGTTAGTGCGTCAATTAAATCTTGTTTAGAATTGCCAAAAACTAGCCATTCTTTAATGTCAACATGTTGCGTTACTTCTTCGGCTATAGGGCTTGACATATGGTTGTTCAAACGTTGCATTGCACCATCACTATCAATAAATGACTCTACTAATGTTGCTTCTGAATTATCATCAGACAAATGCCACTCATAACTTATAGTTTTTTCTTCTTTTAAATTAAACACATATTTTGCAGCACGTTCTTTTGACCATGTTAGAAATTCATTAGCATCAGATTTGATACTACATTGAATGACAAATATTATTTTTTGTGTTTTTGAATTTAATTCTTTCATAATATTATCCTAATTTAATTCAATTTAATCAGATAGGTAAACAATAAATAATAACATATTTGAAGATAAATTATTTATTTATATTTATATTTATATTTATATTTTATAATCAATAAATATGCTTAAAATCAGATATATTATGTGGAGAAAATTTGTATGCAAATTGGTTTAATTGGTGGCATTGGGCCTGCTGCAACGGATTTTTACTATCGGAGTTTGATAGAAAAATTTGCATCCGAAGAAAAAGATTTGGATATGACGATTGTACACGCGGATGCCCCAACTCTGATTAAAAATTTGATGGACGATAACAAAGATGGACAAGTAGCAATCTATAATGATTTAACGCTAAGACTAAAAAAAGCAGGAGCTAACTTTGTCGCTATTACTTCTATCGCTGGTCATTTCTGTATTGAAAAGTTCAAAGAAAAATCTGTGCTGCCAGTGGTAGACCTTTTGTCCTGTGTGCAAAAAGAAATTAAACGCAGGGGCTATAAAAGAATTGGCATCATTGGTACCAAACCAGTTATGGTGTCAAAATTTTATTCAATGATAACATCAGCCGAAGTATTTATACCAGAGGATAACCTTTTAGATAAAGTGCACGAAGCATATGCAGAAATGGCAACTTTGGGTCGTGCAAATAATGAACAAAAAGAAATATTTGAAAAAGCATGTAATCAATTTCTTAGTAAGAATAAGGTCGATGCAATAATGCTTGGAGGGACTGACCTAGCCTTGATTTATCGATCAGACAATGTTGATTTTAAATTAATTGATTGTGCAAAAATCCATGTAGAAGAATTATTCCGCTTGAATGTCAATTAAATATTTATATCATTAACTTTTATCAGACTTTTATTTTTAAAATGAAAATAGACCCTTTTAAAATATCCTATCCCAAACAAAGAATTGTGGAAATTAAAGAAAAAGTTGAAATGTTTCCATGGCACGAAATGCCTAAAGAAGGTGGCTGGTCTTTTGGAACAAATATAGATTACATGAAGAATTTAGCTGATTATTGGACCAAGAAATATGATTGGGAATCTCAGGAGCTCAGATTAAATCAACAGCCTAATTATAAAACAAAAGTAGATGATATTGATATTCATTTTATTTTTAAAAAATCTTCTTCCCCGAAGGCTATCCCATTAATTTTAATTCACGGATGGCCTGGCTCAATAGTTGAATTTCTGGATATTATTGAACCACTTTGTGAACCAGAAAAATTTGGGAATAAAGACGAAATTTGTTTTGATATTATTGCGCCCTCTATTCCTGGTTTTGCATTTTCTGGGAAACCAGCTAATCCGATTGGACCAAGAAGAATTGCTGAGATTTTTAATAAACTTATGACGGAAAACCTTGGTTATGAAAGATATGTTGCTCAAGGAGGTGATTGGGGTAGTGCAATTTCTACATGGCTTGGTTTTGATCACTCAAAAAATTGTAAAGGTATCCATATTAACATGCTTCCAGCAAGACATATAGATGGGCCAAAAACAGAGGAAGAAAAAAGTTGGGAAAAGCAATTTAATATAGATTATGTCTCTCAAAGCGGATATTTTGCTATACAAAGCACTAAACCTCAAACACTTAGTTACGCTATGATGGAAAGCCCATTAGGTGTAGCTGCTTGGATAGTAGAAAAATTTTACCATTGGTCTGATTTAAAAGATGGAAGTCTAGATTTGACATACCAAAAAGACGATTTATTAACTAATATTATGATTTATATCTTAACTAAATCATTCAATACATCATCTTGGATTTATTATGGCAGAGTTAATGAAGGAGGACGAATACTCTCCAAGGAAGGGAAAAAGGTAGAGGTTCCAACTGGATGTGCTGTTTACCCAAAAGAGTTCTTAACATGGCCTCCTAAGTCGTATGTGGAAAGACTTTTTAACCTAGTGCATTGGACTGAAATGAACAAAGGTGGTCATTTTGCAGCTCTTGAGCAGCCCTCTTCTCTAATAAAAGACATTCAAGACTTTTACAAAAAAGTTTGGTTGTAAGGACAGAATTAACTTAAGGCTTTATAATTGATATCTGGCCATTAGTTAGTTGCCTGGTGGAGCATCTAATTTTTAGGATAAGGGTAGCTTTTAGCATCAAGAATTTTTCAAATCTAAACTAAATTAAAGTATGTTGTAGACTAATTTGTAGACTGAATAATTATTAATCTATAAAATCTAATTAAATCAGATGATTAAAATGAAATAATGAGGAGGTTCCCTCCGCCATAATTTACAGATACATTCAATATAAACAGATATTTAAATAACAATATGTAACTTTAAAAAGCCATTTAGTTTTTTTTGAAGTTGCCAAAATGATATGGTGTAGTTCTAATTTTATATTGTTCCTTTTTCGTGCAACTAATATATCTACTAATAATATCTTTAACAGGGAAACTAATTATTTTGACAATTTTTAAATTTATATATCCTAATGTTTATAAGTCCTCATATCGCAAAGGAATATTTAAAATTGTCTAAGTTGAACCTGATTATAATAATTTTTTTCTATAAATTTTGTTTCCTAATATCCTCTAATATATACGCTCAAGAAACTATTTTAAAAAAAGAGAAATTCAATGATTTATATAATTCAATTGTAAGTATTCATTCCATAATTCCTAATGAAGCAAGAACTTCAAAAAGTCTTGGATCTCTTAGACAAGGAAGTGGAGTAGTAATTGATAATAAAAATATACTTACAATTGGCTATATTGTTCTTGAGGCAAGCGAAATAACCATTGGCTTACCTAATGGAAAAAAAATACCCGCGAGATTAATTGCGTATGATTTTGAGACTGGTTTTGGTTTAGTTTCCCCTATAGTTCCAACAAAATTAAAATCTCTAAAAATAGGTGACTCAAGTAACATTAAAATGGACGATTCTATTTTTATACTTCCTTCACCAATTATGGGTATTGGTTCTTTAGCTAAAATGGTCTCTAGAAGGCCATTCGCTGGTTGGTGGGAATATTACTTAGAGAAACCTATTTACACTTTACCAAATAATCCAGCTTGGGCAGGAGCACCTTTAATTAATTCCCAAGGTGAAATAGTGGGAATAGGTTCGCTTTTTATTAGAAATGCTGTAAGCTCAGAGATAATATCTCCAGGAAACATGTTTGTTCCTATTAATCTTTTAAAACCAATCATGAAAGATTTAGTAAGATATGGTCGTAGAACTTCAAATGTTAATCCTTATATTGGATTATCTTCAGATGATAATAGTGGTAAAATAGTTGTTACTAAAGTTAGTAAAGATGGACCTTCTTATAAAGTCGGAATTAAGCCAGACGATGTAATAACAGGAGTAAATGGACAATTTGTTAATAATTTAGAATCTTTTTATAAAACTGTCTGGAGTTCTGGAAACTATGGAGTAATGATTAAAGTTGATGTAATGCGGAATGGAAAAAAAATGAATTTTAACATACGTTCAATTAATAGAATGGATTATTATCTTAAAAGCAACTCATACTAAATAGTCATAATTAAATATTATATAAATGAAAGTTTTTCAAAAATTAGATGATTTTTTGGACTTTGGCTGGGCACAGATTTCTCGGGGAAAAGCTGACAAAAAATCGCCTGCTAGACACCCTACCTTTGTTACATCAAGTGCTGATGGCTTTCCAAATGCCCGTACTTTAGTGATGAGAAGGTGCGATAGGAAAAATAACCAGATAGAGTTTCACACAGATACCGCCTCTTCAAAAATGTTGGCCCTTAAGGAGAACCCACGTGCTGGAATTCATATTTGGCTGCCAAAACTGAAATTACAAATTCAGATAGAAGTTGTTGTTGAAGTAAATGTTGGCGACATTACTATTCCAAATTGGAAAAATGTACCAACTAACTCCAGGGTTGCTTATGGAACCATTCCTAGCCCTGGTTCCGTCATTGGAAGTCCCCTAGACTATAACCATACCTCAGATCAGAAACGTTTCGCCGTTTTGGTATGTGATATACAATCAATTCAGCTACTGCTTTTAGGTGCTAAACATATTCGTGCTTATTACAAAAAGACGACTAATTGGCAAGGAGAGTGGCTCTCTCCTTAAATTGTAAACTAAAAAACTTTAAGTTAGTAAAATATAATAAAAACAGATGATTAAAATGAAATAGTGAGGAGCTCGTTCCCCAGTAATGGGGAAATTTTTATGAAATTATTTCATCAATATTGTTGTCAACTATTACTGGATTTTCATAAAATTTTATTTTAGGTGGTGAATACCTGTCTGTAATCCATTTAACCCTATCTTCATCAAACCAACTTTTTGCATTATCTATATTATCAAAACAATAAACTCCGCCTGCTATATTTTTTGAAGTATCACAGATATAGTTTTTTCTAATTAAACCTGGAGTGTCTTTGTAAATGGGTGCTGTTTCTAAAAACTTCTCTTTTAGAACTGAACTAGTTAATTCTTTATCTATATTAAAGGTAACAACTGCAATTATCATTATAAATATCCTTTTAAATATTTTTTCCAATCGTGTGCCGGGTTAAACCCTAAAATATCTCTAATTTTCTTTGAAGATAATATTGACTCATATTTTTCCATATCTCTTCTCATTTTAACATTTGGGAAAAATTGCTTAATTATTTCTTCAGTTGTTAAGCTAACTGAGTTAATATTATGGGTAACATTAAAAACCTCATAACCAAGTCCATCTTTTTTAATACACAGTTCTATGGCTTGAGCTAAATCTCTTGCATCAATATAATTAAAGAGATTTCTTAATCTTATGCTTGGATTTTCACAAAACTCTTCAAATCTATGATATTCATCAGGTTCAATTATATTACCAATTCTTAATGCATAAATATCAATACCGGTTCTTTTTTGAAAAGATTTACCAGTTTTTTCGTTCAACACTTTTGAAAGCCCATAGCTATCTGTAGGACTTGTTTCATAATCTTCTTCAATTGGAAGCCATTTAGGAATTGGATTACCCTGGGCAAAACAAAAGCCATATGTTGTTTCCGAGGATGCAAAGATAATTTTTTTAATTCCTAATTTTGTGGCTGCTTCCATGACATTATAAGTACCTAATGTATTGATGCGAAAAGTTTCATTGTCTGGCTTAACTAAAATTCTAGGTATTGCTGCTAAATGAACAACCGCTTTAAAAGTTTTTATACCTTCACCTAATTTAAGTTCTGGTATATTTGCATAACCCGATAAAGCATTAAAGACTTGGCCAGAAGCAGTTATATCTAAGTTAATATTATCTACACCATCCATCATAAGTGGAACAAGATCAGCATTTACAACTGAATATCCTTTTTCTAACAAATATGGGATTAAATGCTTACCAGCTTTTCCACTTCCACCAGTCACAAATATTTTAGGTTTACTCATGAATTCCTCAAAAGTTATAATTTTCCAAAATCACTATTTTAGACTAAATTATGGATTGAATAAATACTATTCTAAAAATTAAATCAGATGATAAAATATTGTAATTCTTGAAAAGAAAGGTTATCTAATGCCCACTTTATCACCACCTCAAAATCCAGAATCTAATCCTCGTGTAAAAGCTGTTTTCGATGATATTCGTGCCACGCGTGGTAACGAATTCATAAATAATTTATGGTACTATCTTGCCTTCAATGCAGATTTGCTTGAGAATACTTGGAATGATGTAAAATCAGTAATGGCTAGACCTAGTCATCTAGATCCCATGACCAAAGAACTTATCTATGCAGCTGTTTCTATAGCTAATAGTTGTGAGTACTGTATTCACTCTCATACCGCTGCAGCTAGAGCCAAAGGCATGAATGATGAAGTATATGCGGAGTTTCTATCTATTGTGTCTCTTGCCGGTAGGACTAATCATCTTCTAAATGGAATCAAAGTTCCCATAGACCCTGAATTTAATAACCAGAATTAGTTGATTTTCTAATTAAACTTTAGATATGTATAATGAAAGGATTTAAAAATGATTACCCGGTACACCAGCCCAAAAGTGAGTGAACCTGCACCCAAGCTTTGGTCTAATTGTATTGTATGTGACGGCATAGCATACATTGCTGGATTAACTTCACGAAATGCGGATGGCGTAACGATTGATGGTAAGGATGAATACGAACAAACCAAAATCATTTTTGAAAAACACAAGGCTTTGATTGAAGTAGCTGGTGGCACAATGGCCGACTTCACCAAACTGACTATTTACGTAACACGCATTCAAAATAACAAAATGGTCTGGAAGGCAAGGGCTGAGTTCTTTGAAGGCAATTTTCCAGCCTGTTCCCTAGTCGAAGTTTCAAACTTGGCTAGTCCTGAAATATATGTGGAAATTGAAGGCGTTGCCCATATAGGAAAAGGTGTCAATAAATAGTAACTCATAAAGTTTGAAGCTAAAACATAGACTGAAAAACTATTATTCTATAAATATGGATAAAGCAAATGACTAACACAAACTACTGAGGAATTTGTTTTTGTTTAATTTATGTATTTTACAAGCTGGACCAATAAACAAAGATCTTATTTTAGATTACCCTTCATACGATCAAATGTTTTCATTACTTTTGAAAGATAAAATTAAACTTTGGAATGTAAATGTTTTTAATATTTACGAAGATATTTTTCCACAAGATTTAGCTTATTATAATGGGTTTATTATAACTGGAAGCGCTTATGGAGTTTACGAAAATCATAAATGGATTAAAAAACTTTTCGATATTATTAATAAAATTGTAAACTTTAAAATTCCTTTGCTTGGAATATGCTTTGGACATCAAGCTATTGCTCAAGCTTTAGGTGGACATGTAACAAAATCTTCAAAAGGTTGGGGCATTGGAATAAAAAAAATAACAATTAAGAAATATAGTAGTTTGTTAGGTAATTTTAATAAATTAAACTTAATTTTCTTCCATCAAGATCAAGTTGTTAAGCTTCCGAAAGAAGCAGAATTGTTAGCTAGTAACTCATTCTGTGATGTAGCTTCTTTTTCAATTGGCGATTCAGTTCTAACTCTTCAAGCTCATCCTGAATTTAATCATGATTTTAGCCTGAGACTATTAAAAGCAAGAAAGTCTAATATTGAACCTTTAACTTATGAAGAGGCAGTAAACGAACTTGAAACATTAGATCATGATGGTGAACTTATTACACCTAACATTATCAAATTCCTTGAGCAAAAATATGAATATTAATTTTTAATTCAGTGATATGATTAGAAATATATTGAAGGATTGATTTTGAGTAATTGTATTTTTTGTAACTTACCACTTGAGAGAATAGTTCATGAATATAAACATTTTTATGTAATAAGAGATGCATTTCCAGTTACTCCACTACACTCACTAATAATAACAAAAAGACATGTTGTAAGTTATTTTCAATGCTCAAAAGCAGAACTTGAAGAAATACCAATGATACTAGATACACAAAGAACAGAACTAAAATACTTAGATAATCAAATAACAGGTTACAATATTGGAATGAATATAGGAGAGGATGCAGGTCAATCTATTTTTCACTGTCATATTCATATAATTCCTAGAAGAGAGGACGATACTCCTAACCCTAGAGGTGGTATTAGAGGAGTCATACCTGAGAAACAAAATTACTAGTTTTTTAATAATTCTATTAGAAAAAAATAATGAAAAATAACTAAATCTGATACTACACAATAAATCTATTATTTATTTTATATTTATAAATTGAATATTATTTATTCCTCAATAACATAATAATTTTATATATAAAATAGGAGATAATGATGTTTAGTATTGTTTGTAATGTTAGATATTCAAACCCTAAGTTAATGCACGTTGGACATCAATATATGGCAGATAATTTTGATCCTAAGACGTTTAATGGGCTTTTAGAATTTAAATCTTTTCATATAACTCCTGATAAAGGACTAGGTATTTTTACTTTTAATAATCAAGAAAACTTGAAGAAGCATTTGTCTGATGTAAGAAACTTCAATAAAGATTATGAAGATAGATTTTCATGTAAAATTACCGTAGATACTGGAATTGTAAATCCAGATTTATACTATAAAGTTTAAACTAAGAGTTTGTATCAATAATAAAATTATAGATGTTTTATTAACTAAATAATTCTAATTAATTGTTAAATAAATTATTATAAATTTTAAGTTATAAATTTTGCTAAACTAAGTACAAAAAAAAGAGTATGCAAATGTACTACGAAACAAATAAGAACAATCACGGATTACCTTACAACCCTTTCAAAGCTCTGACAGTTCCGCGTCCAATTGGGTGGATTAGTACAGTAAGTAAAAATGGTATAGGAAACCTTTCACCATATAGTTATTTCAATGGACTTTCTTATGATCCTCCATTTGTAATGTTCTCAGCTGGCAATCGCGCAGATGGAAGTAAGAAAGATAGTGTTTTAAATGCTGAAGAAACAGGTGAATTTGTGGTTAACATGAGTACCTGGGACACACGTCACCAAATGAATGATACAAGTTGGATAATGGAACCAGATACAGACGAATTAGAAAAAACTGGTTTAACCGCTATTGATTCATTTAATGTGAAGCCAAAAAGAGTTGCAGAGTCTCCTGTACATTTTGAGTGTAAATATCACAAAACAGTTGAACTTCCAGGAAAAGGCGGTTTGCACAACGTCGTATTTGGACAAGTTATTGGTATTCATATCAAAGATGAATTTATAACTGAGGATGGGATGGTTGACACGCTAAAAATGAAGGTTATAGCTCGATTAGGTTACAATGACTACACTTTAGTAGAGAAAACTTTTTCAATTATTGACTTCAAAGATAAAGGAAAAATGACCAAAAGTTGGAGATAATAATGAAACTGTAATGAAATAACATGATTAATCATAAATTAGAAAGACAAGTCGTATTACTTAAGATACTTGCTAAAGGGTGTAAAAAGCACCCTTCTTATAAAGCAATTAGAAAAGCTACTTAACGATGTGAAGAGTGTGTAGTTATATGGCAATTAAGATTAGAACTTAATGAAATAGAAACAAATTAATTTGCAGACTAAAATGAAGACTGAAAACCTACTAATCTATAAAATCTAAATAAATCAGATTATTGAAATTAAATGACTAGAAGCTTCTTTCCGTTCTTAAAATAATTCCAAAGCTAATAGTTCTTTTGCTTACTGATATAAGGTGATGTCTTAATAAAATATTTACCTAATATATAATTTTTTAAGAAAATGATATTAGCACTAATTTATTTTTACTATATAAATTAAGATCAAATAATTAAAAAAACTAATATTGAGTTGAAATTAAAAAAAGGATTTGGATAATTATGTTTATTAGAATTGGTATAAAAATCGTTTGTTTTTTGTTAAGTATTAAGTTTGCATTTGCTGATATTATTGATGTGAATAATGAGCAGATAAAAGAATTATCAAAAATAAATATTCCAATAGTAGATATAAGAAGAAGTTCAGAATGGGATCAAACCGGGGTAGTGCCCAAAAGTATTTTGCTAACCTTTTTTGATAAAAAGGGAAATTATAATTTTCACAAATGGTATGAAAATTTACGCTTAAAAATTAATGATGGAAAGCCAATTATATTAATCTGCAGAAGTGGTAGAAGAACGAGAATAATAGCAGAAATGATGGATAAAAAATTTGATAATGTTATATATAATGCAAAATACGGAATAAACTCTTGGATTGATGAAAAGTTAATAACAGTTAAACCATATTATTAATTAAATAATTATTTAATTAATTTATGATATTTATGATTAATTTCTTAATTCTTTTATAGCGCCAGCAATATCTTCGTCTTGTATATTTAAGGCTTCTCTTTTTACTCTTAACTCATGTGCTTTCTCTAATACATTTGCATGCGTAAAACCTATAGGTGGGTCAAATTTATAACTGGCAAGTTCTATAAGTAATCCTAATGGTTCTCTAAAGTAAATTGAATCCATAAATCCCCTATCTTTAATACCTGTATTTGCAAAGCCATTTTCATTTAAATTTTTTTCAGCTATACGAATAGTGCTTTGACTTACCCAAAAAGCAACATGGTGAACCCCACCACATTCATTCTTTATTTTTTGTTTGTCTGGAATTATGTTTTCATTTGTGAAAATGGTCACAGTAGTACCGTCCCCACAATCAAAATATAAGTGATTAGTATTTAAGTCATCCAAATTTGGCTGTTCAAAAATAAACTTCATTCCAAGGATTTTTTGCCAAAAATTTATTGAGGTTTCTTTATTAGCACCATTTAATGTAATGTGATGTATGCCTTGTGCTTGTATTATACTTCTCATTTTCTACCTTTTAAATTATTTCTAACATCAATAAAATTCATAGGAAACTTTTTAATTTATCCTAGTGACAAATTCAATCTTCACAAATTATTAATTAAAATTATTAATTATAAATTAATAATTTTTTGGTAAGTTCTCTATTCATTTATTGATTTATAAATTAATATTTAATTATTTAATTTCTGTAGTAGCAAATGACAAAAATTTCATCAATTATGATTTACGGAATTAGTATTTACTTATTATTAATTCTAATCATGTTTATTTTTCAAAGATCTTTGTTATATCAACCATCTAGAGAGAAACTTGATGTTTCTTACTATAATAGTTCTGGGTTGAAAAAAATTAATTTCACTACTGAAGATGGAATTGTTTTGAAATCTCTATTTAAAAATCCATCTAAAAGTGAGAATAATACTATAGTTGTATTTCACGGTAATGCAGGCCATATAGGCCACAGAGTCCAAAAATTTAAACCCTTTATTGATGAAGGCTATGGTTTGTTATTGCTTGAGTATAGAGGCTATGGAGAAAACAAAGGTAAACCCACAGAAAGTGGCCTTTACTTGGACGGTAAAGCGGCTTTAGATTTCTTAACTAATTATAATATTCCTGTAAACAAAACTATTCTATACGGAGAGTCTTTAGGATGTGGGTTAGCTGTGAAATTTTCAACAGAAGAAAGTTTCAAGGCAACTATTTTAGAGGCTCCTTATACATCCATAGCAGACGTAGCTATGCGCCAATACTGGTATCTTCCTTCTAGATGGTTAGTTTTAGATCGTTATGATATTATTAGTAAAGTAAAGAATATTAATTCACCATTACTAGTTTTACATGGTTTAAAAGATAAAATAATCAGTATAGAGTTTGGTAAAAGGGTTTTTAATTCTGCTCCAAAACCAAAAGAAGCCCTTTATATTCCTAATGCTGGGCATAATAATCTTTATGAATTTGATACATATAAAAAAGTAATAAGTTTTCTTGAACAAAATTGGTAAGTTTTATAAATGTAATCTATTTATAAAATTAACTTCGAATTCTTTCATCTATATAAATAAAGTGATAAGATTGAAATATGAACAAACTAACAACCAGTGATTCATTATCTTTAAGAGATGAACTTCATGCTAGACCATATATTAAGTTAGGCAACAATCTAAGAACTTTTCACTTTGCGTATTTAATAAAAGACAATGATGAAAAGAATGCTTGGAATTATCTAAGCAAATATTTAAAGAAATTAAATTTTCAAAGTTTACCAAAAGAACCATCAAAATACTGGGTGGCTGAGGGAAAAGATTTGATTATCCGATATGAATGTCATACAGAATTCATATCACTAACATTAATATATCCTGATAAAATTGAAGGTGATAATAAAAATATACCAAAATTGTTCGATGTAAAATTTTTAAATTTATTACCAAAAGTTTTTTTAGAAAAATTTCCGGGACAACATTTTTTGTCATCATGGATTGAAATGGCACAATCCAGTCACAATTTCAAACCAATTGATATTGAGAAATTTTTTTTCCATGATAATTTTGCAGGCTCAAATGTTGCTGAAGATGGAGCGAATGTTTTCATGTCTTTTAAATCTGACAGGACTGATTTTCTAGGTTCTGGATTTAGAAGAGTATTTATACAAAATAAAAATCTTAGAACAAGAAGAACTGGAAGACTTCTTCAGAGAATTGTTGAACTTGAGACTTACCAGGTACTTTCTTTATTGGGCTTAAGTCAAGTCAGAGAACAAAGTTTTCATTTAAGTAATCTTGAGAAACAAATTACAGAAATCACAAAATCAGTTTCAAAAACTACAGAGAAAAATTTAGACAAAAAATCAATAGCTTATCCAGATTTTCAAAAAGATTTAAATCAACTTTCTTATGTTGTTGCCAAAATAGAAGAAATAGATTCTTTTACCAACTACCGTCTATCAGCCACAGCCGCTTATTACAAACTAGTAGAACAAAGGGTAAAAGATTTACGAGAAGACCGTCTAGAATCCTTTCAAACAAATGATGAGTTTTTAAGTAGAAGGTTACAACCTGCTGTTAGGACAAGTGAAGCTTTTTCAAGAAGATTGGAGTCATTAGCTACAAGAGCACAAAGAGCAGATAATCTTGTTAGAACTCAAATAGAAATGGGTGTTCAAATTCAAAATAAAAATTTATTGGAATCTATGGAATTAAGAGCAAGAGCTCAACTTAGGTTGCAAGAAACTGTAGAATCTCTATCAATTGTAGCAATAACATACTATATTATTGGTCTGTTGAGCACTTTGATTGACCCAGTAAATTTTGATAAAGTATTTTTTAGCAAACAAGTTTTTCTAGCATTTTGTGTTCCAATTATTCTTCTTCTCATATGGTTCATAGCAAAAATGGTACGAAAGAAAATTAATAAGATTAAATAGTATATTTACTATAGTCTAAAAAAATGAAGTAAAGGTGTGCCTAATGAAAATATATAATCATTATGTAAATGGCAAAGAGATGGAGCCGCATAGTAAAAAATATTTTGAAACAGAAAATCCTTATACCTGTGAAAAATGGGCAAAAATTGCTAAGGGTGATTCACATGACGTTGATATAGCTGTAAATGTTGCAAAAGAAGCCTTTGAAAAAAAATGGTCTAAAACCAAACCTACAGAAAGAGGAAAGTTACTTGTAAAACTTGCTGAGCTTGTTGAAAGAGACTTTCAAAGATTAGGTGAAATAGAGGTTCAAGATAATGGTAAGTTGATTGCAGAAATGGGTGCTCAAACAAAATATCTTGCCGAATGGTATAGGTATTTTGGTGGTCTTGCAGATAAAGTTGAAGGATCAGTATTACCCTCAGATAAACCTGGTATATTTAATTATACAAAATATGAACCATATGGTGTTATCGGAATGATTACAGCGTGGAACTCTCCTTTACTACTTTTATCTTGGAAACTTGCTCCAGCACTAGCAGCAGGAAATACAGCAGTAATTAAGCCATCTGAATTTACTTCTGCTTCTACTTTAGAATTCATGAAATTAATTTCAGAAGCCGGATTCCCTGACGGTGTTGTTAATTGTGTTACAGGTATGGGTATTGACGTTGGACAACCACTTGTTGAGCACAAACATATTTCAAAAATTGCATTTACTGGATCTGATGTTTCAGGTCAAAAAATCTATGAAACAGCTGCGAAAAAAATTATGCCTGTATCTTTAGAACTTGGCGGTAAATCACCTAATATTGTTTTTGAAGATGCTGATTTTGAAGCTGCAATAATGGGTGTAATATCGGGAATATTTGCAGCAACAGGACAAACTTGTATAGCAGGGTCTCGTTTGTTAGTTCAGGATTCTATTTATGAAAATTTTGTGAAAAGACTTGTTGAAGTTGCAAGTGAAGCAAAAATAGGTGATCCAATGTCACTTTATACACATGTAGGTCCTGTAACAACACAGCCACAATTTGACAAAATCATGAGTTACATAGAAATTGCAAAATCAGAAGGTGCAAGATGTGTTCTAGGTGGAAAAGCTTACTCTGGGGAGAATGTTAGAGGAAATAGATTTGTTGAGCCAACAATTTTTACCGATGTTAATAATGAAATGAGAATTGCTCAAGAAGAAGTATTTGGTCCTGTTTTATCTATCATTCGATTTAAGGATGAAGAAGAAGCTATAAAAGTAGGTAATGATATTGTATTTGGTCTAGCAGCTGGTGTATGGACTAACAATATTGGAAGAGCGCTTAGAATGTCGGATTCTCTG
>CACALC010000012.1:0-54173 GCA_902533225.1 uncultured SAR116 cluster alpha proteobacterium | reverse complement strand
AGCCTGCTACAGATAGGATAATAATCAGTCTAGACATAGAAGATTTTTCCATGAGAGGTCTCAAAATAAAAATACCAAAAATTGTTAGAAAAGATGCTATTAATCCAAGTAATGATAGAAATTCTTGGTCGAATTTTAATACATCTATTTCAAACCAACTGCCTCCTTGACCAACGCCAGGCATCGCTCTAAACACGAAAATAATAATTGCTGTCCCTAACAGCATTCTTTTTGCTTTTGCATCTAACTCATTAGATAATTTAATGAGTAACAATAATATTATTCCAAATGATCCCACGAAGACAATTTCTTGAGAAAACTGGATTTTAGAAGTACCTATAAATAATGTGAATAAAACAAAAATAATTGAACCGATAATAATTAATAGGTTTGGTTTTGTTAGTTCTGGACTAATAAATACCATTCCCTTTGCCTTAAGGGGAGCAATGCCATTTTTAATAAGAGAATTTAATTTATTTTGTTTGTTTATATAAGCTAGAAAAATTCCTGAAATCGAAATAAGTGGAACAATTAAAGAGTATAAATAAATTTTTCCATATGCATTAATTTTTTCCAACTCAGTCATTTCTGAAGAGTCAGCAAAAACTATTAAATTGAGCATCGATACAAGTAGTGTTCCAAAAATAATTGATACTCTACCAAGAAGTTGCATAGAAACATTCATAGACTTCAGATCTTTAAAATCTATTTCTTCACCATTATCATCTAATTTTGGAACTGCTTCAACCGTCATAGCGTCCGCAACTACGTCTTGTAAAACAAAACCAATCGGAGCTAATAAAGATGAAATAACAAACCATGTTTCAGCGTTTAGTAGTAAAATCATTTCCGATTTATACTGAATAAGACAATACATAATTATGCTACTAGCTGCCATTACTAGGGCTCCTAGTATTACAAGAATTGATTTAAATTTCCAAAGAATGTCAACCAAGTGTCCCAATGGCATTTTTAATACCCAAGGAAGTCCGGCCCAAAAACCTAATCCAGCAAGAAATACTGCCGACAAATCCAAATATTCTTTTACAAAAAAAAGACCAACTATATTTGTAATTCCTGACACTCCAGCAGCGAGATAAATCATTAATGGCGGAATAAATGAAAATTTAAAAGACCCAAAAATTTTATTTATAATAGTCATTTTTTTAACCAAAAATTTATATCATTTTGAAATGAATTAGTTCATGTTAATAGATGAAACTGTACTAAAATAATAAGGAGATACTAGTACATGTCAAATAATGATATTGACCGTAAAATAGCAGTAATATTTGCCACTGATTTAGTTGGCTATAGCAAACACATGGAAAAAGACGAGAATGCTACATTACGAGGTCTTCGTGAATGTAATAAGATTATAGAAACCATTATTAAAAAACAAAAAGGACGTATTTTTAATACAGGTGGAGACTCTGTATTTGCCGAGTTTCCAAGTGCTGTTGCTGCCGTTGACACAGCAGTTGAGTTTCAAAAGCAGATTAAGGATCGGAATGAGAAAGATACAACAGATATTAAACTAGAATATCGTATTGGTATCAATATGGGTGACGTTGTTAAAGAGGGTGATAACCTCTTGGGTGATGGTGTAAACATTGCCGCGCGATTAGAAGCCCTTGCACAATCTGGTGGTATAACCATATCAAAAAATGTTTATGATTTAGTGGCCAATAAGACAAAGTATGAGTTTAATGATCTAGGAATACAAAAGGTCAAACAGAACCAGTTTCATGCCTACGATCTGTTATTGGATCCATCACAAAAGAGAAAGCTTAAAACACAATCATCTAACACGAAGTTAATAGCTATGATAGGTGGAGCTGTAGCTGCTGTATTTATAGGATTATTTTTCTCAGGTATTTTAGATACAGAACAAAAACTTGATAGTAGTAAAATAGTTATCTTGCCATTCAAGAGTCTGAGTGAAACAAAAAAGGAAAAATTGCTAGCATTAGGTATATCTCAAGATTTAGGATCAAAGTTAACAAAATCATCTAACTCATTAAATATATTAAATTTAACAAAAGCTCCAAAAGACTTAATGGATGTTTCGAAATCTACTAATGCATCTTATTTAGTAGATGGAAATATCATGCAGATTGATAATATGCTGCGGGTAAAAGTAGATCTAATTGATGGCAAAAATATATCAAATATTTGGTCAGAAACGTATGACAGAGACTTAACAGGTAAAAACATATTTAAATTACAAGATGAGATTATTAAACAAATTATAAATGAATTAGTCGGAGCAGGGGCTGTATTGTCAAAGGATATAAACAAAAAAATTGCTTCCTCCAGTACAGATGACATATCAATTTATGAGTGTATAAATTTTGCTAGAGGTGCTGTTACCCCAACTTTAAATCCAAAAGCAATAGAATGTTTGCAAAATTCAATAAAAAAAGATCCTAACTATGCTGATGCATGGATATGGCTAGCTGATCGAAAAAGAGCACAACATTCCTCCTTTTCAATGACTGATAAATTCAAATATATGTTAGATGATGCTTCTAAAGAAATTGATAAAGGTTTAATATTAGATCCTGAGCATGCTTTTGGTTATGCTGCAAAATTGCAGATTGAATTCTATAATAATAATTGGGAAGAAATGTTTAATGTTGCTGAAAAAGCTTATAAATTAGCAGGCGACAGACCTCATTTACTTGGTAAAATTGGATATAGTTTAGCTTACGGTGGAGAATGTGAGAAAGAGGATGTATTTGCCAGTACTGAAAAATTTCAAATAGTTAAAAAAAATAGATGTCAATTTCAAAGAGGATGTTGGGAAATAGGTAAAAAAGCTTATGAATTGGATATTGGAAATTATGCGACTTGGGATAACTATTTGTTAGCTCAATGTTATCAAACAAGTGGAGAAAAAGAAAATGTTATCCGTGTTTTAGAGCCTTTACAACATAAAAACTTTGTTTGGTGGAATTTACATTTAGGTTTAGCTTATGATTCTTTGAAAAAAATTGATATTGCTAAAAAGCATTTAGATTTTGTTAAAAAGTTTTTAAAAGAAAATCATTTATCTAAAATAAAATTTGCATTTACCAAGCAAAATCAACATCTAAATACCTATCCATACATTACTAATAATTTGAAAAAATATGGTTTTGAATAAAAGATTTACTTTTTCTTATTTAACTCTTCTTTAAGTTCAGACATTTGTTTTTTTAAAATTTCAATTTCGTCTTTGTCACTCAGTGACGATTTTTCATTAGAGGGATTTTCTGTAGTTTCTTTTTTATCCCAGGGATTTAGAAAATCTTTCATCAATTCAAATTGTTTTGACTGCCAATCTTGCATTAATTCTGAACTGGATTTGTCCGTGAATGGATTGACACTTTTAGTGTTGAGATGTTTTAAAAATTCACTTTGTTGGTTTTGGTAGAACTCAAATGTTTTAGCCACCATGTCTGGCATTATTTTTTCTGTTGCATTGCTATAACTTTTAATTATTTCAGTCAACATATTCTCTGGAAGTACGTTACCATCTTTGTTTTCAATATCAGAGATTATTTGAAGAAGATATTGTTTAGTTAAATCTTCACCAGTTTGCTTATCAATTATTTTTATATTTTTACCACTTTTAATAAGTGTTGATATTTCCTCAAGTGTAACATATTCACTTGAATTGGTATTATACAAACGTCTGCTTGAATATCGGGTTATCAATATTTGTTCTTCAGACAAAATTTATTGCCTCATAAATTTAAAGTTAGAAACTAGTAAAGAATATTATATCCTTTACTAGTTTCTATGATAAATTATTCTGAAGATGTCACAACAGTTTTATTTGATGTTTTTTTTGCTGTTTTAGTCATTTCTTCGTTCATTTCTTTTCCAGCAGACATATATAAATCTATAGTATCCAATTGAGCCTTTTTTGCTATTTCAGCAAATTCAGCTATATGTTTTGGAGAAGATTGTGTTTGTTGAGTAACAAAATCGTTTATTACTTTTGAATAGTCGCTTGGATTTTTCTGTGTCTTAGTAAATGTTTCTAGTGAATTCAATGTTTCTTTAGACCATTCTTGGCTAAGCTCTGTATTTTTTTTAATTGTTTCCAATGCGATTTTTGATAACTTTGAATTGAATTCAAGTATACCATCTAAGGAATGTGAAGACAAAAAAGGGTTTTGAGTAGAAAACTTCTCAAAATTTTTTGTGTATTCGTCAAATGTAAACATAAAGTGCTCCATAATTTGATTAATATAAATAATATATATGCCGCATTGCAGAAATTGTCAATAGAAAAATGCTGCAACTGCAAATTATTTATTTTTCTTTTTTACATAACGTCCTGGAGCAGGTTCTATTTCAGTAATTCCAATCATTTTAGTTGAAATTATTTTCTCCGCTAAAAATTGTTTTTTCCATTCATACCATTCATTCCACCAAGAACCATTTTTATTAATAGAACTATTGAACCATTTTTCAGGAGTTGAATAATTTTCATTATTGATCCAATACCCGTATTTATTAGAATGTTCTGGATTAATTATTCCTGCAATATGTCCGCTTCCTGCAAGAATAAATACTTTTTCTCCAGAGGTTTTACTCAAACCGTTAAAAGATGATTTCCATGGAGCTATATGGTCATTAAAAGTTCCAATAACTATAATAGGTTGCGAAATTTGTTCTAAATTAACTTTTTCACCTAAAACTTCTAGCTTACCTTTTGAGAAATCATTATTTTTATAAAATTTTTCTAAATATTCTAGAGCCATTTTCCCAGGTAAATTTGTTGAATCACTATTCCAATATAACAGGTCAAATGGTGGAGGCTTTTTACCCATTAAATATGACTTTA
Organism: uncultured SAR116 cluster alpha proteobacterium; assembly: GCA_902533225.1. Lineage (GTDB taxonomy): Bacteria > Pseudomonadota > Alphaproteobacteria > Puniceispirillales > Marisalimonadaceae > Marisalimonas. The sequence continues at coordinate 49,333 of CACALC010000012.1, read as the reverse complement.
CTGCAGGACCATAAATTAGGTCATTAGACCTTAAAAAACTAAATGTTTGGGATAAAAAATCACCATCCATAAAACCAAGATCATCAATTTGATCTTTAATTGTATTTAAATACTCATCTGAAACAAATATTGATAAATCCCCTGGATCTTCAAAATCAGTAAGAGTAGTAAAAAAAGATGCTGACTTAATATATTCTAATTTTCTTGCATTTAGATAACTCAATCCTGTAGCTAATAGTGTACCTCCAATGCAATAACCGATTGAATTTATTAAATCTACAGAATAAAACCTTCTAGTTTGTTCAATAGCGTCCAGTAAACCATCTTTAAGATAATCATCATAACCTATTTCAGAATGACTGCTGTCAGGATTAACCCAAGACATTAAAAAAACTGGAATACCCTTGCTCAATAAAAATTTAATAAAACTATTTTCTGGTTTTAGATCTAAAATGTAAAATTTATTTATCCAGGGAGGAATTATTAATATTGGTATTTGATGTGATATTTCTTGAGTTGGTTTATAGTAAATTAGTTGATATAACTTATTTTCATAGATTACGGATCCTTCGGCATTAGCAATATTTTTTCCTATCTCAAATGCAGTTTCATCAGTAAGAGAGACATTAAATTCACCATCATTCTTTTCAAGATCATCAACTAAATTTTCTAATCCATTCACTAACGACTGACCCTTAGTTTCCATAGCCTCTTGAAGTGCGTCTGGGTTTGTCATTAGAAAATTTGTGGGAGAAAAAAACTCCAGCATTTGCTTTGTAAAAAAAGTAATTTGTTTTTGCTCAGGATGACTAAGACCGTCTATTCCCGTAATAGTTTCCTGAATTATATCTGAAGAAGTAAGATATTGTTGCTTTATCATTTTAAAATATGGATTTTCTTCCCACGTAACACTTCTAAAGCGTTTATCATTTTTTTTTGAATTATTATTTTCTTGCTTGAGAAAATATCTTTGGACATCTGACCACGTTTCTAAAGATGATTTGTAATACTTAACTTGGTTTTCTATTAATTTAGAAGGGTTTGAAAGTATTTCAGAAAAATATTTAGCTGCAGCTTTATAGTAAAGATCTTGATTTGGTTGAGTTATTTGTTGCTTCTTAGATTTAGATGCTATTATAAATACTAATCTTTTTGTAAGAACATCAACTTTTTCTAAATTTTTTTTGAGTTCATCAAAATCAAAATTTTCGTATTGATTTTTATTATCCTTCAATTTATTTGCCTTTGTGAGTTTTTAATCATAGTGTTATAATAAGTTAACTAGTTAATTTTTTAAAGGGGTAATAATGTTATCGCCAACACAATCTTATGATCTTTTTGAAATTAACAAACAGTATTATCAGTGGCTTGCGTCTTCAACTAGAACATTTTGGAACAATCCTATATTTGGGTTGCTTCCAAGTCCATTGCCCCCTGCCTTTGCTGCGTGGGGAAAGGTAACAGAGCATTCATTATCTAGAATATCTTCAAAACCAGATTGGGGTATTTCTTCATATATTTCTGGAAATAAAGAATATTATGTTAATGAAAAAATTATAATGGATTTTCCTTTTTGTAATCTTATAAAATTTGAAAAAGAAAATAATAATAATAAAGAACGAAAAGTACTTATAATTGCTCCAATGTCAGGTCATTATTCTACTTTAGTTCGAAATACAGTTATATCACTTTTGCCTGATTGTGATGTTTACGTTACCGACTGGAAAAATGCGAGAGATATTCCCAGTTCACATGGAAAATTTGATATAGAAGATTTTACAAAATATTTAATAAATTTCTTTAAAAAACTTGCTCCAAAATTAAATGTTATCGCAGTATGTCAACCAGCTCCATTAGCATTAGCAGCGACAGCTTTTCTTGCTAAAGAGAAAAAGTTTGTCCCATCTACTCTAACTTTAATAGGAGGACCTATTGATCCAGAAGCAAATCCAACAGCAGTCACTGATTTTGGAAACAAAATACAGATGGATAAATTAAAAAATACTATGACCATGTCAGTAGGTGTAAATTATAAAGGTGTTGGTAGGATGGTCTATCCTGGTATAATTCAAATTTTATCTTTTTTATCAATGAACCCACAAACCCATCAAAAAGCTTTCCATGATCAGATTTTAAGAGAAATAAATGGTGAAGCATCTGAAGTAGATAGACACAATACTTTTTATGATGAATATTTAGCAGTTATGGATATGACAGCAGAGTTTTATCTATCCACAGTTGATAGAATTTTTAAAAACAGAGAAATAGCACTAAATAAATTTTCAATTGATAATAAAAAAATTGATATAGAAAATATTCAAAATACTGCTGTATTTATAATAGAAGGTGCTAATGATGATATTTCAGCACCTGGACAATGCTTAGCTGCAGTGAAATTATTGAAGAAACTACCAAAAAATAGAAAAATCTCTCATTTACAAAAAAATGCTGGTCATTATGGAATTTTTAGTGGAAAGGCATGGAGAAATGAAATAAAGCCAAAATTTTTAAAGTTTCTAGATAATAATAATTATGATTGTTAGAACGTATATTTTGGTTAATTTTTAATCATTTTTTTTTAGTTTAATATAACATTAAATCCTTAGTTTACCATTTTAGTATTTATCTTTAATGAATGTATCAAATTGAGGTTTGATAAATGATTAATATGAATAATTTGCCATCTGATAATAATAAAGACTACCTGGTTGGAAAAGTTGCTATTGTAACTGGAGGTACTAGAGGTATCGGAAAAGGTATATGCGAAATACTTAATCAAGCTGGTGCAAAGGTTATTGCTGGTTATGCAAAAGATGATAATCAAGCAAACATTTTTAAAACAGAAACTAATATAGAAGTTTTGAAGTGGGACGTATCAAATCATAACTCTTGCATTGATGCTGTTGAACAAATAATAAAAACTTATGGGACTGTCTCTATTCTTGTAAATAACGCTGGTATTACAAGAGACAGAACTATAAAAAAAATGACCCCAAGTGATTGGCAGGAAGTTATTGATACAAATCTTGGATCTGTTTTCAACATGACTAAAGCTTGTTGGGAAGAAATGACAGTTAGAAAGTTTGGAAGAATAATTAATATATCTTCAGTAAATGGACAAGCAGGACAATATGGTCAAATTAATTATTGTGCTGCAAAGGCAGGAATTGTTGGAATGACCAAAGCCATAGCGTTGGAAGGTGCAAGATATAATATAACAGCTAACACAGTTGCACCTGGTTATGTTGATACTGAAATGGTTGCCTCTGTACCAGAGAATGTTTTAGAAAAAATTGTAAGCACAATTCCTGTAGGAAGATTGGGTCATCCAATTGAGATAGCGAGAGCAGTTTCATTCCTAGCAAGGGAAGACACACAGTTTGTAACTGGGTCAACTATCTCTATAAATGGTGGCCATCATATGTATTAGCAATAAATTATAATTACTAATGTTGAATATATCCGGCTTCGATTGTTAAATTATCTTTAACATGTTTTTCAGGTGTTTTTATTATATTGTTTGGTCTTATTTCACTAAGAAAAACTGGAAGTGGTATTTCACCATTTTTTAGTTCGTCACCATTAACTAACTGATTAAACCTTTTGACTGAACCATAGCTTTCATTAATATAATACTCATCCAAGTTATATTGATTTACAATCTCAGTAACTTTTTTTTCAACAACAGAAACTTTAATAGACATATTAACTCCAAATAAAATTAAAATAGACTTATATCAATACGAAACGACACTTTTCAACTAATGTTAAAGTTTAAACCACAAATAATTTTAATTGCTTTATCAATGTACTTTATAAAAAATTTGATTAATTTTTAGACAAAAATGCTTATTGAATATTATCTTTTTTAAATCTAATGTAATTTTTATAACAGAATATTTAGTTGCATCTTATTACTTGGCTGGCAAGTTTGAAGAAATTGACAGGTTGGTATCACCAAAAGTTAATTTAAGTGATATTAAATCTACTATGTTAGGAATATATTCTTACGTATTACTTGATAAGAATGAAAAAAAAGAAGCTAAAAATATATTGTTAAAAGCAATTAAAAAAGGCTTAACAAGAAAAATGTTAGTGCGACTAATTGGCAATAAAAAGGTAGAAATTTTTGTCGAAAAATTGAAACCACTAGGAAGTTTAGATTAGTTATTTAATTGCCAATAGCTATTCCCTCTCTTCTATGGTCAGATCCTCCATATAATTTATCATCTATGTGAACAACATTTAATCCAGACGAAAAACTTCTTAATTTAACTTTATAGTTCATAGCTTCTAATGAGGGCAATAGCTTACCCATATAAGTATCTTTCTCTATGTAATAAGTTCCAAATTTATTTATTCCGTGAGCTACCGATGCAGCTTCTTGGGCATTGTATTTCCAATCTATCATTGAAATTATAGCATTTGCAACATATCCAATAATATTACTGCCACCAGGACTTCCTAAAATATAAACAGGTTTATTATTTTTTAAGATGATAGTAGGGGCCATGGATGATCTCGGTCTTTTACCAGGTTCAATATTATTAGCTATTTTCTTCCCATTTTTGAATGATTTAAATGAGAAATCAGTTAATTCATTGTTAAGTAAGAAGCCACCATTAGTCATTAACCTAGAGCCAAATCCGTTTTCTATTGTAGTAGTCATTGACAACGCATTTCCATATTTATCTACTATAGAAATATGTGATGTTGAAGGTAACTCGATCGAATGGTCTTTACCCCAATGTAGAGAGGATTTACGGATTAAATCACCAGCTTTAATTTTGTCTATTTTATTTTTCCTAGCAAGTAATTGTGCACGTTCATTTAAGTAATTTTCACTAATCAACTCGTTGATTGGAACATGTACATAGTCACTATCAGCCATATAAAGAGATCTATCTGCGAAAGCTAATCTTGAGGCATCTCCTATTAATCTCCATGTTTCAGGATTATTAGGACCAAGTTTTGAAATATCATAATTTTCTATAATTCCTAGTATTTGTGCAATTGTTAACGCGCCTGAAGATGGAGGGCCCATTCCACATACTTCATATTCTCTATATTTTGAACATATAGGCTCTCTTTGAATTACCTTATAATCATGCATATCCTTAAGAGACAAAACTCCTGGATTTAGACTAGCATTGTTAACAGTTGTAACAATATCATTAGCTATAAAACCTTTATAAAAAACTTTTGATCCCTCCTCTGCAAAAGCTTTGAGAGTATCTGCATAATTTTTGTTATAATGAATATTTCCTGATTTTAACGGTTTATCATTTGGCAAAAAATAAGTTTTTGTATTCAAAAATTTACTCAAAGAACGTTTACTTCTTTTAATAGAAGAGCTAAGTTTTTTCGAAATGACAAAACCATTTTTAGATAAATTAATGGCATCTTCAAATAGTAAAGGCCAATCTGTTTTACCCCATCTTTTATATGCCTCTTCAAGCAAAGCTGGAGTGCCGGGAGTCCCAACAGATTTGCCTCCTACAACAGCATCAAAAAATTTTAATGGATTACCGTTAGTATCTTGAAATATATTTTCCTTGATTAATAGTGGGGCTGTTTCTCGACCATCTAAAGTTATGATTTTTTTTGTTTTATTATCAAAATAAACTAGAAAAGCACCACCACCAAGACCAGAAGATTCTGGCTCTACTAGACCCAAAACTAACTGTGCTGATATCATCGCATCTACAGCTGTTCCTCCATTTTTAAGTATCTTGGCAGCAATCTCAGAAGCCTTAATATTTGCAGTAACAACCATCCATTTATCAGAAATAACTGGTTTGCCTTCTTTTTTAAATTTTAGAAAATCACTTTCCTTATTAAGTTTATAATTTTCTGAATTGTTCAGATCAGATTTTTGGTTGCTATTTGCTACAAACGGAAATAATAAAAAAATAAATATCATTAATTTAAAATTAATAAAAAACATTACATTCTCCAGATTTACTTTAGTAAATTTTTTGTGAATCAATCCAATTTTGAATAATATGGCCAATTACCACCATACGAACTACCCGAGTCTCTTTAAATACATAGTCTTTCACTGTTGAATAAGCTTTTGGTGATAAATTATGATTAAAAAATTCTTTAAACTCAATTTGTAGACCATTTTGACTTAGTTCAGTTTTAGTTTTTAATAATAAGGATTTAAGTGTATCAGTCTCGTTAAGAGGCTTAAGTTTTTTATTTATTATTCTAAGAAAAGTTGGCCAATGAGCTAAATGTCTCCATAATGTGGCAACATGTGATTTTTTTCCATTTGGTGCACATATGCTATTAACATCGCATATTAAATCCCATGTATTATCATCAATTTGTTCTCTATGCATTAGTTTTGGGAGTGTAGGCCAGTTGATCTTTTCATTGCTTTTAGTATTAACAGAAACTTTAGGAAAATTTAATTTAATCATAGCGTGCAAAGCCACCATATTCATCCCATTAGAGCGATTATAAGCTTTTAAAATTATTGAAATTTGTTCCCAATCTTGTCTAGTTAACTCACAATTTTTAAGTTCATCATCTTCTAGAGGTGATGGAAGGGGTAAGTCGATCTTGGATATGATAGCTTTTAACTTCTTCTCCACTTTTTCAGTTTGGTAAATTGGTTTAGCCATAGCCCAAATAGTTTCTAGGCTATTATCAATATCTGCTAAACCTCTCCATATAGAAGTAACAAGAGGTATTTTCATTGTGTGTCTTATATCAAGAAAAATATCTGCAATAGCTCCAACTGCTTCATTTTCATCTAAAGCTGATACTGGATCATATGAAATATCAGAACTCATGGTGACATACATTTTTCATTTTAGGCTTTTAATCTCACCTCATTTGAAAATGGGCCAAGAACTGGCACCTTTCCTTCTACAGTACCTCTGATCATTGCTCTTCTATATTTTGAGTAATCATAAGGTATTACCCTATGCAATAAAACTCTATTATCCCACATAATTAAATCATTTTTTTCCCATGAATGTTTATAACAAAACTTATCTTGGCTTATGTAATCTACAAGCCAACCGTGCAGTTTCTTTCCTTCGTCTAAGCCCATTCCTCCAATTTCAAGGCTTGTGTTAGATGTGAAATAAATAGATTTTTTATAGTTCCTATCTGGGTGAACTCTGATAACTGGATGAGATACAGGAGGAAAATTTGATTTTTCTTCATAAGTTAACTCAGGAAGACCTGGTTCTAACCTTCTGATATCATTATACGAATGTACTTGATGAAGAGGTTCTAATAGTTGTTTTTTATCATCTGATAAATTTTCATAAGCTAATAACATATTAGAAAATTCGGTCTGTCCACCTTTTGCTTCATGAGGAAGTGTTTCCTGACCATATAGGATGGAAAAAATAGAAGGATAATATCTATAGGAACTATCTGTATGCCATCTTGAGTTATTTTTTTGCAGTATTACTCTTTGATCGTTTGGAGATAAATGTTCCCCGTCTTCAGAAACATTTGACACATTAAATATTTCAATTTTTCCTTTAGTTTTATCTTTTTCTGGATAAGCCTCTAAATCACCAAAGTTTTTTGTAAATTTTGCTAAACTATTTCCATCTAAATTTTGATTTTTAAAACATATAAAATGCTTATCTTGCATTGTTTTTTTTAAGAATTCTATTTCATCAAATTTGATTTCCTTTGAGCAATCAAAATTATTAATCTCTACTCCAAAATCTTTACTTAAATTTTTGATGTCCATTTAAATCAGCTCCTCATCTAATTTATAGAATATTTTTATTCAATTTGTTCTTTTTGTAAACATTTGTTAGTTTTGATTTTTTATTTTGATTGATTATAAGAGCAATAATTTTGTAAGGATTATTAAAATGAATTGGACAATTTTGAATGTTTCCATCCCTGTTCATGATTTAGACAAATCAAAAGAATTTTATGAGATGCTTCTCGGGATTACAGAAGAACAGGAAGAGTTATATCAACCTTTATTTCAAAATGAAGAAAGTGTTTTTTTAGGAGACAAAGGTTTTGGATTAAGATTATTTAAGCCAAAACCAGATCTTCTGGTTTCAGATAATATCCAGAGTAGAAGGAGTTTTGTAACTCTTTTAGTTGAAAGTATTGACCATATTCAAAGAAATTTAGAGGCTGAAAATATAAAGTTTAAAATTAATGACTTTAATAATGGTAAAACTATCAAAAGTATTTTTGTTCAAGAACCATCATTAAATCTTATGCATTTAGTTGAAAATAAAAATGGTTTTAATGATGACTTAAATGGATGGAATATGGGTCTTGATTGGGGTATTCATCACATGAATCTTGAATCTTTAAACGTAAGAGACTCGATAGAATTTTTTTCTAACATTTTAGGAATGAAAGAAGGTAAATGGGTTGCTCCAGTAAATAAGGGAGATTTTAGTATAGACCCATCTGAGTTGGCTATATTACCATTATCAAATAATAATAGAGGTTTACATGTAATTAAACCTGATGATGGGTTTGGATATAGAAACAACTTTGCACATAATCCTTCAATTGGAGGTCATCCAGCTTTTACAATAAATGATTTGTCAAATTTAACAGCTAAATTAGATAAGGAAAAAATATTATATTCAGATGCTAAAGTTTACGCAATGCCAGGCTTCCACCAAATTTATTTATATGACATTAATGCTAATATGTTAGAAATTAATCAAGCAGTATAATCTTAGGAAAGCTCGCATTTCATATTATCATGGTCAAAGTATATAAAAACGTTTGTATTACAGGTGCTGGAAATGGCATTGGAAGAGCTATTGCTATTGCCATGAGTAATGAAGGTTATAACGTGGTCTGTGCAGATATTGACTTGAAACAAGCTAAAGATACTCTTGATTTTATATTGAATAAACAAGGATCTGGGATAGCAGTAGAAACTGACGTAACAAAAGCTTTTGACATCAAGAATATGATCAACTCAACTGTAGATGAATTTGGTAGCTTAGATATTTTAGTAAATAATGCAGGTGTAACTAGGACATCTAACATTATGGATTTAACCGAAAAGGATTGGTATTGGATTAATGACGTTAATGCCAAAGGTACATTCTTTTCTTTGCAGGCTGCTGCGAAACAAATGATTAAACAAAATCAAGGTGGTAGAATAATAAATATGGCTTCAGTTGGTGGCAAAGGTTTTGTAGATGTATCTAATGCAATTTATGCAGCCAGTAAAGGTGCCGTAATAAGTTTAACAAAAACTGCTGCACAAGAATTAGCAAAATATGAAATTACTGTTAATTCTATTTGTCCAGGCATTACCCATACAAATATTTTATCTGGCATTGTCAAAAAAAGAGCCTTAGAACAGAATAAATCAGAAGAAGAAATTATGAAACATTATGCAAGAGATATACCTTTGAAAAGACCAAATGATCCAGAAGATATTGCAGAAATGGTTGTTTTTTTATCTTCTAAGGGTGCAAGAAATATTTCAGGTCAATCTTATAATATTGATGGTGGCTTGATCCCAAGTTAATTTTTGATTTTAATGAGGATAGTTATTTGAAAAGATGGCGTCATTTTATTGTTGTGATTGGTATTATACCAGCATTAATCATTTATGTTTCATTTTTTATGTATACATTTGATTTTATAACAGGATATTTTTGGCTTTTCGATTGGGTAATTTATATAGTAGCTGGATTATTATGGCTTTATCCTGCTGCAAAAGTAATAAAATGGCTGGCTGATCACGAGTCACATTAATTTTAAATAGGCATCATATGAAAATTACAAACATAGAAGTATATGAATTACAAATACCTTTCTCTACAGGTGTTCAAAATAAATCACCATCAGACTTTTTAAAAGCTGATGCTATGGATTTTTGCTTGATAAAGATAGATACAGATATTGGTATTACTGGATGGGGGGATGCATTTTCTTTTCATTGTAGAAGAGCTGTCGCAGAAGCTGTAATCCACATGGTAAAACCATATTTAATTGGAAAAAATCCACTAGATGTTCAACAAATAAATTTTGAATTGCAAAAAAAATTACATTTGTTTGGACGCTATGGCATTACTATGTTTGCAATAAGTGGGGTTGATATAGCTTTGTGGGATATCCTAGCTAAGCATAGTAATTTACCTCTATGTAATGTTTTAGGATCAAGTGGTAAGAAGAAAATGCCAGCTTATGCAAGTCTTTGGCGTTATGAAGATGTTGAAGCGGTTCAAGATAGATGTAATCATGCCAGAGAACTCGGTTATAATTATATTAAGTTGCATGAAATATTTACACCTGAAGTAGAAGCAGCTAGAAAAATTCTAGGTAATGACATTCCAATCATGGTTGATACAAATTGTCCTTGGACAAAGGATCAAGCTAGGCAAATTTTGTCCGAATGGGAAGATTTTAATCTTTATTGGGTCGAAGAACCTATTAATCCACCAGAAGATTTTGAAAGCTTATCAAACTTAAGATCTGAATCATTAATTCCTATAGCTGCAGGTGAAAACGCTTGTACTTCGTTTGAATTTAAAAAAATGTTTGAATACGAAGCTGTAGATTACGCTCAGCCAAGTGTAACAAAAGTAGGGGGTATTACTGAATTTAAAAAAATCATATCGGTTGCTGAAACATTTGGTGTTCAAGTAATGCCACATTCTCCATACTTTGGACCAGGATTTTTAGCAACTTTACACTTATCTCAATCTGTACCTAATTCAGGTTTATTAGAGAGATTTTTTATTGATTTCGAAGCATATATTTACCCTGAACAAATTTTTAATCCTAAGAATGGTTTCTTTGAAATTCCTAATGGAATAGGCTTAGGATTTGATCCTGACAAAAATGTATTGAAGGATTACAGGGTTAATTAGGTTAATATCCTGCTCCTGATTTTGAGGCTTCACTCTCTGGCACATAAGTTTCAAATGCCATCGAACTCAATCTATCCCAACATTTCTTATTAATTTTAGAAACTTCCAATCTTTGATTTTGGACTAAACTTAATGGATTACAATTGTTATTGAATTCATATGTCTCCAGAAAGAAATAGCCTGTCAGATTATTAAAAATGTTTGTATCTACGTATAATTTTTGGTTATTTGTATAAGCAATGATAGAATTTTTACTATTTTTCAAAACTAAACTTATATTTTGTTCTTGGGCAATTAGACCCATAGAGGCCAGCAAAAATTTTGGATTATGTAGACAACCTTTCCAAAGTATTTTATTTGCCGAGACATATTCCACCAAAAGCAAACCCATGAGAGCAGATGTAAGAGGTTTATTTAAATTATTCTCTTTAATTGAAGTTGATAATTTTTTTTCTTTGTAAAGATCAGCCGTTTTTAGTACAGAACCAAGAAAATAATAATCATGATTGACCAACCATTTTGTGAGGTTTGCACAATCCTTAGCTAATCCCCACTCAATTCCGACACTTCTGAGGGCTTTATAAGTTTCAGAGTAGACTTCATTCAAAGATACGGTTAACATATTTATGCATCAGATAAATAAGGGAAAAGCCAGTCACAAGAATTCTCTTCTTGAAGTTGATGTGGAAGAGGAGCTCCTTGAAATAGTGTAATTCTAGTCCATAAATCTGATTTTGGGTCATATTTAGATGCACCAAAGAAACTTAATTTGCACCTTAATAAATCTATTGGCCTCATTTGTTTACCAACTAGATTATCCTGAATTTCGCTATATGGTGATGTTTTATTAATAATAATTCTTCTTACAATATTTCTAATTTCTGGGTGATTAATCATAGCTTCAGACGCAGTCATTTTTTTGGGCAATTTTATTAAAATTTTAAGTGCTTTTTGTACTTGATGTGAAATGTCAAATGGTAATTGTTTTTCATATCCATCGTCTTTGTTAGTAACGCCAATTCGAGGCTCTAATTTTGCTTGAGATGTATACCAAAAAAAGTGGTTTTCATCAGAACTATTAACATCAATAGTTAAAGCCCATTTATAGTTTTCTTTTATAATTTCTATAATTTCTTTTACATTATAACCTACAACTACTGATTTTTTTTCTACAGATCCCATTTGATTTGTTAAGTCATCAATAACATCAGGAAATGGTTCAATGAATATTGAATGAAGAATTTCTTCTGTTTCTATACAAATTTTATTTTTAAAATAATCATTAAGACTTTTTAGAGGATAATTTTTATTTAATAAATTAAGAAGTTCATTACAGTTTATTATATTTTTTAAATCTAAGTTAAGGTTTTTTATTCTATTAGCTTGGATTAGGTCATCTACATTCCATTGTAAGGTATATTTGTAGGCCTGTTGAATATAATTTAAGATTTGTTTCTGAGTATTTTTATTGATACTTTTTATAGATAACACTCTTGATATTGCTGTTTCCCTTGTATTAATCCACTTATGAATAAGTTCTTGATGATTTATCAGAAATGGAGCCATTCCTAAACCAGTTGCATTCCCAACTCCAAGATGTCTTGAAATTTTGTCAGACAATTTCACTGACTTCTTTCCACCTTTTTTTTCTGCTATAAAATTTATTAATTCTATTGAAAAATATCTAATTAAATAGACTGTTAACATTTCGGCCTGAAAAGGTTTATTCAAGACACTTTTACTTGAATCAAATGAAAAATCACCTATTCCAAACTTCCCATTACCGTATACAGCAGTTGTTCTTACAAGATATCCAATATTGTTTATATCTAATTTACTCGGTTGTTTGCCATTAGATAAAGCATCTAATACTTTTCTAAAAATTCTAACTGACTTATTAGCTCTGCTAAGTGTTAATTGCTTGGAAATATGCCTTCCTAATTCCTGTATTTTTAAATTTTTGGACATTTTATCTAATTCAATATTAGATGGAACTCCTTTAAAAAGTGAAAAAGTCATGTCCCACTTTTCTGCTATAACCCTATCACTTCTTTCCTCATCATTTATAGAGTGGCAGAATACTACAAGTGAAAATATACTATTGTTAAAAATTGTCTTTATAACAGCATTACCAAATCCATTATCATCGATATCCCATTTTGATATTTCAAATTGAGTTTTGTTTGATTTCAATTCACTTATCAATTGTCTAGTAAAGGACAAACGAGTTTGATGAAAACTCCCTAATCTTTCTAATTTCATAACTTGGGAGGGTTGTCTCATTGGACAGCGATTAATTTGTTGATTTTTTTTATAATTTTGTTTCATATTTTTAAATTGCACTGAATGATTTTTTGAAAAAATTAAACCAATTATCACCCTTTATCTTATTTATTTCTTGTTCGTTAAATCCAATCGTTTTAAGTCCAGAAAGTATATTATGCCAGTCTCTATTGTCTCTAAACCAATCAGGCATGTCAGGGAAGCCAGGGTTAGATGCTGATCCTTCACCATAATCAATTTCTTTTGTCCACTTGCCAACTCTCATCCATTCCACAATACTATCAGGCTGGTCTTGGCATAAATCTGAACCAAATCCGACATGATCTATGCCCATTAATTCAACGGTCTTAGCTATCATTTTACAAAAATCTTCAATTGCGCAACTACTACTATTATTCAGATGGTGTGGGTAAAGTGAAAATCCCAGCATACCATTATTTTCAGCTAATCTTGATAAAATTTCATTTGATTTATTTCTTTTGGCAGGGTGCCAAAATGATGGATTTGCATGACTTATTACAATTGGCCTATGTGATAGTTCAATAGCCTCAAATGTTGATCTTTCAGATGAATGTGACATATCAACAACCATTCCAACCCTGTTCATTTCTTTTATAACTTCTTTACCCATTCTTGTAATACCAGGATCGTTTTTTTCGTAACAACCAGTTGCTAGTAAAGATTGATTATTATAAGAAAGCTGCATAAATCTTCCACCAAGCCGGTGAAGAATCTCTACAAGGCCAATATCGTCTTCAATAGGTGAAGGGTTCTGAAATCCAAAAATTACAGCAGTTTTATTTTGTTTTTTGGCTTTTTCTACGTCCTCTGCAAAATAAGCAGGCATAATCAAACTAGGAAATTTTTCAAACCATGTGTTCCATTGTTCAAAATTTGAAACAGTGTCTCTAAACTGTTCATGATAAGAAATTGTGACATGGACAGCTGTTAGATCAGAAGATCGCCATTCCTGAAAGATTTTTTGTGACCAATTACAATATTGTAAACCATCTATTAACATACAGTTTACATATCACAATTATAAAGAGAGATGAATATTAAACTGCCAAATTGCTTACTCTTCAATGTTTGCTCTATAATTTTCAGGTGGTCTAATCCTGATAATTAAACATGCTAATGCTACCAGAACTATTGCCCCGGCTTCGTATAATAAATCACTAGGGTCTTTCCCTTGTAGAATTATCATTCTAGCTAGTGCGGTCATTGCAATGAATAATGGCAATGTTACAGGTATTCGATTGCTTTTGTAAAAAACTGCTACCATTCCCAAGACTTCCGTATAAATAAATAATAAAAGCAAGTCAGCCAATAAAACTCTTTTTATCTTAACTAATTCGTAAATTTCTTGAACAGTTGCATATATAGTTGCAAATGCTATGAATATTAAAAGAGTTTTTTCAGCTAAATGAATGTATTTACTTATTAATTTATCATTCATAAGTTTCCCCCAAAATTTTACTTTGAACTATAATTTTTAATATTCAAGAAAATAAGATTAACCTGTTAATTGTTGAATTTTTCTTTTTATATCATTAAAATAATATTAAATTTTTATTGCAATAGGGGGTGTCATGGTAGAGTTTAAAGTAAAACCTTTATCAAATTTAATGGGTGCCCAGATAACTGGTATAGATTTAAGAAACAAAATAAGTAAAGAAACTAAGGCAGAATTACTAAAAGCAATCACCAATCATTTGGTAGTTTGCATAAAAGATCAAAAGTTAAGTCCTTCGAAATTGGCTAACGTTTCTAGGCTATTTGGGAAACCTAAACAATATTTTGTAAAAGATGAAACAGTTGATGATATTCCAGAAGTAATAGTAGTTTCAAATAGAACTAGAGAAGATAAGCCTAAAGTATATGCAAGTCATTGGCACACAGATGACTCTTATAGAAAAAAACCTGCAACTTTAACATTTATTTATCCTGACATTCTTCCTGAAAATGGAGGTGGAACTGATTTTATAAATTGTTACTCCGTATATGACGATTTGCCTCAAGAATTAAAAATTAAAATAAAAAAACTTCGTGCAGTTCATAAATGGCAAAGTAGGCGGAATGTTTCAGAGGTGGTAAAACTTACTAAAGAACAAGAAAAAGATACACCTCCTGTTGAACATCCCTTGATAAGGACACATCCAATGTCCAATAAAAAATCCTTATATATCAATCCTAACAGGATTGATCATATCTCAGGGTTTAATGAAACTGATAGTGATAAACTTCTTGATGAAATTTATGAATTTTCATTTCAAGATAAGTTTCAATACAGGCATAATTATGAAAAAGGCGATTTAGTAATTTGGGATAATCGTTGCACCATGCATAAAGCTAATTCTGATTATGATGTAAGTCACTTAAGAATAATGCATAGAGTTATGCTTGAAGGAGAAGCTGTTTTTTAATTTTTTAAACAGTAAAAAACTTATGACAAATCAATTGAAATTCGGCATTCAAACCAATGGCATAAAACACTCTTCTTTTGATGCTATGCCAAGTATAAATGAACGCTTCTTGATGGTTAAAGAGACTGGAATATTTGATTATGTTGACAAAACTCCTGAGGATAATGAAATAGAAAATTTCAAATTAGCCAGTGAAAGATATAATATTCCGATCAGAGCAGGAGGCTGGTTTTATACCATTGGAGATCATAAAGAACTTTTAGAGAAGAATTTAAAGACTGCAAAAAATCTAGGCTCAATTGTACATAATGTACAAATTCAATTATATAATACCAAAGGTAAAATTGTTAGTGATTTAGATGTAAGAGACGCATATTTAGAAGCTTATGATATTGGGATGAATTTAGGTGTAATACCTTGTTTTGAAATACATGTGAATATGTGGAGTGAAGATTTTCCAAGAGTTTCTAATGTTGGCGAATTAATAGAAGATAAAGGTGTTGAATTTAATATAACCCTTGATCACAGTCATGTGATTTTTAAAATTGATAATAAAAAAGAACAAAAAATATTTAATACAGATAAAAAAATTGAAAGAGGGGAACTTATCATTGATCCTTTTATACAAGGTAACGTTGTATCAGAATGGATTAATAATGGATGGATAAAACATTGTCATGCAAGATCTTCAATACCTAACAACCCCATTAACATTTTTGGTAAACATCCAGATGGATCAATTGGCAGGGGTATCCAGTATCCTTTTAAAAAACCAAAAAAAAATGAATATCATGAAATATGGGATGAGTCTTATTTAGAACCTTGGAAGGAATGTATAAGAAACCTTTTGAAGTATCATTATAAAGATCCTAAGAGTAAATTAGGCCAAATTTCGACTGAATTCATACCTAATACTGATTATGGAGAGGGTTGTAAGTATTCGCTGTTTGAACAAGCTATCGAGTGTACAAACTGGATGAAAAAGACATGGGAAACAGTTAAAAATGATGAGACTTTAGGTTTATGAAATTGGAGAAAAAAATGTTATCTAAGATTCAAATTGATCGTTATCATAAAGATGGTTTTGTTGTTCCAGACTTTAAAATGCCAGAAAATATATTAATTAAAATTGAAGAAAGTCATGATAGATTATTAAGTAATCACCCTGAATTTAAAAATTACTGTCCAGCAATATTATCTTATGATGAGAGCTTTTTGGAATTCTGCTCTGACCAAACTATTTTAAATTATGTTGAACAATTAATAGGACCAGACTTTGCTCTATGGAATTCAAGTTTTTTTGCAAAGCCAGCTATTGATGGTCACGCCACACCTTGGCATCAAGACGGACAATATTGGCCAATTAGACCTTTGGCAACTTGTACTGTCTGGTTAGCTATAGACGATTCAAATGTAGAAAATGGTTGTTTGCGTTTTATTAAAGGTTCACACTTAGATAAAAAACTAAAGTCACACAACATAAATGATAATAAAAACCTGACCCTTAATCAGGAGTTAGATAAAGAAGAGTTTAATGAAACTGAGGCAGTTGATTTAATTTTAAAAAGAGGACAAATTTCTCTTCATGATGTTTACTTAGTTCATGGATCTGAGGCAAATAAATCATCTAAATCAAGAAGAGCAATTACAATGAGATTCATGCCAACGACCAGTATTTTTGACCATCAAATGGTTAAAGATAAGAATCTTTTTTCAAAATTAAATGTAAATAAATATGCTGATAGAAAAATTTATCACATGAGAGGTATAGATGTTTCGGGTAAGAATAATTTGACATATATTTAATTTAATTAACGTTTAAAAAAAGAGGTTTTCATGGATCAAGCTGTAATTCTATCAACTGCAAGAACACCAATAGGAAAAGCTTATAGGGGAACTTTTAACGATACTGATGCTCCAACTTTAGCTAGTTATGCAATTAATAGCACTATTGCAAAGGCTGGCATAGATCCTTCCGAAGTTGAAGATGTTATTATGGGGGCAGCAGTTCAGCAAGGCACACAAGGGTACAATATAGGAAGATTGTCTGCTGCTGCGTCTGGACTACCAAGTCATGTTCCAGGAATGAGTGTTGATCGTCAATGTGCCTCTGGCCTTATGGCAATTGCAATAGGAGCAAAGCAAATAGCATGTAACGAGATGGATATTGTCATTGGAGGGGGAGTTGAATCTATTTCATTAGTACAAAATGAGTTTTCAAATAAATATAAATCGCAAGATCGATTTTTAATAAGTAATAAACCCAATATATACATGAGTATGATTGAAACAGCAGAAGTCGTTTCAAAAAGGTACAAAGTAGCAAGAGACCAACAAGATGAATACGCATTGCAAAGCCAACAAAGGACTGCAGAGGCACAAAGTAAAGGTTATTTTGATGACGAAATAATTCCTGTTAAGACAATTCAGGCTTTTAAAAATTTAGAAAACGATAAAGTAGATTACAAACAAGTTGAAATATCTAAAGATGAATGTAACAGGCCAAGCACTGATATTTTTGGTTTACAAAATTTAAAACCTGTAATGGGTGAAGATTCATTTATAACTGCTGGAAATGCTAGTCAGTTATCTGATGGCTCGTCAGCATCTGTTCTTATGTCTATGAAGTTGGCAGAAAAAAGAAATTTAAATCCAATAGGAATATGTCATGGTGTCGCTGTTGCAGGTTGTGAGCCTGATGAAATGGGAATAGGACCAGTTTATGCCGTTCCAAAATTATTAAAACAAAATAATTTAAAAATGGAAGATATAGGTTTATGGGAGTTAAACGAAGCTTTTGCAGTACAAGTAATTTACTGTAGGGATAAATTAGGTATACCGAATGAAAACTTAAATGTGAACGGTGGCTCGATTTCAATTGGTCACCCATATGGAATGAGCGGCGCTAGATTAGTAGGTCATGCTTTACTAGAAGGAAAAAGAAGAAAAATTAAATATGTTGTTGTTACAATGTGTATAGGCGGAGGCCAAGGAGCTGCAGGATTATTTGAAGTACTATAATTTACAATCAATTTTAAGGGGGGGTAGATGTTTAAAATTTCTAAAAAAGCTAGAAAGCTTACTAAAGAAGAAAAATTACAATACAAGAGAGATGGCTATATTACGGGATTGCCAGTTTTCGATGCCCAAGCAAAAGATGACTTGAATGAATTGTTTGTTAG
This sequence comes from uncultured SAR116 cluster alpha proteobacterium, assembly GCA_902533225.1. Taxonomy (GTDB): domain Bacteria; phylum Pseudomonadota; class Alphaproteobacteria; order Puniceispirillales; family Marisalimonadaceae; genus Marisalimonas. Next base: position 30,592 of record CACALC010000012.1, on the reverse strand, counting down.
CCTTAGCTCACGTCTTAGTAATGATATAGATATTAACCAAACAAATATGTGGCACAAGGCTAGTTTAAAATTTTATAACTTATGCAGAACCCCAGTAATTCTTGATTATGTCGAAGATTTATTAGGCCCTAATTTTTTTCAATGGGGTGGACAATTTTTTCTTAAAGAGCCCAATGATGGATCAGTAGTCCCGTGGCATCAAGATGCTCAATATTGGCCTTTAACTCCAGCAAAGTCTGTGACTGTTTGGTTGGCTCTATATGACACGGATGAAAAAAATGCTGCTATGAAAGTTGTTAAGGGCAGTCATAACGTAGGTATGTTTAAGCATCATACTAATAAAGCGAGTAATCTTGTTTTGGACCAAGAGGTTTCAATTGAACAGATTAAACAGGAAGATATTGTATCACTAAATTTAAAGGCTGGTGAAATATCACTTCATGACGATGGTTTACTGCATGGTTCAGAAGCTAATAACTCTAATAGAAGACGTTGTGGTGTTACAATGAGATTTGCTCCAGTAAATGTTAAAGCAGACTTATCTGTCTGGCCACATTTTGAAATCCAGCATGCTAGAGGTGTAGATGATTTTAATTATAATCCTGTGGCAGAAATACCTAGAGGTGAAGGCACACCCATTAAAAAATTTCAATATTCAAGGGAATTCGTTGAACAATGGTAATTTACTCATATTAAATAGAGAAATAAATGAAATTGCCAGAGTCTAAATATTTTCATCATAAAAATTTTGTTGTATCTGACAAAAGCGTTGTTAAAAACTTAACTATAGCTTATCAAACTTGGGGAAAATTAAACCAAGAAAAAGATAACGCAATCCTAATATGTCATGGATATACAAATCATCACCACGCTTTGGATAAAGATGTTGGATGGTTCAATAATTTAATGGGGCCAGGAAAAGCCATAGATATTAATAAATATTTTGTTATTTGTTCAAATATGTTGGGATCTTCTTTTGGTTCTACAGGCCCTAAGTCAATAAATGAAAAAACAAATAAACCTTATGGTTCCACTTTCCCGAAAATTAAAAATTTAGATATAATAAAAGCTCAAAAACTTCTTATTGAAAGTCTTAAAATAAAAAGATTACATGCAGCATTAGGTTATTCCTTTGGAGGACATTTAGTTTATCTTTGGGCTACAGAGTTTCCAGATAGTTTATGCAAAGTTGTATCTATTGCAGGTTCTTTAGATAGATGGGATGTAACTAAGGAAAAAATTGAATTAATTGAAAAACCTTTTAGTGATTGTAAAAATTGGAATAATGGTAATTTTTATGATCTAGACAATACAGAAATTAAAAATGCACTAATTAAATATAGAATAGGTGTTTTAAACCATTATGGCTTTGGGGATTATCTAAAAACCCAATATGATGAACAAAAAAAAATTAAAATTTTAATAGAAACATCGGCAAAGAGTTGGGCAAATTACTTTGACCCAAACTCATTAATAATTTTACGACGAGCAAATTATAATTCTTCTGCGTTTAAAAAAGCATCTCAAATTAAGGTGCCAATTTTAAAAATATTAGCGAAAACAGATAAAGTAACAAATATGGAAAAGGGTTATAAAACAATTGAGTATTTGAAATCACTTAATATAAAATGTTCTCTAATTGAACTTAAGACAAAGTTTGGCCACTATGGCCCAATGGTTGATAGTTTGGAATGGTCATCAAAGTTAAAAAATTTTATAGAAGATAATATTCTTTTGATTAAGTAATTAGGATTATTAAATGTTTAAAATTTCCAAAAAAGTGAGAAGGTTATCAGACGAAGAAAAATTACAATACAAAAATGACGGATATATCAGTTCCCTACCAGTATTTTCTGAAGAAGCTAAACACGACTTAGACAATTTTTTTGTTTCATTAAGTACAAGTATAGATAAAGAATTAGATTTAAACAAAACTGCACAATGGCATAAAGCTAGCAAAAAGTTTTATAATTTATGCAGTACTCCAGTAATTCTTGATTATGTAGAGGATTTATTAGGTCCTAATTTTTTTCTTTGGGGCGGACAATTTTTTCTTAAAGAACCAAAAGATGGATCGGTGGTTCCGTGGCATCAAGATGCGCAATATTGGCCTTTATATCCAGCAAATGCAGTTACTGTGTGGTTAGCACTTTATGACACGAATGAGCAAAATGGGGCAATGAAAGTAGTTAAAGGGAGTCATAAAAAAGGTATGTTTGAGCATCGTACTAATAAAGCAAGTAACCTTGTTTTAGATCAAGAAGTTTCAATAGATCAGATTAAACAAGAGCATATAGTATCATTAAATCTTAAAGCTGGTGAAATTTCTCTTCATAATGACGGTTTATTGCATGGTTCATATGCCAATAATTCTGAAAGACGAAGGTGTGGGGTTACTATGAGATTTTCTCCAGTTAATGTTAAAGTAGATTTATCAATTTGGCCTCATTTTGAGGGGCAATTAGTAAGAGGACGAGACGAATTCAAATTAAACCCAATTGCACCAATTCCAAAAGGTGAGGCAACTCCAACTAGTAAGTTTCAGCATTCAAGCGAATTTGCAAATCATTGGTAAAAAATATAATATGTTTATTCTTTTATTATATACTTGAAAATAAAATTTTAATGAATTAGAGATCAATATTGAAAAAGATTAGTGATTTAAGCAAAGAAATAAATGTGAAGCCATATGCTCCAAACATTGGTGGAGTTATTACAGGCGTAGATTTATCAAAAGATATTTCAGATTATGAGAAAAATTTTATAAAAGAAGCGTTTCATAAGTATCAAGTGTTATTCTTCCAAGAACAATTAGAAATTTCTCCTGAAAACCATATAAAACTTGGAAAATGTTTTGGTGATCTTCACATTCATCCTGCAGCTCCAAAAATGAAGAGTTTTCCAGAGATATTTGAAATTCATACACATAAAGGTAGTAAAATTTCTAATGGAGCAGAGGACTTTCATTCTGATGTTTCATGTGACACAGAACCACCATTAGGAACGATGTTACAATTGCACATTCTTCCACAATATGGTGGTGATACGATGTTTTCCAATATGTATATGGCCTATGATTCATTAAGTAAGCCAATGCAGAATTTCTTAAATGGTTTGAAAGCTTCTCATGAATCCGAACATTTTTATAGAAATAGGTATGAAAAACAAGATCAATTAGACCCTAAAAAAAAATATCCATCGGCTATTCATCCAATTGTAAGAACGCATCCTGAAACTAAGAAAAAAGCATTGTATATTAATAAATTTTTTACCACGAGAATTGAAGGATTGTCGAAACAAGAAAGTAAATTGATCTTGGGATATTTATTTAATCATTGTGAAAAAACAGATTTCCAAATTAGATATAGATGGACTAAAAATGATATGGCCTTTTGGGATAATAGATGCACTTTGCATAAAGCAATCTGGGACTATCATCCAATGGAAAGGAAGGGAAGACGCGTAACTATTAAAGGAACAATCCCTTATTGATCATTAAACTTAAACGTTTTTATAAATTACTAATATTCCAATAATAGTAAGCATTAATAGAATTACCTTTCTAAAAATTTCCTGAGGTAATTTTTTTCTGATTTTGAAGCCTAAAAATTGCATTAGTACAGCCGGTAAAGCAAAACATAAACTTATGATAAAATCGTTGAATATGATTGGCTGATATATAAAAAATATACTATATATTGGAGTCAGACATGCAAAAATTGTTAGAGAAATTAACTCGCTAAATTCATCTTTCGATAGTTTTAAACTGACTAAATATACCGCAATTAATGGACCAACTAGTGTAGTCATTCCACCTATAATACCGCAGAAAAATCCATAACAAATTGAAAAAAAATTGTTAAGTAATAAAGCTTGCTTGATTTTCAGGCCTGTAAAATTTATTATTACTGCTATAATAATTGTGAAACCTATCATTTGGCTAATAAGATTATTTTCAATTTTGTGAAATAAAACGCTACCTATTATAATTCCTGACAAAACTCCGATAGAAAGAGGTATTATTTTTTTATATCTATCAAAATTTTTAAATTTTATTTCTCTAATATTGACTGCTATGACGGTAAAAAATAAAAGAAAAATAGCTTGTTTTGGGTTTAGTACGAAAGATAAAATAGGAAGTGCCACTAAAGGTAATCCAAAACTTATGACTCCTTTGACCAATCCACCTAAAGATATTGCAAAAAGTATTAGCAGAATTGAATTTAAGTCAAGATGCGCAAACATCGCAGAAACATTTCACAAATATCAGATCAATACAATCCTCATTTTTTATTTCTTGAAAATAAAATAAGATATAATGATAATAAAATTATATTTAGAACAAGAGGTGTTATAATGAGTAATATTTCAATAGAATCTCAGTTTCTTAAGTATCCTACCTCAATGATTTCAGATGCATTAGATGAAATTGGAATCATTGGAGCTATTTCTGGTATTTCAGCCCAAAGATATGATCAGGGTAGAGTGGTAGGGAGAGCGCTTCCAGTTAAATTTAAAAAAAAAGATAAAGACCCTGACGCTTGGAGATTTGGGGGTGGCGTAGGTAAACCACTTGAACAAGTTCTCAAAACTATGTCTAAGGGTCAGGTGGTGGTAATGGATTTGCAGGGTGCTATTAATGCAACTGCATGGGGAGGTCTGGCATCAAAATTGGCTCTTAGAAAGGGAGTTGTTGGAACTATTATGAATGGAACTTGTAGAGATTTAGAGGAAATAAGAGAGTGCGGATACCCAGTTTGGGCAATTGGGGTTTGTCCTAGAAGAAGTCGTAATGATTTTACCTTTGGCTCAATAAATGAAACAATTTCTGTTACAGATGTAGAAATATCAAAAAATGATATCATAGTAGCGGACCAGTCTGGTGTAGTTTGTGTGCCGGAGAATAAGATAAATAAAATCTTAGAATTATTAAGAAAAATATCAAAACAGGAAGATCTCTTAGAAGATCAAGTTCTTAGAAATGTAATCCAAAATTGGGATGAGCTTTAAATTTATAGTTTTATTGAATAAGTAATAAAACCATTTTTAGAATATTTAAACTTAATGAAATTAAATTATGAAAATAAATCTTAAACGATACAAACCTTCACCAATACCATCTATATTCCCAATACCTGAGTATTTAGCAGATGAAGAATTAAAACAAATTTATAATGAAACAAAACAACATCTTCAAGTTCCATGGATGGGTGTAGTAACAATGGCATTTGCTAATTATCCCTTATTCTTTAAAACCCTTTGGAATGGTATCAAAGAAATTGTCTCTTCTCAAGAATTTGTATTTGCTTGTAGAGAGTTAAGGGATTTTACTGAAGAATTAGTAAAAGAATTAGAACCTAAACTTATTTTAAATGAATTAGAAACAAAAGGTTACGCTAAGCAAGAGATTGAAAGTATTTTAGAAACAAATGAAATTTTTTCTCATGGTAATATGCCATATATAATTATAGCCTCTATAGCCAGATTGCTTTTAGAAGGAAATGAAATAAGCATGAAATCAAATTATAATAAATTTAAAGAATGGCATGGCCCATCAAAAGATAAAAAATTGATTTTATTGGAGCAACATCATGTTGATAAAGAAACTTTTAATACTTTTGAGTCAATCAAGACTACCATTAATTTGCCATTTTTAAATACTGATTATAGAGCGTTTGCTAGATGGCCTACTTATTTTAATTATGCTTGGATTGACCTTAAAAATAAAATTCAAACTACTTTATATGAAAAAAAGGTTTCTTTGGTTCATGATTTTGCAATTGAAAAAGCTTTAAGTTTACCTAACCCAGCTAGTTTAACATCTGCAAAACTTATAATCGTTTGTAAAAATACAAATCAATATGAAGAAATTAAAGAAGTGGTTTCTTTGTTTCAATGGCTTTTACCAGGTTTAGCTATAAATGTATCTTATTTGCGGGCACAACTTAATGGACTAAACTGGAAGCGGAAGTAGATTAAATAAAATAAAGTCAATCGTCGCCAATACTTTCTAAACCTGTTGAAATTAATTTTATAAAATATCCATAAAAAATTGGAAGAAACGCTACTGAAATTGCTGGTCCTATTTTTTCTGACTCAACGTGGTGATTGCCAATCATAATAAAACCTATTATTAATCCAATCCAACCCATATACACTGATCCGTCACCGAAATTCTTAATAAAATGTTTTGATTTGCCTTTAGCTAACACATAACCTAAAGCGCCTCCTAAAACAATCAGCATTGAAGGTAAGTCTAAAAACTTAGTATGATCTATTGATACAATAGCACCTCCAACCATTCCAATAATAATAATTATACCTATTATACGCATCTATCTCTCCATCAATTTATACAAATAATTGATACATTGCTTTGTTCTTATTTAAATATATAACATTAGATATATTACCTAAATGTTATCAAGCTAAAAAATTTTTTTAAAGAGAAATAGATTTGAAAAATAATAGATTTGAAGACTTAAATATAAAAGCTCCATTTTTAAAAGCTTTGAACGAAGGGGGATATGTTTCACCAACGCCTATTCAGAAAGAAACAATTCCTTTAGTACTGAAAGGGCTAGATTTAATGGGTATGGCTCAAACTGGAACAGGAAAAACGGCTGCTTTCACATTACCAATTTTACAAAAACTTAATGCTAAACAATCAACCGAAAAAAAAAGAGATCCAAGAGCTCTTATTTTAGCTCCAACAAGAGAACTTGCAATACAAATAAATGAATCAATAAGAAAATATGGTCAGTATATCGCTATAAAACACACTGTTATTTTTGGAGGTGTAAAGGAAGGCCCTCAAGTCAAAACCTTGGCACGTGGGGTAGACATAATAGTTGCTACTCCAGGAAGATTGCTTGATCTTGTTAATCAAGATGTCTGTTCATTGAGTAAAATACAATTCTTTGTCTTAGATGAAGCAGATAGAATGTTGGATATGGGATTTATTAAAGATGTTGAAAAAGTAATAAAACTACTTCCAAATCAAAAACAAACACTATTTTTCTCAGCTACAATGCCTGAATCCGTAATTAAATTCTCTGAAACTATTTTGCAGTCACCAGTAAAAGTAAAAGTTAAGTCAACGTTAACCCCAGTAGAAAGAATATTCCAATCGGTCATAGTAATAGAGCCTCAAGACAAAGTTCTTCAATTGATAACATTATTGAAAGACAAGGTGTTTGAGACAGTGATTGTATTTACTAGAACCAAGCACAAAGCTAATCGATTGTGTCAAAAATTAATCAACGTTGGTATTTTAACCGAAGCAATTCACAGCAACAAATCACAAGCAGCTCGTCAACGAGCGTTAAATTCTTTTAAAGATGGTGAAATTAAAGTTTTAATTGCAACAGATATTGCTGCCAGAGGCATAGATATAGAATCTATATCTCACATTGTAAATTTTGACATACCATCAACACCAGAAGATTATGTCCATAGAATTGGAAGGACAGCAAGAGCTGGAGCTTCTGGAAAAGCTATTACATTTTGTGAACCAAGTGAACGACTAAAATTATTTAGAATTGAAAAACTAATAAATTTAAAATTAGAGGTCATAAAGAGCCATCTCTTAAATCCTGAAAATTTAATTGGGTTTAATGAAGAAGTTGGTAATAAATCAAGCGATAATAAAAAAAACTTCAATCAATTCGAAAGTAAAAAATATAAGTCTTCAAAACTATCTAATACAAAGGGTAAATCAGAACTGAAAAGAAATGCGAAAAAAAATAAATTAAGAGAAAAAAGAAAAAAATCCAAAAAAAAATAATTTTTCTCTATATTTTAAAAATTAATATACTCAATATGATTTAAATAAATAAGGATTTAACTTAATGAGTTTAATAGGGACTTCTGTATTAGTAAACTGGGGTGGTGTTCTTGAAGAAAAGGAGATCGACTATAATCAATGGCATAGTATGGAGCATATGCCAGAAAGAATTTCATTACCCGGATTCTTGAGAGGTTTTAGAGCCCAAGGAGAGCCTGGCACTCACATAGAAGACAAGTATTTCATGATGTATGAAGCGGAAAAAAAGGAAATATTTGTCTCCAAAAACTATTTACAAAGACTTAATAATCCTACAAAATGGACAAAAGAAATTTTGTCTTCTTATATATCACCATCTAGAACAGTATGCAGCGTAATTGCTAGTAAATCGATAGGTTTTTCTAGCTTTTTAGCAACTATAAGATTTTTAGACTTTGATATTGAAAATAAATTTAATGTCGAAAAATTAAAGCTGTCTATTCCACAAATAATAAAATTAGTTGGTGTCACTGGTATGCACGTTCTTTTAGGAGATAATACTTTTGGACAAATGAAGACAGAAGAAAAAAAATACAGATCTTCTCAAGGATTGGATGACAAAGTTGTATCACAGGCAATTATTATTGAGGGTCTAAATTATTCAGTATTAAGAAAAGCAGTTGAGAGTTTTGTTGTTGAAAATTCCATAAATGTTAAAATAAATATCAAAATAAATTATTATTGTTGCCAACATATTTTAACCAAACAAGATGTTCTAGGTGTATGAAAAATATTTTAATTATTGGGGCGGGCATCGTTGGAATTTGTACTAGTATTGAATTAATTAAAAAAGGATATTCTGTTACTTTAATGGATCCTAATGAACCAGGTTCTCAAACTTCGTACGGCAATGCTGGAGTTATAACAGATTCATCGTTGATGATTATAAATAACCCTCTATTATTAAAATCATTATTTCAATTAATCTTTAAAAATCATACTTCATTTAGGTATTCTAAATCTTTTGTTTTTTCAAGATTAATATGGGTTCTCCATTTTCTAACGTTTAGTCATAAAAACCATATGAAATTTGCTGCTAAGGCATTAAGAGAGTTACAAGTTTTATCATTAAATGCACATCAAAAATTAATTAAAATAACTAATTCAAATAATATTATCTCAAAACCTGGTTGGTTGAAATTGTTCAAAACAAGTGAGAGTTATAAAAAATATTCTCTTGAACTAGAAGTTTTAAATAAACACAAAGCTAAATATACAACCCTAAATACAACGCAAATAGAAAAACAATTTCCCGATTTAGAAGTAAAATTTTTTAAAGGTATTTTATTTAAAAATTCAATAAGGGTTAAGTCTCCATTAAAATTATCCAAAAAATACTTTAATTATTTTATAAAGTCTGGTGGTAAGTTTGTTCAAGAGTCATGTAAAGATTTACAATATATAGAAGATAAATGGGTTATTTTTTCTAATAAAAACAAATCTTACTTTGATCATGTTGTTGTCTCGACTGGGCCTTGGTCTAAAAATATACTTTCAAATTTAGGCTATAATATTCCATTAGCGTGGGAAAGGGGATATCACCATCATTTTTCCACCAAGAAAAAAATTTCAATAAATCCAGCAATTTATGATGTAGAAGGAGGATTTGTTTATAGCTCCAATGGTAGTGATGTCAGAGTTACTTCAGGTGTAGAATTAACTTTTTTAGATGCTGTTGAAAATGAAATTCAAATAAATGAATCAATTCAAAAATTACGCAAAATTATTCCCTTAAATAAGAAATTAATTGAAAAACCTTGGTTAGGATCAAGACCAACTATTATTGACAGTTTGCCTATGATTGGTAAAGCGCCTAAGCATAAAAATTTATGGTTTAACTTTGGTCATAATCACATTGGATTATCTACTTCAGCAGGATCTGCAGTTATTATAAGTGAAATGATACAAAATAAGAAGACTAGTATCAATGCTGACCCATTTTCTCCTAAAAGATTTAGTTTATAATTTTAAATAAGTGACAAGCCGCCATCAATTTTTATTATTTGTCCTGTAATATATGAAGCTTTTTTTGATAATAAAAATACAACTAAATTGGCAACCTCCTCAGGTTTTGCAAGTCTGGAAATTGGTATTTTGCTAATTATTTGATCCCATTCTAATGATGATAATGCAGAATGACTTCCATCCTTTTGCGTATATCCTGGAGATATTGAATTGACTGTTACATCATGTTTAGCGAGTTGAAATGCCAAAGTTTTTGTTAGTCCCTCAAGAGCTCCTTTTGCAGCAGCTGTAACAGGAAAAATATTATCATTTAATCCAATATTTTTATTCACAAAGGAGCTAATAGTTATAATTCTTCCATTATTAGATCTTTTAAAATCTTCTATACATAAATTTATTATTGTTGAAAAAGATGTTGCCATTGTTTGAATGGATTGATTGATTTCATGATTATCAAATTCACCAAATTTTTGTTTATTAGCATAGCCAGCATTTGCAATAAATTGGTCTATATTACCTGTTTCTTTCCTTGCTAAATTTACTAAATCTTCTAGAAATTTTTTATTAGTTAAATCTCCACATAAAGAACTAACGCTAGCACCTTTTTTTTTTGCATACTCTGAAACTAATCGTAAACCCTGCTCATTTGATTTAGTAGTTAAAGTAAAGGAAATATTTTTAGATGCTGTTTTTTTTACAGTGGCGGCTCCTATTCCTGATGCTGCCCCTGTGATAAGTATAGATTTCATAAGTGATTTCATAATAAATTAAAATTATGTATATTATTCAATTATTAATAAATAATTACAACTCTCAGTTTTGTACTAAATTTTTTGATCCTTATATAAAGCTTCCATAATACAATTATAAACTTCTGGAATTAATTTATTTTTGGGCTCTTTTTTTGTTGCTAAATATACATCCGCCCGGACCCATTCTGGCAATTTTATTTCTTTGAAAATTACATTTTCTGGAGAGTTTTGTCTTGAAGAGCTTGCTAATAAAGCAACACCTAAAGAAGCCTTCACAAGTCCTAAAAAAACACTTGGTTGACTAACATATTGTACAAAATTAGGTTTCACTCCATTGTTTAAAAATAAAGAAGATAGTAGCTCATAGCTATATCTTCCAATAACCGCATCATACATAATAAAATCAATATTATGGAGATCATTTACTGTTAAATTCTTTTGAATTGATAATGGATTTTTTACATTTACCGCTAAAAAATATGGTTCACTTACAACCCTTGAATAATTAAAAGAATTTAGATCTTTAGGTAATCTAGTTAAACCAATATCAAGATTACCTGCATTTAGTGCTGGAACCTGTTCATAGCTCATATACTCCTTAAAAATTACTCTAATTAGTGGAAGTTTTTTACACAGCTCAGTTGCAATTAAAGGCAAAATATCATTAGCCATAGATGGTACAAAACCTAGAGTAATAGTACCACCCAAATTATTTTTACTACTCATTATGACTTTTGAAGCGTCTTCAATTCTTGAAAGAATTTCCGTAGCATGTGTAAGAAATAGTGTACCATCTTTGGTCAATTTTACTGAACGGCTATTTCGCTCAAATAATTTTGTTTTAAGATTATACTCCAAGTTTATAATGTGCCGGGTTACTGGTGGTTGAGACATATTTAAAACTTTAGCTGCTTTCCTAAAGTTTAATTCTTTAGAAACAGCTACAAAACACTTTAATTGTTCTATGGAAATCGAAGTATTCATAAAAATAAAACCATAATAATTGATACTAAAAAACTATCAATTGTAAGTCAATTTAATTGATAATTTGAATTATGTTAGCAATAATAAATTTTAAAATTTTTAATTATAATAAATGAAAACATCATCAATATTCATTACAACAATATTAGCAATATGTGTTTCTTTTTTAGGAGCCATAGACGGCATTGTTGTGAGGATATTATCGTCTGATCTTCACCCATTTTTAATTGTTTTTTATAGAAGTCTATTTGGCTTAATAATTATCATTCCAATTTTTCTGAGAGATAAAAGTGTTTTTATATCCTCTTATCAATATCTCCATATTGTCAGAGCTTTTCTAAAAATATTAGCTTTAACTTCTTTTTTTCTTGCCTTTAAGTCTGCTTCACTTTCAGACGTTGTATCTATCTCTTTTGTTACTCCACTTCTTATTATCCTTGGTTCAATTTTATTCTTAAATGAGATTCCAACAAAAAATCACATAATTTTTTCATTAATTGGTTTTATTGGCATATTAGTAATTTTAAAGCCTTGGTTTGATTATATTCCGCCTGCATTATATTGGGCTTTAATAGGGGCTATTTTAAGTGCATGTATACAATTAATCTTAAAAAAAATGTCTGATAAAGATAAACCTGATACTCTTACAGTATGGAATCTTTTATGCACAGTTCCTCTAGCATTTATTCCTGCTTTATTTTTTTGGACTACTCCCTCATTTGAAATGTTTATTCTATTAACAATACAAGGGTTGATTGGGGTTCTAAATATGATTTTTATTACAAAAGCTATGTCAATGGTTGATATAAGTTATTTAGCTCCTTTCGATTTTCTAAGATTGCCTATAATATCTACTCTTGCATTTGTTTTTTTTGATGAAATTCCAAGTGCATCAACTCTGTTAGGTGCTTTGATTATATTCTTTTCCAGTTTTTTAATATCTAATTTAGCTTCAAATAATAAAAAATGATTTGATACAATTATAGTATCAATAACTAATATTTAAATATAGACAATTCTTTTCTTTAACATGATAATTTTTATGTGGAGGTATTATTTTGTCAGTATTTCTAGGTGATGGAGAATATAGATATAAAGTTGTAGATAATTGGGCCAAACTTCCAGAGAATTGGTCTTTTATGGATGTTGCTGGTGTTGCTGTAAATAGCAAAGATGAGGTTTTTGTATTTAATCGCGGACAACATCCAATGATTATTTTTGATATTGACGGTAACTACCTTAGGTCTTGGGGAGATGATCTTTTTTCTAGACCTCATGGTATTCATATCGGCCCAGACGATTATATATATTGTACTGATGATGGTGACCATACGGTTAAAAAAATTAGTCCTGAAGGCAAATTAATTTTTCAAATTGGTGTTCCAGGAAATCCTGCTGAATTCATGTCAAACTTACCATTTCATAGATGTACACACACTGCATTATGTCCAGATAATAATATATTTGTATCTGATGGTTATGGAAACGCATGTGTTCATAAATATTCACCAGATGGAAAATTAATCAAAACCTTTGGTGAACCTGGTTCAGGTCCAGGTCAATTTAATCTAGTTCACAATATTGTTGCAGATGATGATGGCTGGATTTATGTGGCTGATAGAGAAAATCATAGAATTCAGGTCTTTAATACTGACGGTAAATATGAAACCCAGTGGAATAATCTTCATCGACCTTGTGGTTTATTTATGCCTAGAGGAAAATGTCCAGTTTGTATTGTAGGAGAGCTTGGTCCTGGTCTTTTAGTAAATAGAAAATATCAAAATTTAGGTCCTAGGCTGAGTATTCTAGACAATAATGGAAATTTAATCACCCGCTTAGGAGGTGAAAACGGTCCAGGTTTTGAACTAGGTCAATTTTTAGCTCCACATGGTTTAGCAGTTGATACAAAAGGAAGTATTTATGTAGGGGAAGTTTCTTATACGAATTGGCCATATAGTTTTGGCGATGAACCGAAGCCTAAACACCTAAAAACTCTTCAAAAATTAGAAAGAGTATTTAATTAAAAATGTAACTTTAATTATGTCAAGAAAGGAGGAAAATCTTTAAATTTAACTTTAATAAATAAACTTTGGGAGGAAATAAATTATGAAAATTAAAAGTTTATCACTTGCTATTTCATCTGCCGCTATTTTGGCATTTGGTAGCTTACTTTCTCCGGCTTACTCTGCTGGAAAAGATATAACAATTGTAATTGCTGAAGAGCCAGATATTGTTGATCCTTGTGAAGCAACAAGATCAGTAGTTGGGAAAATTGTTAAACAAAATGTAACTGAAACCCTTACGGAAATAAATCCAGCCGATGGTTCGGTAACTCCTAGATTAGCTACTTCTTGGAAACAGACAGATAATCTCACCTGGGAATTTAACATTCGTAAAGGTATTAAATTTCATGATGGCGAGGATCTGAACGCTAAAGCTGTTGTGAAATCAATAAATCGTGCTTTAAACCCTAAGTATGATTGTGAGATTAGAACTAAGTTTTTTGGTAACATAAAATTAAAAGCCACTGCAACAGCAAGTCATACTATTTCTATTAAAACAGAATCACCGCAACCTATAATGCCAGCTATGATGGGTACGATGACAGTAGTAAGTCCAAATACACAAGAAGCAAAAGGTGTACGTGATCCTAAAGGTACAGGTCCATATCTTTTTAATACCTGGACACCTGGTCAATCCGTAACTTTAAAAAGATTTGATGGGTATTGGGGTGATAAACCAGAGGTTGAAAATGCAAAGTATGTTTGGAGAAATGAATCTGCAGTTCGAGCTGCAATGGTCAAAACTGGCGAAGCTGATATTGCAGCTAGCATTGGTGTTCAAGATGCGAATGACCCAAAAATGGACTTTAGCTACTTTAACTCAGAAACTTCTAGGTTAAGGATTGATATGACTAGGGCTCCATTGAATGATATTAGGGTCAGAAAGGCAATGAATTTAGCTATTGATTTGGACGGTCTTACTGGTACTATTTTTCCAGAAGGTGTTGTGAAGATGACCCAGATTGTTGTACCAAGTATTAACGGGCATAATCCAACTTTAAAACCTTGGCCTTATAATCCAGCAGAAGCAAAAAAATTAGTTAAGGCAGCTAAAGCTGATGGTGTCCCAGTTGACAAAGAGATTGTACTAATTGGAAGATTGGGTATTTATCCTAATTCAACAGAAGCAATGGAAGCTATGCATGCTATGCTTACTGAGGTCGGCTTTAATATTAAAATTAAAATGATGGAAACTGCTGGTTGGCTGAACTTTTTAAGTAGGCCATATGCTGAAGATAGAGGTCCAGCCTTGCAACAAAGCCAACACGATAATAACAATGGTGACGCTGTTTTTTCAATGTTTAATAAGTATGCATGTAAAGGAGCGCAATCTACAACATGTGACAAACAAGTAGATGCCTGGATAACTGAAGCTACTGCTGCAATAGGTGACAAAAGAAGAGATACGTGGCGTAAAGCTCAAAAGAAATTACATGAAGAAATAATTCCAGATGTTCAAATGTTTCATATGGTAGGATTTTCACGTGTAAATCCTAGAATTAAATTTACTCCAACTATTTCAACAAATAGTGAAATTCAGATTTCTCAGGTAAAATTTAATTAAGCTCAAAAATATTATTCCAACCAGATAAAATTCTGGTTGGAATTTAAAATCTAATTTAATGTTTTTATATGAGAAAATATTTATCTAAACGAATATTATCAAGTTTGTTGGCCATTACCGGACTTTTTGTAATGGTTTTTTTTCTTGCTCGTCTTACTGGTGATCCAGGACATTTATATTTACCTATTGATGCACCCGTAGAAGTGAGAAAAGAGTTTTCTGAAAAACATGGTTTTAATGATCCTATTTATATTCAATTTGGCAGATTTTTAGAAGATTTGTCAGAGGGTGATCTTGGTTATTCATTAAGAAAAGAAAGACCTGCAATTGATATCGTTTTAGAAGCTATTCCAGTTACTCTCTCATTAGCTGCTGTAGCAATGACCATTGCATTATTAGGTGCTATACTAATTGGCTCTCTAGCCGCATATAAACCTAATGGTCTTTTTGATAGGATTTCAAGAGTGGTTTCACTTACTGCGGCAAGTGCACCAGATTTTTGGATAGCAATAACAGCAATTTTGGTTTTTTCTGTTTCTCTTGGATGGTTGCCAACATCCGGAATAGGAGGATTACCATATTGGATAATGCCAATTGGCATTTTAGTCATAAGACCCTTAGGTCTTTTGGTGCAGGTTGTAAGGGGATCAATGATTACTGCTCTTAGTTCCGACTTTGTTAAAACAGCAAGAGCTAAAGGTGTTAAAGAAAAAAAAGTAATTTTTAAGCACGCACTTCGAAATGGATTGTTGCCTGTTATTACCGTTGCAGGTGATCAAGCTGCTGCAATTGCCAATGGTGCTGTTATTGTTGAGACGATATTTGGATGGCCTGGAATAGGTAAATTAATGATTGATTCTATTATGCAAAGAGATTTTGCAGTAGTTCAGGCTTCAATTTTAGTAACTGCTATAGTTATTTTATCAATTAATATTATTATTGATATTGCTTATGCTATTCTTGATCCAAGAATAAGGCATAAATAGCATGCAACTAATTTTACAAAAAAAAGTATTTTATAATAAATTTAAACAAATCTTTTCAATGTTTCTTAATGATAAATTAGCATTGATATCAATTATTTTCCTAGTTTTTATGGTTTTTTTAGCTTTATTTGGGCCTTCTTTAATTAATGATTCTTTTACAAAAATGAACTTAAGACTTAGAAATTTAGAACCATTTTCTTTTGATCATAATTTTATGTATTTTTTTGGCGCAGATGCCCTTGGTAGAAGTATGATTGCTAGGCTAATAATTGCAACTCAAAATACTATGTTTATAGCAGGTAGTGCTGTCATATTATCTATGACTTTGGGAGGTACCTTAGGGTTAATCTCAGGCTATTTTGGGGGTAAAACAGGAAACTTAATAATGAGAATAGCTGACATCATTATGAGTTTCCCATCACTTTTATTAGCTGTAATAGTATTATATATGTTTGATCCAGGGTTATTAAATTTAGTTTTAGTTCTCGCATTCACAAGAATGCCCATATATATGAGAACAGCAAGAGCTGAGGTTCTGGAAATAAGAGAGAGATTGTTTGTTTCAGCTGCAATATCTATGGGAGCCTCAAATTCAAGAATTATTTTCAAACACATAGCGCCATTAACAATTCCAACTTTGATAACTATAGCCACACTGGATTTTGCTTTTGTTATGTTAGGTGAATCTGCTTTAAGTTTTCTTGGTGTTGGAATACAACCTCCAGAAGTTACATGGGGCCTAATGGTTGCCCAAGGTAGAAATTATCTCCAATTGGCTTGGTGGCTAGCTTTTTTCCCAGGTTTAATAATAATGTTGGTTGCCTTATCACTAAATTTATTATCTTCGTGGTTAAGAATTGTATTAGATCCAAGGCAGAGATGGCGTTTAGAAAATATCGGAGATAAAAATGAGTAATAATGTAAACTCATTATTAAAGGTTTCTAATTTAGCAGTTTCTTTCGATACTGTGGAAGGATCTATAAATGCAGTGCAGGGTATAGATTTTGAATTAAATAAAGGGCAAACGTTAGCAATAATTGGAGAAAGCGGTTCTGGGAAAAGTGTTACTGCTTCTGTTATAATGGGTATTTTAACATGTCCGCCTGGCAGAATCAAAAGTGGAGAAATTTTTTTAAATAAACAAGATATATTAAAACTCTCAGAGATAGATAGAAGAGAATTAATGGGAAACAAAATAGCTATAATTTTCCAAGATACATTATCTCATCTTAATCCAGTTTTTACTGTAGGAGCACAAATAGCAGAATGTTTTGAGGTTCATAAAAATTATACAAAAAAAGAAAGTTGGGAAAAAGCAGTCAAGTTATTAGATAGAGTAAAAATACCCAACCCTTATAAAAGAGCAAAAGATTATCCGCATCAATTTTCTGGAGGTCAAAGGCAGAGAGTCATGATTGCGATGGCTCTTGCATTAGAACCAGATATAATTATTGCAGACGAGCCTACGACAGCACTTGATGTAACAATTCAGGCAAAAATATTAGAATTGTTAGCCGAACTACGAGATGAAAGAAATATGGGTTTAATACTCATTACACACGACCTAGGTATTGCTGCAGAAGTGGCAGATAAAGTGATTGTACTAAAGAATGGTAAAATAGTAGAAAAAGGTACTTTGAAAAATGTATTCATAAAACCAAAACATAAGTATACAAAAGAATTGATGAACTCTATTCCTGGTAAATTTAATCAAAGATACAAAAGAAGTGATAACATCGAAACTAACCCAATTTTAGAAATTAAAAATATTTCTAAGTCTTATGACACTTTAGCTTGTGATAATATAAATTTTAATCTTTTTCGTGATGAGATCATTGGAATTGTTGGTGAATCTGGGTCTGGTAAAACTACAATTTCTAATCTAATACTAAGATTAATTGAGCCTTCAAGTGGTAGTATTTTATATCATGGACGTAATATTTTTGATTTTGATAAAAAAGAATTATTTAATTTCAGAAGAAAAGTTCAAATTGTATTTCAAGACCCATATGCATCCCTTAATCCAACTATGAATGTTTTTGATATTATTTCAGAACCTTGGATAATTCATACTGATTTTCTTGATAAAAACCTTCATCAGGCGAGGATATCTGAATTATTAACTAGTGTAGGGCTACAGCCAAGTGATTCTAAAAAATATCCTCATGAATTTTCAGGTGGTCAAAGACAAAGAATAGCTATTGCTAGAGCATTGGCTCTAAATCCAGAAATTATTATATGTGATGAAGCTGTTTCTGCCCTTGATGTTTCCATTCAAGCACAAATAATAAAATTATTGAAAGATCTAAGAAAACAATTTTCACTTTCATATATATTTATAGCCCATGATCTACCAGTTGTAAAAGATTTAGCTGATAGAGTAATTGTGATGAAATCTGGACAAATTTTGGAAGAAGGTAATGTAGAAAAAGTTTTTAATAACCCTATCAATCCCTACACGATAGATTTATTAAAATCTAGTCCATCTATTGAGAAACTATTAAGTAATTAAAAAGTAAAAAATTAGAAAGTAATAAAATGAGTAACCAAGAAAAAATTTGGCAATTAGTAGATGATAAAAAGGACGAGTATATAAATTTTTCTGATCGTGTATTTGATAATCCTGAGATTTTGTACAAAGAGTTTAAATCGGTTTCAGAACATACGCAAATGTTACAAAAAGAAGGTTTTAAAATTACAGAGGGCATTTGTAATATGCCTACAGCTGTAATGGGAGAATATGGAAAATCGGGTCCAGTTATCGCGATTTTAGGTGAGTTTGATGCTTTGCCAGGATTAAGTCAAGAAGCAGGTGTTGCTGAACATAAACCAATCAAAAATAGTGAAAATGGACATGGTTGTGGACATAATTTACTTGGAGCCGCTTCTCTACTTGCAGCAACTGCTGTCAAAGATTGGTTAGAAAAAAATAATATTAAAGCTAGGGTCAGATATTATGGTTGTCCCGCAGAAGAGGGAGGGGCTGCAAAAACATATATGTCTAGAGATGGTTGGTTTGACAATGTTGATACTGCAATATGTTGGCATCCAGCTACTTTTAATTCTGTTAATAAACCAACATCTCTAGCTAATTCTAGAATTGATTTTACGTTTAAAGGTAAAGCGGCTCATGCCGCCACTGCTCCTCATTTAGGTAGAAGTGCATTAGACGCTGTAGAACTAATGAATATAGGTGTTAATTATATGAGAGAACATATGCCAGATTCTGCTAGAGTACATTATGCATACATGGATGCTGGGGGCAATGCAGCTAATGTAGTTCAAGCTAAGGTTACTATAAGGCATTTGATAAGAGCTTCAACTTTAATAGAACTTCGTTCCTTAGTTGACAGAGTTTACAAAATTGCAGATGGAGCTGCTCTAATGACTGAAACTAGTGTGGAAAAGAAAGTTTATAGCGGAGTATCAAACTTATTAGGAAATGAGCCATTAGAACAAATAATGCAAAATGAATTTGAAAAAATAGGTCCTGTTGAATTTGATAAAAAAGACAAAGATTTTGCTAACAAAATCAGATGTACTTTAACAGAGACTGATATTTTAGACAGTTTTCAAAGAATTGGTATAAAAGCTCCTTTAGACATGCCGTTATGTGATTTTGTAGCCCCTTTAAATAATTTTAGTATTGGGGGAATAGGCTCTACTGATGTAGGGGACGTTAGTTGGGTAGTTCCTACTGTTCAAGCTAGAGTTGCAACATGTGCGGTTGGCACACCTTTTCATACATGGCAAACGGTAGCACAAGGCAAAGCACCTGCTGCTCATAAAGGAATGGTTCACGCTGCAAAAATTATGGCATCAACAGCATGCGCCCTAATTAATGATCCTAAAAAATTAAATGAAGCCAAAGAAGCTTTTAAAATACAAATCAAAAAGAATCCTTATGTTTGTCCAATTCCAGATGGTGTTATGCCGCCAATAGTAAAATATGAATAAACCTTTATAAAATTAAGTTTTTAATATATTTAATTATAGAGTAATAAAGCGCTCTTAGCTCAACTGGATAGAGCATTTGACTTCGAATCAAAAGGTTGGGGGTTCGAGTCCCTCAGAGCGCACCATTTCATGTAACCCAGTTGCCTTAAGTAGTTGATGTGTAAGCATATTTTGTAATGTGTGCTTGGAGGGTTGACCAGATGGTAGACCAT
The DNA here is from genome assembly GCA_902533225.1 of uncultured SAR116 cluster alpha proteobacterium. Lineage (GTDB taxonomy): Bacteria > Pseudomonadota > Alphaproteobacteria > Puniceispirillales > Marisalimonadaceae > Marisalimonas. The sequence continues at coordinate 10,283 of CACALC010000012.1, read as the reverse complement.
TTAAATGTTTCCTACTTATATAAAAAGCGTGGTGTGTTTTATTTCACCAAGCGTGTTCCGTGTGATGTAAGGTCATATTATAAGAGTGACCGTATTGTTATCTGTCTTAAAACCAAATCAAATGTGTCAGCTGTTCGTGCTAGTAAATCACTCTATCAAAGGCTTGATGATTATTGGACCTCTATCAGATTAACTAAGATGCAAGTTCCTGCAGAGCATATGCTCGTGAGCAAACCAACTGTAAATAGTAATTCAAATGCTCCTTTATTATCTGAAGCTCTATCTACTTATCTGAGGTTAAAAGGTGAGGGTAAGGATAAGACATTTATTAGAGGAGCTAATAGAAATATAAAATATGTAATTGAGTTATTAGGTGACTTACCTATTGATGAATATAATAGTAAAGATGCATCAAAGTTCCGTGATTGTTTGATAGAGAAAGGGTTACTTATCTCTTCAGTTAAGAGAGTGTTCTCATCAATCCGTTCAATCATCAACTTATCAATATCAGAAGAGGGTATTAACTGTATAAATGCTTTCAGTAAAATCTATATGCCAGAAAATAATAATGTAGAAATTAGAAAGCCAATTCCAATAAAAGATATTAAATATGTCCAATCTTTATGTAGAGAATATGATGATGATTTAAGATGGTTAATAGCTTTATTAAGTGATAGTGGAATGAGATTAGGTGAGGGGGTTGGGTTATTAAAGTCAGATATTAATATTTATTGTAAGATACCTCATATCAATCTAATTCCTCATCTTTGGAGACGTCTAAAGACTAAAAGTAGTCAAAGATGTATACCACTTATTGGCGCATCATTATGGGCATCTAAAAGGATATTAGAAACTAATAATGATAGTATTTATGCCTTTCCTAGATATACTTCCGTTGATAATTGTAACGCTAACTCAGCAAGTGCAGCTCTTAATAAATGGTTAAAAGAGCAACTGACAGAGAGCTTCGTGGTCCATGGTTTGAGACATGGTTTCAGAGACAGATTAAGGGCTGTAGAATGTCCATCAGAGATTATAGACCAGTTAGGTGGATGGAGTTTAAGAAGTGTTGGAGAAGGTTATGGTAAGGGTTTTGAGCTAGAAGTATTATATAAATGGATAGGAGAACTTTAAAATACCATCTGGTCAACCCTCCAAGCACACATTACAAAATATGCCTACACATCAACTACTTAAGGCAACTGGGTTACATGAAATGGTGCGCTCTGAGTGAAGTTGTGTTCACTTGCAGTGCACCACTTGTAGTTGTATACAAGCTCTATTCTCATATTATGTATTCCTGAATTTGTGTCAACAGGCACATAATGGTCTACCGTTTGGTCTACCCCACTAAAAATGTTCCCGTAATGGAATAGCCTTACGTAAATGATAATTATATTTAGATGTTAAAGACACTTATATGTAACATTTAAATGACCCTACCCATGGAAGGGACACCCCACCTACCTACGTATATATAGTTGTGCTCTTACACAGATGGGGGTCATATAACTGTTAACCATTTTAAATGAGATACAGAGTCCATACAGAGTCATTACTGTATTCAGAATCTATGACATATGAGTGTATACTTTGACTCTGTAGAGTCCTTAAATGAGCAGGAATGGTGTCTCTAGTTAAATTGTACAAGCACTCTGTCTTTATCACCTTGTAGTTCAGGGGTTTGTGAGCCAGATGATTGTTGGACAACATTCTGTTCTACGTATGCGTGTAACTCACGTGCAGTTATCTTATTGTCATTGTTAGCATCTGCATCACCTTCCATGCCCTTCATTAAGAAGTATGAGAACATTCCATGTTTAGCTTCTTCAAGTGGCTTACTTGTCTGGTCACCTGCAGCTGCACTAAAGACTGTGAAGTTACTTGGTATGGATTGTTCTAGTGCACGTATGGCAATGGGTCTTGAGGCTATGAGCATATCTGTGCCACGTGTGGTTCCACTGTAGCAGGTGTCTAGGAAGACTGTTACGCTACGTGGGTTTATATCACTTAAATCAGAAAATAATTTATCTCTTAAAACAGCTGTATTTTCTAATAATCTAGGTCTACCATCGTAAGGCAGAAGATACATTTTAGAGCCATCATCAGATGCCAAGCCATGTCCTGCAAAGTAGATATATATGTCAGACTTCGTTGGCTTTGCTGACCTTCGCAACCAGTCTTTGACATTGATAAGTATCTCACCTAAATCTGCCTTGTCATTAACTAATTCTTTTATATTAGATGATGGTATACCTAGCTTCAAAGTTGCATAATCATAAAATTGCTGCGCATCTTTATCGGCGTAGACAGCATTAGCGTTTGTTCTGGAATAATTTGCTACACCAACTATAAGTGCTAACGCATTTGGATTTGATTTAACCTTTTTAGCTGATGGGTCTAATGATGCAAATACAGGTCCACTAGCTTCTGCTATAGCTCCTCTTTCAACTGTTAATGTTTTAGTACTTTTATTACCCTTCATATCAAAGGCGAGTATCTTAACTTCAAGTCCATTACGTGGAACATATAACTTAGTATTAAATGTTCCATCATTGTTTGGTGTGATAAGTTTATTATCAATCAAGACTTCTGCTAATTTAACATCATCTGTAATAGTTCCAGATATGTTTGCATAGAAACCGTCCTGTTTAGATTGTGCAAATATTACTGGTGCTGTGTTGTCTCCAACTAACTTATCAACGTTAACATTGTTCTTTTTAGATAATATTGCTAGTTTCTGTTCAAGCTCTATGCGTTTTTGTTCTTCTGCTAATCTCAGTTGTTCAGATTCTAGTCTGAGTTGTTCTTCTTTAAGTCGCTTTTGTTTTTCCTCTTCGGCAAGACGTTTAGATGTTTCTTCAATATTAGTTTTACTTTTAGATTCTTCTTCTAATGCAGCTAGTTTCTTTTCTAGTTTAATACGCTTTTGTTGTTCTTTTTTTAACTGTTCAGAATTAATATTTTTTTCTTTATTTGCATTTTCTTCAGCAATTATAGTTGGATTAGATTTAATGCCGCAGCTTAAACCTAATTGAATTGCTTTTTGAACATATTTTTGATTTGTAATAGACCACTTACCTGACCAACCATCTGTTGCATTATAACATATAACCTTGTCACTTTCATAGATGTTCTGCGTAGGTACTAATTTTTCATAATCATTTTTACTAATTCTGTATGCATTACCCATACATTTAGTCGTAGCTTTATGTCGGTTATTTTTTTCTTGCCCTACATAAAATGGAGGAATGATATAAACTTTTTTGCTTATTGTATCATAACATCTTAAAGGTTCTGTCTCACTAATACCTTTCCATGATTGAACTTTTGATGGAATATAATCCTTAGTTTTAATTTTATTCTCTAATTCTGCTAGTTTCTTTTCTAACTCAATTCGCTTCTGTTTTTCTTCCTCTGCTATTTTTTTAGATTCTTTATCTTCAACAACTACAGTAGGATTATTATCCAAAATAGCTAAATCTGTACTTAATTTTGAAATGGCATCTGTTAGTTTAAATCTGTATTTTATGTCAAAACCAAGCCTTGAAAAATATCTGATAGCATTAAATTGCACGTCTTCAAATTGTTTCAAAATATCAATTTTTTGTTGAAGACAATCAACTTTTTCAAAACATAGATTATTTTTAATTTTGTCTTTGTTGTTGTCATAACCTATTGGTCTAGTCTTAAGAATATTAAAAATACATTTTTGAGAAGAGCCACTAGGATTTTGTTTATGTCCTATTAAAGTTTTTTTAATAATTTTTTTAAAATCATCTTTTGAATTATCAATAAAATGATATTTATAAATCTTATTTTTCCATCTTTCAATTCCTTCTATTTTAAAAACCTTGTTTTTTTTAATATATCCTAACATCTTATGTTCCCGGAAATTCCATCCCCAAATATACTTAGAATTCATATAACCTCTATACCGAACTGTATAAGTACTTGAATTGAAACTTCCTTGTTTTCTAGCACATTTCATGAGAAAAGTTGCAGGATAAAAAAATGGGTCGTTTGGTTTTATGGTACCAACCTTATCTCCAACTCCACCACAATTTGAACATCCCACAATGTTTGCTGATTGCGCTATATTGTGCGTACCTAACATCCCAAGTGCCAACACAACAGCCATCATTTTAAATGCATAGTTCATGTGATTACTTTAACAAGTTAATAGTTATTTGTGAAGACACAAGTGTATTAGTTAAACTGCACAAGCACTCTGTCTTTATCACCTTGTAGTTCAGGGGTTTGTGAGCCACTAGATTGTTGTACTACGTTCTGTTTTACATAAGTGTGTAGTTCACGTGCTGTTATCTTGTTATCAGCATTTGTATCTGCATCACCTTCCATGCCCTTCATTAAGAAGTATGAGAACATTCCGTGTTTTGCTTCTTCTAGTGGTCTAGATATCTGCTCATTAGATGCTGCACTAAAGAGTGTAAAGCCATCTGGTATAGCTTGTTCTTTTGCTTTAATGACAATGGGTCTACCTGCTATAAGCATCTCTTCATTACGTGTTACACCTGAGTAGCACGTGTCTAGGAAGACTGTTACGCTACGTGGATTGGCTTGTTTAATATCCTTAAACAGTTCATCTCTAAGAAGTGCCGTGTTTTCAAGTAATCGTGGTCTACCATCATAAGGTAATAAATACATCTTACTTCCATCTTGTGATGCTAGACCATGACCTGCAAAGTAAATAAAAATATCAGATTTATCAGGTTTGGCTGACCTGCGTAGCCACTCTTTTACATTGATTAAAATCTCACCCAAATCAGCCTTATCATTCACAAGTTCTTTAATATTAGAAGAAGGTATACCTAACTTCATTGTAGCATAATCGTAAAATTGTTGAGCATCTTTGTCAGCATATAACGCATTGGCTGGGGTTTTAGAGTAATCAGCAACACCTATTATAAGAGCAAGAGCATTAGGATTACTTTTTACTCTTTTACCAGAAGGATTAAGTCTATCGAAAGTTGGGCCATTTGCTTGGGCGACTGCACCTCTTTCCAAGCTAAGTGTTTTTATGGATTTATTGCCCTTTTTATCATAAGCAATTATCTCTACATTCAATCCATTACGCGGCACATATAATTCTGTCTCAAATGTACCGTTATTTGTAAGTGATAGTTGTTCACCATCTAATAAAACTTCTACAACTTCAGTGTTGTCTGTCACCCGCCCAGTTATTATTGCGTTAGAACCATCTTTTTTTGCAAAAGCATTAATAATTGGTTTTTGATTATCAGTATTTATTCTCTGTCGTTCTTGTTTTTGTCTATTCTTTATTTCAGCTAGTTCTTTTTCTAGTTCTAGACGTTTTTTTCTTTCTGCATCAAGTTCTGCGGATGATATTGAAGGTTTAGTAATTTTAGGTTTAGAAGCTATAACAGTTTCATTATTCTTATTAACACCACAGTCAAATCCACGGCGTTTGGCTTCTAAAGCGTATAAATATGATTGATAATCGTCATTCTTACTACAAAAGGTTGTTTTAATTTTTCCATTTATTACCCTTTGACATACAGAATATCTACATATTTTATAGGCTGACAGTGTTGATAAATTATTATTTGAATTAAAGTCTTTTTTAAATAGTTCAAATTCTGAATTTTCAGCGGCTTTCTTAACTGAATTAGGTTTTATTAAAGGTTTAGAGGCTATAACTTTCTCAGTATTTTTAAAAGCTAAACTTAATCTGGTATATTCATCAAATCTTTCATCACTATGAGTAGTATTAACTCTCCAACCAGCCCATTTTGAAGGGTTAGTTTGATTTTGATAAGATATATGAACATGTAATTGATGATAATTGTTTATCATTATTTGGGACTTTAAATTTTCAAAATTTTTAACTAAGACCTTAATATATTTTTTTCCAGTAGAAGAGAATACTGACTCAAGTTTAACTGGTTTTTGCCAAGGAATAGGACGAAGTTTTATTTTATCTGAAAAATTAATAGAATATCTACCAACATCATTGTTATTTAACAAGTCAATATAGTTAAAATGAGTTTCAAAGTGGTGAGTTGTAGAATTATGATAATAAAAGACGTTTGAATTAGTATCAATTAACACTTCTTTTTTTTTGTCAAAATTATGAAAATGAATTAAGTTTTTATTTAAGTCAAAATCATGTTTCTTTATTTTAGATTTTACGACATCAGTTTTAGTATCTGCAACACCACAATCTAAACCACGACGTTTGGCTTCGTTTACAAAAGGTAAATAAGATGAACGTTTTTCATAACTGCCATTATTTGTGATAGCAAAACTACAAATACTCTCATCATCCATTTTCATAACTTTTGCAAATTGCCCAATTACTTTTACACCACAAGTTAAATTTCTATATTTAGCTTCACCTACAAAATTATCATTTTGGGTATTCCATATTTTTGTGTTACCGGATGTTATTGTTGCGTTGAAGCAGACAGTAGAATCTGAGACAGTTGCTAATGGTCTGTTGGCAGGTTTTTTGTTTTGATTAGAGGCTATGACAGTTTTTTTGCTAACTACAATACCACAGTCTAGACCACGTTTTTTAGCTTCTGTAACAAATGGTAAATTTTTAATATTCCATGAATTTTTATTTGGAAAAGTAGCTTTGCTACAAATGATTGAATCCTTATAAACACTAGCACTTTTATACCTTACACCACAATCCAACCCACGAAAAAATGCTTCACGTACATAATGGTCGTATGAGAATGAATTCCATTTTTTATTTTTAGAGAAGTTGAAAAGATTAGATGTAGCAGATAAACATACATTCTCGTCAGTTTCATCTTTCAAAGGGTTTTTTTTCCTAAAGAAGATATTATTACATGGTTTTTTTTACCTACATTACAATCTATTTTTCTTACATAAGACTCATCAACAATCTCTTTTTTTGAATATCTCTCATTACCACTTCCTGAGGAATAACGATAATACCACGAACTATCGTTATCAAATTTTTCATCCAGAGATGCACCTTCTTTCCATTCAATAATACCTGTCATAGTATTAACTTTAGTAGTTTGAAAACAGAAATATGCATCAGATATTTTTGAAATTATTCTACAGTTTTTGCAGTTTATGATTTTGGCAGCATAACTTTCACTTAAACTCAAGAGTAAAGCCAAAATAACTAACACTATTTTTCTAAAACACATCATGCTTCTATAATAATAAGTTTTTCTTTAATGTAAAATATATGAAGAAAGAAGATTATGAACATTCACGACCTTTAGATGTACATAGATGGTCAGAGCATCCAGAAGTTAATACGTTTGTAGATGATATTTTCAATACTTACTTCAAACAGAAAACAGATATAAGAAAGAAACACCTTAAAGTTGTTCTTCTAGATTTGTATGTTGCATGGAGAGATGACCCCACATTAACTATTGGTGTTGCAATGTCACCTAAAGCCTACAAGGCAGGTAAAAGCAGGTACAATGCTCTTAACATCAAACGCACAACAATAGATATTGTAAATGAGCTTAAAGAATTAGAGCTTATTAATTTCATAAAAGGAGAACATTTTTCTCAAAGGTTTAGTTATGTATCATGAATAAGTGCATCAGATAAATTGATTAAGAAGTTTCAAGATGCTGCCTTCTTTGAGTTTGCTGTTGGTCATCATGAAGGCAAAGAAACCATTATCCTAAGAGATAGTGATAAAAACGAAATTGATAAGTGTGATGATAATACGAATGTAAAGCGCATGAGACTTCAACTAACTAAATATAACAAACTACTTGAAAAGAGCTTTATTGATATCCAAAGATATGATGCTCCAAGAATACTTATCAAACCTAAAAGAAGAAGACGAAGTGATGAGCCTAAGTACGTAAACATATCCCATCATGATAAGTTTTTAAGAAGAGTATTCAACAATAGTAGCTTTGATGAAGGTGGTCGTTTCTATGGTGGATGGTGGCAACGAATAGATGGTAAGATACGTAAAGATATACGTATAAATAACATTGCTACTGTTGAAATAGATTACTCAGCTATTCACGTGATTATGCTCTATGCCTTAATGGGAATTGATTACTGGAGTAAATTTACCAAAGACCCATATGATATAAATATATGTTTTGTTAATAACCCTGAACATTCAAGAAAGATAATAAAGTTACTTCTGTTATTAGCTATCAACGCTAATGATGAAGATAGTTTATTCAAGGCTTTCAGGAATGAACATGATTATGAAACTATGCGTTATGAGTTCACTAATGAAAGACTATCTAAAATCTTAACTGATATTAAAAAAGAACATCATCCAATTGCTCACAAAATATGTAGTGGTGAAGGCATTAAACTGATGAACTATGACAGTATGATAGTAGAGTATATTCTTGATGATTTCATAAAAAGAGATACAGCTATCTTAACAGTACATGATAGCTTTGTTGTACAATTAGGAGAAGAGAATAGACTGCATGATTTGATGAAAGAAGCATTTGAGAGAGTAATGAAGGTTAATAAAGTTAAAGTAAAATATAATAAGAATATGACTAAGCAAGACCTCTATAGTTCAAGGTCATTAGATTATGATTATTTCATAGATATGTTCTTTCAATTAACTAAAGGTAGTCCAACTAATGGATATAAAAGAAGAATGGAAAGACATAATCAATATTATAATACAAGGAATGTTTAGGCTCTTTCCATTACGGGAACATTTTTTAATAAACATCCTAATACTTCACAAATAGAAACTGACTTGCTAAGGTAGTTATAATAATTTAATTTATTAAGGTATAATAATGATTGCTCATTTGAATATTAAAATATTTTTTATTACTTTAGTTGTTTTTGTATTTATTAATAGCTTTGCTCATTCAACTAATTGGAAAAGAGAAGACAATATAGAATGCTCTATCAAAACTAATCACCCAGAATTATTAGAAACTAATCCTAGTTGTACTTCTTGGTCCACTAACTATCAATATCAGCAAACTTTTTACTTAAAAACTAATAAATTAATATTTTATGGCAGACTTCAATTAGCTCAACCTGGATATTTTTGGTATAATAGTGGTAAAATTCAAAAAAAACTTAATCAGTTTAATTTTATTAAAGATAATGTAAAATTTAAAAAATCTAGTTCAAATCCTGTTTTGTCTTCTAATTTTTGGTCAAGAAAACCCGATAATTTTGATGTAGAAATTAACAGTTCCAAATATCCTAATATTCAGTGCTTTGGTTTTTGGGATGGTAGTTCGATTAGTTCATCAATAGGAAGGAGATATAATATTTATGGCATGATTTGTAATACTAATGGGGAAGAAATTAATATATCAAAAAGAAAGGAGTATACGGACCACATATATATAAATCATAAATATGTAAATGTTAGCCCAAAACCTTGGACTAAAACTATTGCAACAGAAAGTAAAAAATTAAATAATAATCAAGAAACATCTTCAAACATTTTAAAAGCTCAAAAAGAGTGCAAAGAAATTGGTTTTACGGAGAATACTAAAAAATTTGATAATTGTGTTGAAATAATGAAATAATTTTATGCTTTTAATCAAATATCTAATATTTACATTTATGTTTGTTTTCTCAACGTTTAGTAGCAGCCAGAGTGCCGATGTATATAAAAATTTTTCTAAAATTATAATTAAAGTTGAAGAAAAAGAGAAATTTCAAACCATCATAGCTTATAATGAATATTATCATTTAAACCCGAAAACAGCTAAATTTAAACTAATTTTCAATGATGAAATATGTATTGGTAAGATGATAGTTAATCAAGCATCTACCTTTAAATTCATATGTTCATCTGGTTACAGTGCTAAAGGTGTATACTATCCTACCAACAATGCAGTAGATGCTTTTGGGAAAGGTATTGATAGTAAAGGGAAAAAATTATCCTTTAGACTAGTGGGAGCACAAAATTCTTTAGAAAAAAATTTTAATATGATTGTAAGTAAAAAAAGCATTGAAAATAAAGATAGTTCAAGACTGAACTTATCATCAGTTTCAGATTATGATATTTGTAATAAAGCAACTGCAAATGGTCTAGAAAGGCGAGAATGGAAGGCAAATAGTTTTAATGGCATTGATTGGACTCCATATCTAAAAGAGGCAAAAAAAAGAAGGCTGAGTTGTTGTGTTGGAATAAAAACAGATATTAACTATTCAAAAAAATGTAAATTATTTAAAGAAACAAATTATCAAACTGTTCAAAGTTCTACTTTAAACAATAACAAAACCAAAAATGAAAATATTTGTAATAAAGTTACTTTTGAAACTTTAGTAAATGGTTC
>CACALC010000011.1:0-55677 GCA_902533225.1 uncultured SAR116 cluster alpha proteobacterium | reverse complement strand
GAGGAGGCTTTAGAGAGTCTAAAAAAATCTATACATTTCAACTCAAAATCATCACAAGTTTATTATAATCTAGGTATTGTTTATCAAAAATTAGATAAATTCAAAGAGGCAGAAGAAAACTATAAAAATTCTATCCAGATTGATGGAAAGCATCATCAAGCTTTAAATAACTTAGGTATTTTACTTAGGAAAAAAAAACAACTAAAAAATGCATTGATAAGGCATAAGGAAGCTATAACAGTGAAACCTGATTTTGCAGAAGGACATTACAATATAGGTATTATTCATAAAGAACTTAATAATTATGAAGAAGCCGTAATTAGTTTCAATGAATCCATAAAATATAATCCTAATAACTTAGATACAATTACTAACCTTGGAAATGCACTCTTAGAAATTGGAAGATTGGATGAAGCTGAATTTGTATTTAGAAAAGCCCTAAAAACAAATCCAACTGTTCCAGAATCTTATTATAATTTAGCAGATGTACTTAAACGTAGCGGAAAATTTGAAGAAGCCGCATTAAATTACAGAAAATCAATAGAAATTAAACCTAAATTCATTGAAGCTTTTAATAATTTAGGAGTTACATTGATGGATCTCGGAAAATTAGAAGCAGCAAAATCTATTTTTAATCATGCTATAAATATTGATGCTGATAACGCAAGAATTTATTATAATCTCTCAAGTTTAACATCCAATGTAACCGAAGCTCAAATTATGATTGATAAATGTTTGGATGTAGATGATGGTTATTTAAAAGCTATATTTATGAATGCAGCGCTTCAGATATATATAGGTAACCACAGTTTCTATGAAAAGTTAATTAAATCAAAGTATAGAAAACATGAATTTGTTCAATCATTGTCATGGATATTAAATTTACCTAAACTTCCAAAATTATATTTTAATAAATGGCAATTTTTTGATGCTGTTATAAAAGAAACTATACTCTCAAGACCATTTTATGAATTTGGAGTATGGAGGGGTGCTTCTTTTAAATATCTTAAAAAATTTTATAAAAAAGGATATGGATTTGATACTTTTACTGGATTACCAGAAATTTGGGATCTTGGGAATACTATAGAAAATATCGGTACATATTCTAGTGATGGGCAGGTTCCAAATATAGAAGGTGGTAATTTTATTATTGGAAAATTTGAGGATACTCTACCTGAATTCTTCAAAACAAAAAGATCTAAGTCATCATTAATAAATATTGACTGTGATCTATACTCTTCCACAATTTGTGCTTTAAATTACTCAAAACCAGTAATAGATAATAAAACTATAATAATTTTTGATGAACTCATAATAAATCCAAATTGGCAAAACCATGAATTTAAAGCACTCAACGAATTTTGTTCAGTCAATGACTTTTCATATGATGTGATCAGCGTTTCACTTTTTACAAAACAAGTTGCAGTAAAAATAAATAAGTAAAGAAATTAAAAAACAAAATTGTCCTACCTTTTATTTAAATAAGGTGATCGAAATTATATTTTCATTTCAATATTTACCATTTGGTAAGTAACTGAATTGGATCTTCTTATTTTAAATGAATTTTCAACACTAAATTCTGTGTCGTATTTCATTTTTCAAGTGGAAAATAAATTATTATTATGCAAGACTAATTAAATTTAATATCTCTTTTGATTAAAATAAATTTTTTTATTTTAAACTCTAATTAGGGAGATAAGTATTTTTAATAAAGAAAATATAAAAATATTTAAAGATGGCGTTGCATTATTAATAATAGCAGCAGTTGTAGGTATTATTGTCTCATTTGTTGCGCAATTATTTATCATAAGTGCAAAAAATATATATGAATTTATGTTTAATAATGAAAATTTTAGTTTAACCATAAATGTTGGTGATTTATCATTAAATATAATACCTTTTTTGGTATGTATACCATCTTCTGTTGTGGTTGGATTACTAATGTACCAACTTAAACTACCTAGATGGTTTGGTCCCGCCGATACAATTTATGCAGCACATCACAGAGCTGGAATTTTGGATCTAAGAGGAGGTTTTGGCTCTACACTTGCTTCATTTATATCAATAAGTGGTGGTGCCTCTGTTGGTATCTATGGTCCTCTTGTTCATTTTGGAGCAACTGTATCATCATTTATAAGACGTCAAAAATTTATACCTAAAATACCACATGATATAATAATAGGTAGTGGTGTAGCTGCTGCAATTTCAGCAGGATTTGGCGCTCCATTAGCTGGAATTATATTTGCTCATGAAACTGTTTTAAGACATTTTTCTATGAAAGCAGTTGCCGCACTAGCTATTTCATCTATGGCAGCTAATTTTTCTGCTACTGAGATTGGTATTGTGAGCCCACCACTATTATTGAATGCAATTAAATTTGAAATGAGTGACATTTTAGCAAGTTTAGCTTTGTTAGGGCCCCTTTCAGCACTAGTGGCTATAATTTTCATGAAATTAATCATTTTTCTGGGATCTCTACCACCAAAAATGAACCTTAGAAACTGGCAAGCACCTATAATAGCAGGCTTTGCCTGCGGTTTATGCGGAATGATTTTCAGTGAAATATTAGGGTTAGGAACAGAGACCTTAATGTCAGTAATAACTAATAAACAGATGTTTGGTTACCTTATCATACTTTTAATAGGTAAATTAATTTTAACTAGTATTTGTATTGGTTTTGGATTTTTTGGAGGTACTTTTTCACCAGCTCTGTTTTTAGGAGGTGTTTTAGGAGCTATAATATTTCAATTGCCTATTACATCAATTAATCCGGACTTACTATCAGTCCTTGCCGTTTCTGGTATGGCTGCCGTTTCAAGCTCTGTGATTGGAGCCCCAATAACTGCAATAATATTAGTTTTAGAACTCACAGGATCATACGAATATGCAATTGCGGCTACATTCCCAATAGTAATATGTTCATTCATTACCAGTAGAACATTTGGCAATAGTCTTTTTGACAAACAACTTATTTCAAGGGGAGTTGCCATTACAAAAGGTCGAGAACAAATACTCTTAAACGAAGTATTAATAGAAAATTATATTGATAAAAAGTTTACTAAAGTGAGTTCAAACACCTCTGTTGAAAAGGCTATTAAATTATTAACAAAGGAAAAAACTACTGAAGGATATATAGTATCAAAAGAAAGCACGTATATCGGCAAAATTAGTCTTTTAAATCTAGTTAATAAAAAAAGTGCAAATATAGTTGACTACAAAGAAATAAATCCTCTGATAATTGATCCAAATTCAAGCTTAATATTCGTAATAAAAAAATTATCAAAATTTGTTGGTGAAAGTATTCCTATTGTAAATAAAAAAACAAAAAAAATGATTGGAATTATCTCTGAAAATGACGTTTTAAAGGCGTATTTGGATATTTCAAAAGAAATAAACCAAATAGAAAAACATTAATTTTAATAAAATTCTAAACATTAAAACAAATACTCCGTACTAAATTGTAGATATTTAATTAACCTTTTTTATTTGGGGATTAAGATGAATTACAATGCGTCTATGAAGCAGTACATTAATAATGAGATATCTGCTAAAACATCCAGTTTAAATCCTCACAAAATTATAGAAGAAGTTTTAGTTGATTTAAAAAAAAATATGGAAACATTAGCATATTCCATAGATCACGAACCTGTTGTTTCATCTATAAAGTCAAATAGTTTTTCTAAATCATTAACAGCAATATATATTCTTCAATCTAGTCTTAATTTTGAAGAAGGTAAGGAAATTGCTGATAATCTGTATAATATTTATGAATTCTGTAAAGATGGCATTATGAAGGGTTTCACCAAAAGAGACTCTAAACTAGTATATGATGCAATACCACCTATTGATGAAATTTTAGACGGTTGGAAACAAATAAAATAAAAATACTATTGATTTACAAATTAAAAAGTATATTAAAATATATATTATTTGTATTTCTATAGGTGTAGTATTGTCAAAATATTGTCCTGAATGGATTTTTGGTGTGTTTGCAGCTCAGACTAGCAAAGAATTTTTATCATCAAACAACTCTATAGCTTCTGTTTCTAGAAAGTATTCTAATGCTATTTCAGAAAAATATAATGAAGTGAAATTTGAAGAAATAATGGATGTGGCAGAAAAAATTCTTCAATTTTTATCTGAGATTAATGCAGGTGAGGAAGCTGTTACTTACATTAACGATTATATACATTACAGAGTAAACTTTGAAGCGAGCGGAAGTGAACGAAAATTATCTGGAATGTTTTCATCTGCTTTTGATCCAGAGAAAACAAAAGACTATGCGTCGGAGAAATGCTTTAAAATTTTTAAAGCTACAGTTTTTAGCATTAGAAACGATGCTTTACCGAAAGCAACTCCAGGGTGGGTAATAACTGACGTTGAAGATATTGGATGGATTGGCGAAGTATTTAACCAAGAAACTGAATTATTTTAATCATTGTTTATCTTAAATAATCAAATAAATTTAATTGTGAAATTTTAACAAATGACTGCTGACTAGCCTGCATTGAAGTTAACATGCTTTGCAAATTTGTTACCAAGGCGGCGAGATCAGCATCTTTTAATTCACTTACGTCTTTTTCCACTGCCAATCTCCTTTCTGCTAAATGTTCAATTTGTCTATCAAGTGAATTATTTCTTGCTCCAATTTCACCTCTATTATTAGCAATATGAACTTGAGCAGAGGCTATGTTATCAATTTGTTTAGATGGTAACTGGTTATTATCATATAATTTTTGGATACTACCTATGTTGTTTCCAGATCCGTCGGTAGGTTGAACATTGAAAAAAGAGCCAGGAGTTTTTTGTGCTGAATCAATACCGTAGACAGACAAATTTTTTATTTCCATAGGACCATTTACTGAGTCGGTTAATTTTATTGTCTTCCCATCATCATTAATGGTGGCAGTAACACCTGTAGAACTTAAATTAATTTGCTTTACAAATTCTGATGGATCCTCTCCAGTAATCTCTGTTGTAACAGTTGCAGTTCCTAAGTTTCCTGTAAGATCAAAGGTCCAAGTCCCAGGATTTTTATTTTCAAAGGTTAATTCTGCCACACCAGTAGATTTAACTGAGTTAACTCCGCCAGATGCTGTTCTAATAGAAAAACTTATATCTTCCAACATTTGAAAAATTGAAACATTACTTCCATCAGATCCTTTAACGGCTTCAAACAATGAGCCACCATCAAGAGTTGTCTCCATCACTCGCGATTCTGAAATAGACAGAGACGAAATTCCCCTATCACCTTTGTAGTTAATTTTACCAGCTAAGTCTTTTACGAAAGGCATAGTACTTGTTTTATAACCACTGAATAGGTAACTGCCATTGCTATCTTTAGCATTTGCTAAACTTAAGATTTCTTCTTTCATTTCGTCAACTTCTAGAGCTATAGCATCTCTATCAGAGGCACCAAGAACATCACTAGAGGCTTGTATAATTAATTCTTGGGCCCTTATCATAATATTAGATAAATTTTCTAAGTTTTTATCTAATAAATTTAATCTGTCCGAGGCAGAATTTACATTTCTTTCATATTGTTCAATTTGTTTTTTAACCACATTTAACCCTGACAGTTCAACTGAGCCAACAGGGTCATCTGAAGCACGTAAAATATTCTCTCCAGTTGCAATCTTATTTTGTAAATCTTGCAATTCTTCAGTTGTAGACGAAAATTGTTTAAGTTGTTGTTGATTAAATAATTTTGAACTTATTTGCATTTATTAACCTATTAAAATTTATACAACCTCAATAAGGGATTGAAACAATTCTTTAGCTGTTTGCAAAATACGTGCCGAAGCTTGATAAGCTTGTTGAAACTCAAGTAAACGAGCAGCTTCTTCGTCTAGATTAACTCCAGCGAATTCACTTTGACTCGCTTCTGCAGCGTCTAATATATTTGAAGCTGAATCAAGAGAAAGTTTACTTGCTTGTACATTGGATCCAACTTTAGCAACTGTTATATTAAAAGTTTCTTGAAAATTTCCTCTATTTTCTCCTGTTTTATCCTCACCCTGTAAACTTAAGATATTAAGAATATTTCTATTATCTCCTTTACCGTCCAAATTGGTTGAAAATTCAAAACTATTACTCAAAACAGGTTCTTCTGAAAATTGAAATTTAGAGTTATTTACTTCAAAAACTCTGTTTATATCTAAAATTCTAGATGCGATCGAATGACCAGATTTTTTGTCAAAAATTTCTACTTTATTTTTGTTATTAGCATCAACCTTAATTGTTAATTCTGGATCTAGGTCACTCTTGATACTTTTATTTTCAGGAACTTTATCAAATTCTGTACTAATCTTTCTTGCACCTTTTCCCAATACTATAGTGATTAAGTCCTCTGGAGGCAGGTCAGTTATACTTACCTTTTCAGCCACAGAGTTCTGAATTGAGTTATTAGGTATGTCAATCTTAACAGGTTCGCCAGAGAAAGAAGTAATTTTTAATCCATCATTATCTACAATTGCACGAATATCTTGTGTTTTAATACCATAAAGTCGATTAGCGTTAGGACTTCCATCCATCTTAAAACTGACATCATCAATAGTATTACTAAGGGTTAGTCTTCCTACTTTTTGAGTTCCTACTTTAACGGTTGAGGCAGAAGCACTTGCAGGCGTTATAGACGTTATCTGAGAAAAAACTTTTTCACCTACAACTTTTGCTCCTGCTGCTTGAGCTGTTATTACCTCAGTTTGTGTGTTCCCAAACTGGTCTAACCCAACTACGGTATATTTTTCTCCAACATCATTACCTGCAGGTGTAATAGTAACAGCTTGAGGGTCTATAGCAACATGTGTTGCCTGAATACCAACCTTTATAGTGCTAGCTGTATTGTTAGATGCTGAAATAGATAAAACTTCACTAAAAGAAATACTTCCTAACGCTGTTCCTCCACTAACCCCTGTAATAGTATCTGATCTGTAAACTCCTGAAGTATCATATCCATTAACCACAAAGGAATTACCTGTTTCATTTCCATTACAAAAAACTGTGATCTTTCCATTCAATAACTTGGAGCTATTTAACGCCCCATCTAAAATTAACTCCCCTGCTGATGCTGATTTACTGGTCATTATTCCGTCATCATCGGTAGTAGAAAGAATGCCTTCTGTAATAATTGGTACACCTGCAGACATATTAGAATTAAATAAGGAATCATCATCTGTTATGCCGGAGGACTCACTCCACGATAAGGATATACCGGATGGAGGAGAACCACTTAACGCTGATCCCTCACTATTAAAGAAAACTGGCACATTACTATCATTGAATTTAATAGAAAAATTAGTTGCAACATTATTTTCTGTTACCTCAATAGAAATAGGTGGATCAGATACAGTTGGTTGTATTACAAAATTACCTATAAGAGACGCTTTAGCTTTTTTTAGTCCAAAAGACTCTGCGTTTGCGGTATTTGCTGTATTAGAAACTAATTTGAATTGGTCACCCTCAACAGTTCCCTCTGCTGTTGCTATTAATTGGTATCCTGGGGCAGTCCCAACTTGTATGCTTCCACTAGTATTTATATTAGGGGTAATAGAGGTTATTGTCTTAAACAGACCTAACGTTGAAACTGTTTTGCCTAGCGTTGGACCACTAATAGTTTCTGTTTTATCTAAACCCTCGGTGTCAGTCCCAACTATAGTAAAAGTTTTATCACTTTCATTAGCTGTAGATGTTATAGATACTCTTGTTCCTAAGGATGAAACAAAGGCAGGTATAGTTCCAACTTCAATTTCGCCTGAGTCACCGTCAACTTTCACCTCAGTAACTGTTTTAAAAACTTTAGTTCCAGTATTAACTGCATTGTTACCATTCACACCTGTAATTACATCAGTTATTACGTTATCGTCTTGATCAGTTCCAGTAATAGTATATTTAAAAGGAGTATTATCATCATTGTCGAGATTTTTAATTATTATTCTAGAATTTAGAGATGTACTATCTTTGAGTGCTCCATCTCGCGTAATCACACCTGCGCCTGTTGGGTTTATGAGCTCTACAATACCATTACTATCAGCGGCAGTTGAATTTACCCCATTTATTGTTAGAGCAGTAGCGGCAGTACCAGACTGAGCTGTTGCTATTAAATTAGTAATATTTTCTGACGTACCATTAAATCGGGCCTTTATCCTATTTTCCTCAGGTCCTTCAACTAATAATTCACCTGATGTCATTTTCAGTCTAAAAATTTGACCTTCAAAATTTAAATCAACAGACTGTCCATCTTTTGGCAGAGAGTTTAGAACTACTCCTTTAAGCTGCGATGTTGGAGTTTCTAATCTCAAGCTTGATAAAATAGCTGTAGAAATTTCTTTTTCAGTGTCTGCATTAAGAGCATTTGCATCTATAGTAGTATTCCAATTTCCATCAGCAGCCTTAGTACCAATTCTAATACTACCGTCACTTGTTCCAGAACTATTTATTGATGTAACTGTCTTAAATATATTCGTAGTTGTAACAACTCCTCCATTTGATCCTAATATAGTCTCGCTTATGACTTTATTGTCCAAATCTGTACCGCTAATTACAAAACTTGTGCCAGTATTATCTTGTCTACTTTTTATTTCTATTTGTGCACCAAGATAATTTGAAGTTGATAAAACTCCATCCATTGTTAAAGCACCAGATGAAAATGTTGTTAATTCAACTAAACTGTCATTGTCATTGATATCATTTCTACCTATTGTTCCTATATTTATATTTCCACTTGCAGTAGCAGACGAAACTATTGAGGTTATAGTTGTAAACTTTGTAGACCCAATTGCAGTATTAGATGAAGCAACGCCGGTAATTTCTTCCGATATAACTGTACCACTTGCGTTGGTACCGGTAACTGTAAATTTATTTCCAGTTTCAGTTGCTGAGCAATAAATTGTTACAACTGCATTTAAGTCATTTGCATCTTTCAAGGCTCCATTTAAAGATATTGTTCCTGCTACACCAGGATTATTTGAGGTGTATAAGCTATCATCGTCGTTTACAAATAATTTATAGTCTTTTTGATTAATGCCTAAACCATATTTGGAAAGACCAACTACTGCTTTTTTACCGTCTGGTGCTCCTAAACTATTGTCTAGATTATTAAAAACCTCAGGTTTAATTGTAATTTTTTCACCTGTTTTATTTCTATCAACATTAATGTATCCATTGGTAAGTGCGTCTAAAGTTGCAGAGTTAACTACTCCTGTATTAATTTGTGTAGAAAAAGTTTCACTTGAGACAAATTTCAATTCACCCTTTATATTGGCCGATGTTTTATTGGTATTGCTTATATCTATAAATAACTTTGAATTTAATTGCGAATTATTTTCACTTAATTTATCGAAATTTCCACCGAATGTTTCAAGATAAAAGTCAGACGGAGCAGAAATGTTTTTAAGGTTTATGTCATATCCATCTTTTGAATCAATTATAATTTTTTTAAAATCACTTGTGACATTTGCTATCAAACCTGTTTGAGATGAATATTCATTAATTCTTTTAGCCAAAGCAGATATATCACTTGCTACAACACTCGCATTAATTGATACAGCGTTACTATTCTTACCTTTTAGATCAAAAGTAAATGCTCCACTTGTGCCATCATTTAAAGGTCCTAGCATAACCTTAGTACTAGCAGTAATATTTACTCCAGTTCCTGCTAAGTCAGTTTTGAGTTTATTAGCAGAATAATACGCGTTTGTTCCTACGGGTACATTTATTGTTTTAACAATGTTATCACTGTTAGTAACATTTAGAGAGTAGCCAACTGCTTCGGTTCCGATTGAAACTTTTCCAGCTGAATTACCATCAATACTAATAGTTCTAACCTTACTGAAAATTTTGCTTCCTGTTACAGTTGTAATATTGCCACCAGTAATTGTTTCAGTTTGATAAAGTCCATCTAAATCATATCCAGTAACTGTAAAAGTCCTACTTGATTCATCTTTTTCACAGGCAATTGAAATATGCGAATTTAACTCTTTTGAATATGTTTTTTCACCATCAAGCCTTAATGAGCCAGTGGTCACAGTTTTAGTTGTAAGCAAGCCATCCATGTCCGTACTTTGTTCATTGTAACTTAAATTTGAACCAAAACTACTTACATAATCTCCACTAGCAGTTTTCCTTGATAAATTCATACCTCTATAATTATTATTTAAATAATCATTTCTATACTCAGCAGACTCTAAAAACCCATTCTCTTTTTTAATTAAAGAAGCTATCTCAGAAGCATCTAAAGTTGTACCAGAAACATGTCTTCCATCTCGTGTAAAAATTTGAATCTTACTAGGTAATGCAGCTGAAGCAGAAATATTTGAAATTGAGGCTGAAAAAGAATTACCTTTAGAAGATATTGAAGCGTTTGAAATATCAGAATCTGAAGATGCTATTGTAAGATATCCATTGGCACCAGTAGCAAATAATCCATATTTTCTAAAATCATGTTGACTTTTTCCATCCAACATCAAACCTGAATTTAACAAGTTTGCAAACTCTTCTACGGATTTTATTCCGTCTCCAGGATCGGTTGCGGCAGAACTTAAATTTACTTCATTTCCATTTGCAAGAGTAATTTTAAATGAAGAAAAACCCTTTATGTCAGAGTCTGAAATAGTAACAGTTCCAGAAGATTGATTACCTATTGAAGATAAATTAATTGAGTTTATTGAAGGTTGAATGGTTGATATTGGTCCATCTTGTAAAAAAGAGGTAGCTACCAAAGGATTAGTACTTGAGGTAAAAACATCCTCGATTTGGGGTGGGTGGTTTGTATTTTGTTGTTGAGTGGTGCCAATCAAATTTAATTCAACATCGCCTATATTAGCAGAACTTTTGGAAATTAAATTTTTAGATGAAGCAGCAAAATCCTCAGCATTGTTAAGATTAAATCGCATTGCACCAGATTTAGTCATACTTGGAGATATTATAAAACCGTCATTATCTTTAGGTTCTCCGATAACTTCAATTTGATAACCATTAAAATTAAGAGAATTTCCTCTTATGAAAGAAATACCCACTGAATCCCTTATTTTCCACTCATTGTTAGTCTTATTAAAATTGACATGTATTTTTTCTTGTTTGATGTTGCTTGGATCACCCTCAACCACATTGAAACTGAGAGAACTTTTATTATCAAAATTTGCTTTTGGAGTCATTGAGTTTACTGAAAACATTGCTTTTCCAACATTTCCATGTAGATCAATACCTGCAGTTTGAATAGTATTTATTTCATTTGAAAATTTTTCAGCAAGATTACTTATCTCACTTTGAACAGATCCAATCAAACCATAAAATTGTGAAATTGCAGATAAAACTCCCGAAGAGAATGCAGCTGTTGATTTTATTCCCTGTTTATTGACAGTAATCGAGATATTATTTTCATCTGAAGCTAATGTAAGTGTTGCGGCGTTATTTCTTTGTAAAATATTTACTCCGTTGCCTGAATCTCCTAATCTAATTTCAGCGGCTCCAGTCTCGTCAAAATTTACGGTGAAATTAAGTGTTTTAGAAAGTTCTTTTAATAATTGATCTCTAGCATCTAAAACATCATTAGAAGCATCTTTATTGCCGCTTGTAGAAATTAAACTATTAACTTTAGATAATTGATCTAAGTTCAAATTTACCTCAGTTAGTTTAATATCAGTTTGTTTAATGGCACTTGATTTAAAATTTTTAAGTTGAGTGTCATAACTGTTAAATGAAGAAGCCAGTGCCTTACCTGCCTCTAAAGCAACAGTCCGAGCAGCAATGCTGTCAGGATTACTTGCAACGTCTTGAAGAGAGTCAAAAAATCTTCCAATAAAAACACCTAAATCGCTACCTGAAGGTAACAGCATATCTTCAAGGTCACTTAACTTTGAAACTAAGTCATTTAACATTGCATAATCGGATTGTGATGATCTAGTTTTATCAGACAAGTATGCGTCAAATGATCTTTTAACGCTTGTAACTCTTACTCCTAGCCCAGCATTATCAGACACATTAGTTGGTCCACCAGTAACACCTGCGACTTCTGCAATATCTGCACTTCTTTTATTATAACCTTCTGTGTTAATATTAGCAATATTTTGACCGGTAACAGATAAAGCTTGTCTATAAGCTTGTACACCGGTTTTTCCAATTTCAAATAAAGAAGCCATTTACTTCTCTTTCTTTGAATGAAAATGTGGTTGAAATTGTTTAATAAGTGCTTCTGCTATACCAAAATTATTTTTCTTAGATAAAATTTGTGAATATTCTACATCAAGCATATTATTAAATGTATCTTGAGCTTCAGAACTAAAAACTCCTTCAGCAAGCCTACTTTGTCTTGCTTGTTTTAACATTTGATGTACAAAAATAGATTCAAACTGTTCTGCTACATTTTTTAAATCTTGATTATTTTTTTCTTTTAAAGACAAAGAATTTTGATCTTGTGAAACCTTTGTTGCTAGAAAATTAATATGATCTGTTTTTGAAATAGAATTATCCATTAACTCTACCTTTAAATAATAATCATTTGAGCTCTTAGAGCACCAGCAGCTCTTAAAGCTTCTAAAATTGCCACTAAATCGGCACTTGTAGTACCTATTGCGTTGATTGCATCTACCACATCCGCCAAGGATGTACCTGCGTCAAAAACAAAAGCTGAGGCTGTGTCTGCACCTGCCTCTATATCAGTATCATTTTCAGTGTTAGCTGCAGTGGTAGTGGTTACATTGCCTGCATCATCATATAATGTTTGGCCAGGAGTTGTATTAGTATCTTCATTTACTTTTACTGTTAGACTACCATGGCTTACAGCCGCCGGTGTAACCCTTACGTCACCTCCTATTACAATTGTTCCTGTTCTTGCATTTACAACCACTTTGGCAATTGGTGCCGCAGGATCAACCTCTATATTTTCAAGTAAGCTCATGAAACTAACTTTTTGGGATGGATCTTTAGGTGCTCTAACTGAAACAGAGGTGTGATCTAGAGCTTTAGCAACGTCTGGGCCAAATACTTTATTAATTTCTTCTGTAATACGATTGGCAGTTGTAAAATCTCCTTGATGGAGGTTCATTACAAAATTATGTGAATTTATAAATGGTGCTTCAACCATCCTTTCTACTGTAGCTCCGTTCGAAATTGTGCCAACGGTTGGAATATTAACCGACATTGAAGAACCATCTGCACCTTCGACACCGAACCCACCGACTGCTAAATTACCCTGTGCAATTGCATAAGTTTTTCCATCCGCGCCTTTTAGTGGTGTCATCAAAAGAGTTCCACCTCTTAAGCTCTTTGCTTTACCCATAGAAGAAACCGTTACACCAATTTTTTGGCCAATTTTAACAAAAGGGTCTAAGTCAGCGGTAATCATTACAGCAGCAGAGTTTTTTCCACTTAAACTGCCTGTATCAATATTCATTCCAAATTGAGAAATAGTTGACTGCATACTTTGTAGAGTAACACCTAAAGAGGAGTCACCAGTACCATCAAGTCCAACAACAATTCCATAACCCATTAATTGATTAGTTCTAATTCCTGCAAAACTAACCATATCTTTTAATCTATCTGCTATTACATCATTAGCAATAAATAAAAATAAGAAATTTATTAGTATAATTTTTTTTAAATTTTTCATTTGTAAATATCCTAAAAAGGTGAAATTGCTCTAAATATTTTACTTCCCCATCCGGGTTTTGTGGCGCTATCCAGTATTCCTGCACCAACATATTCAATTTGAGCCTCAGCGATTTTTGCTGACGAAACGGAATTTGTAGTAGATATATCTTGAGGCCTAATTATCCCACTTAATCTGATATATTCTGTACCTTCAGTTATCCTCAATTTCTTTTGTCCTTTGATTTCTAAATTACCATTTGGAAAAACTCTAACAACAGTAGCAGATAGTGTTCCACTCAGACTATTTGATTGGTTAGTAGCCATGGAGCCAGAAAAAGAGTTTGTTTTGGAAGCACTACCTCCCAATCCGGCAAAATTTCTTAATATTCCAGTTGGTCCAACCTCTGCTCCAATCGTGTCAGTTTTTCCAGATGAATTTGTGACTGCTTTGTTTGAAGAGAAAGTTTCACTTAAAGTAACTGACAAGATATCACCAACTTTCTTAGCTCTTCTATCTGATGAAAATAGACCCGCTGAACTAGTGCTAAAAATAGCGCCATTTGATGGATTTTCTCTATTAAATTCCTCGAATGAGGGTGTCAGTGGTTTAAATTGCTTATTATTTACTTCTTCTACATAAGTTGAACAACCATTGATAAATAATATATAGACAACAAAAATTAACTTTTTCATCATAACCTCTTAATTATAGATTTTGACTTATAAATCTAAGCATATCATCTACACCAGATATTGCTTTTGAGTTAACTTCATAAGCTCTTTGCGTTTCAATCATATCAACTAATTCTTGAACTACATTAACATTAGAACTCTCAAGAGCACCTTGAACTAAACTACCAAAACCATTTTCAAAAGGATTGGCGACAACTGGAACACCACTTGCAGGTGTCTCTACCAACATTGACTGTCCTATTGGTTGTAAACCTCTGGAATTTGGAAAATCTGCCAACTGAAACTGTCCAACTTCTTCTGCCTCAACCTCACCTGGGTTTTGAACGGAGACGATCCCGTCAGCAGAAATATTTATATTAGTAACACCCTCAGGTATAGCAATTTCAGGTTGAATTACATATCCAGATGCCGTTGTTATAAGACCTTCAGCATTCCTACCAAAGGCACCATTTCTAGTATAACCAACTCTTCCATCTGGCATTAAAACTTGAAAAAAACCGGATCCATCTATTGATACATCTAAAGCATTGTCTGATGAAACTATATTACCTTGGGAAAATAGTTTATCAGCATTAATAATACGAACACCTGTTCCCACTGAAAACGCTGAATTTGTCTTTGTTTCACCAGAAGTTTGTGCACCAGATGCTTTTATAACTTGATATAAAAGTGTTTCAAAATTTGCTCTATCTCTCTTAAAACCTGTAGTATTTACGTTAGCTAAGTTATTAGCAATAACCTGCATTCTACTATTTTGAGCATTTAAACCAGTTTTAGCAACGTGCATCGCATTAGACATATTAAACTCCTTATTATTAATATAGAAGTATAATGCAATACATATGCCAATTTATGGAGGATTATTAACTCGGCATTCTCATTAGAGATGCTGTGGCTTCGTCAATTTCTTTTGCTGTAGTAACAAATTTGACATTTATTTCGTAAGCTCTTGATTGATCTATACCAGCTACAAGCTCGTCTACAGATTTAACATTTGAGCCTTCTAAAAATCCACTTAAGAGAAGTGTTCTATTGTCTGCTGCAGGAATAGATCCATCTAT
This sequence comes from uncultured SAR116 cluster alpha proteobacterium, assembly GCA_902533225.1. Classification (GTDB taxonomy): domain Bacteria; phylum Pseudomonadota; class Alphaproteobacteria; order Puniceispirillales; family Marisalimonadaceae; genus Marisalimonas. Next base: position 40,336 of record CACALC010000011.1, on the reverse strand, counting down.
TGGTCTTACAAATCCATCAATTGTTTTTGCCAAGGGCACTTCAGATCCAAAAGTTGTAGCAAGTTGTGCAACCTTTATTTTTTGACCAAGGGGCGCATTTAAAGGCTCGATTTCTATTATTCCATCACCTGATACAGAAATTTTTCTATGTGGTGGAACTAAGATCGGTTCAAGATCTACACTTAGTGGTTGAGTTCCAGTACCATCTCTTAAAGTCCCATCTGCAGAAACTGTAAAATCCCCCCTACGAGACATCGCCACTTCTCCATTTGCCGGTTTTACAATAAAATATCCATTACCATCAACAGCTAAGTCTAAAGGTGCACCTGTTTGTTGCATAGGGCCAGGAGTACTGTCATATCCACCAGGTTCTTGAAGAGCCATAACTCTTGGGTCTATTCCTTTGTCGCGATCCAAGTACACAGAAGAAAAGTTAATTTGAATATCTTTTTGAAACCCTGTCACGCTTATATTGGCTAAGTTTTGTGCAGTAACTGATTGGTTGTCTCTTAAAATATTCATACTATTCAGAGCTGTGTAAATACTGCGATCCATATTCTTTTCCTCTTATTTCTTGATCAATTATGTTCTAATTTGAATAATTGCTTGAGTTAAGCTTGTATTAGTTTCAATTGTTTTTGCGTTTGCCTGAAAGTTTCTCTGCGCTGTAATTAAGTTTACAAGTTCTTCAGTAATATCAACATTAGATCTTTCTAATGAACCAGAGAGTATCGTTCCATATCCATCAGCTCCTGCCTCTCCAACCGCAGCAACACCAGAAACCGAAGTTTCAACGTACGTTGCGTTACCAACTTGCTTAAGTCCATTTTGGTTATTAAAATTAACCATCACAAGTCGACCAAGTGCAATATTCAATCCGTTTGTATAGTTAGCACTAACCAGTCCGTTTGCAGCTACATCCAAACCATCCAACTTACCTACAGTTTGTCCATCTTGCGTCACCGTTTTAACATTAAAATCAGACGCAAACTGTGTTGAACCATTAAAGTTTAAGTCTAGGTCAATGGATAGAGCATTAGTTCCAGCAGCTGCATCTGCTGCAAAGTCACCCTGATATCCAACTTTTTGAATAGGACTAACTAAGTTACCTTGAGTATCAAAAGTCAATTCTCCAGGTCTTATGAAAACTTTAGCAAACGTACCATCAGTTGTCGGGGTCCAGGCATTGTCTGGGGCTAGAGTTGTAGTTGTTCCAGCATCATTAACGTACAAAGATTGACCTGTGTCTGATTTAGCGATTGTATTTGCCATGTTAACAAATGAAGGGGTAGTTCCGGTTACCAATTCAAGATTATCTAAACCCATACGTGCACTGGCTGAAACGAATATTTTACTATTTAATCCAGTTGTACCAGTAGTAAAAGTAAATGAATTACTTGTGGTGTTATAAACTACTGTAACACCATTAACTGTGTTACCAGAAGTATCTTCCATTTGATTAATTCTTGATTGAAGAGCAGTTGCAAGAGAAGTTCCATTATAAACACCTTCAGGAACTTGAATAGCAGCTGTGATATCGTTTACGTTCACAACAAAAATCGTCTCTTCAGCGGCATCAGATAAGAAAAAGTCCTCTGATAAATCCTCATTTGATGTTCTACCATTTAAAACTGCCGCTTCTGACTTTAAACCTTTACCCGAAGTATCTGCTGTTACAGTTGTTATTGCATTAGTGGCGTTAATTCCTAAGAGAGCACTAGTACCTCCTGTTCCGGCATTAGATGCAGTAGCAACACCATCAACTATTGCCAATCTTCCTATTTCAATATTAGATGAGGCTTGTCCACCGTCTCCAACACCAACAGCTGAATTGGCGGGGATATTTTCACCAGTTGTACCACTAGCAATACTAAATTTTCTTGTAAGGTTATTATAAGACACTTCAACTCCAAAAGCCTGTTGAGTATCAGCAGCTATCTGATCACCAGTAAACAACACTGATTCAGCTTTTAACAATGCACCACCACCAATGTTTGATGAGGCTTTGTTAGTTTGTGTTTTTAAACCAATTGCATTTGCACTGTTACCTTCACCAGGTCCATATGCTGAAAATGAAAACATTTTACTGGCTGTTGAAGTACCTATTTTAGATGGAATACCTTGCAGAGTAAAATTTTGTGATGAAAAATCATATGCAATTCTTAATGCAGGATCGTTCTCATCTACCCAATCATCTGAGCTTAACACGTCTTGAGTGATGACGGCATCTAACTCATGCTGAAGTGCTGTTGTTCCACCAACACCTCTGGTTAAGCCAGTAAAACTAGTTGCTGTTTTACCAGTATAAGATATGAGTTCATTACCTATCCTAACAAAACCGTTATCTTCAAAATCAGCAGTTGAATCAACAGTAAGTGACGTTGCAGTTGTTGACAATTGCGCACCTACATTAGTACTTCTTGTTGATAACCCAAGACTCTCTACACTATCAAATAAACTTATAGTTGAGTTTGCAGCTAATGATTTGCTTTCACTGTTGTCAACACCTCTAGTTATTCCAGTTAGCGTTGTTGCTGTTTTACCAGTATAAGTAATTATTTCATCACCTAATTTAAATTTACCGGGTATATCTGCTGTGGCTTCAGTAAATCCTGCAGTCGTTCCCACCGTTAATGTTTCTGAGTCAGGTGGTAAAAACGTAATTTGTGTATCAACAGGTATAGTTGCTGTTGCTGCAGCACTTATTGTGATATTAGTACCATTTACAGCTGTAACTGTCGTACCAACTGTTACACCAGCAACTTCAATAATATCACCAACTGAAATATTAGTATTTGCATCAACGGCAATAATGGTCGCTCCAACTGCAACTTCTGCGCTATTCTCAACTGAGGCACCTAATCCATCAGCATCAACAAAACTAACTTCGCCACCCACAATACCAGTACCAGCTATTTGTGCACTTAGCACGACTGAATTCCCACTTATAGAAGCAACTGTTGTACCATCAGGTATATTAGTACCAAAGACTAAGTCACCCGCAGCAATGTTTGTAGCATCTGTGACAGTTAAACCTGTCTGACCATTAGTACCTGTTCCTGTGGTGTGATTACTTGCTAAAAAAGCTACCTTAGAGCCTGCTACTGTAGTTGAAGCAGCTGTTAATGCCTCATTAGGATTTGCACTAAGTTCTACTTGGTTTTCACTAGTTATAGCTGTGACTCTGGTACCAGCAGTAATACCCGCTCCTACAACTCTATCCCCTACTCTAATGCCTTTTGTTCCACCGTCAACTGTGAGAAGATTTGAGCCTGTTGTACCAGCCGCAGTTCTCTCATATATAACGTTAGTACCAGCAGTTCCTGCAGTTCTACCAGCAGTAGCAGGTACCGCCGATAGTGTGGTGCTCCTTAGAATATCTTTGAAACCACTCATAATTCCATCTGTGAAATTTAGTAATTTGACTGTAGCATCGTCTAGTGCACTAGCAGCAGTTGAAGAATTTGCCCCTCTAGTTATACCTGTAAACGTAGTGGCAGTTGTGCCTGTGTAAGTGATTTGCTCAGTTCCTACAACCAGAGTTCCTGAAGTCGGAAAACCAGCTGTGGTATCAACTGTTATACTTGCTCCTGATGCTGGATCAGTTGCTGATGTAATGACCCCATTTAAAAGCGTATTTGGCTGTTTTACATCTTTGTTTAAGTAAGCATGTTTATTTAACTCTTTTAAAACTATTCTATTACTACCAAAATGTTCTGTTTGACCTGAGAAAACATCGGTACCACCTTCAAAATCAGCTGATATATCTTTAGATTCTGTATGTAACACTTTTATTTTAGTGTCTGTTATGTTTATTGCTGTAGTTGAATCTGATTTTAAATTTAAAAATTCGTTACCATCAGCATCTGTACCAGCACTAGATACAGAAAATTTTGCACCGTTATACTTTAAATCATTTACTGTAGAGGTGGTCGTATCAAATTCACCAGCTAAAAATACCTCAGTTGGAAAACTGGTTGAGCTTATGGTATTAGACGCATCATTTATATAAACTTTCAAAGTTCCACTGGCGTCTTGAACCATTGTATTTCCACTTACTGCAGTAACATCCAAAGCCTTATCAAAAACTTTTAAAGTTGGTGAGGCATTGTAGTAACTATGTAGTAAAAATTTTTCTTCGTTGGTTATGTTATTTTCATCCGTTAAGTCTGAAGTGGGATGTTTATAATTAAAACTTAATACTTCAGTTTCTTTGATTGCTCCAGTAAGCGCTTTCCCTGTTACTCTGTTAAATAATGAGGAGTTAACTCCGTATGTGGATGAATTGTTAGTGTTACCATCAGACGAAACAGCAGCCCTGTTTAGAGCGTCATTTATCCTTAATTGAGCATGAGCTAAAAATTCTTCTCTTGTAAAGTTCGGTGATGCAACATTTTCAATTCCGTTTGTTGTTGAAAAAAGTTCCTCTGTTACAAAACTATCTTTCATTAGATCAACATTAATAGCTGTCAAAGTTTGGATTTCGTCATTGTTGTCAAGCTGATTAAATTGTATTGAAAAACTGCCATCAGTTACAGGATCAATAGCTAATTTAGAATCATCTGACAAACCCGCATTTATAGCTCTTTGAACCTCTGATGCAAGAGAGGTTGCAGTATAAGTCCCTGGTCTGATATCAATACTCTTAAAACTAGCACTACCTGTTGTATCATCCACACGAACCGTTAAGAAATCTTTACCCCAATATGTAGCTTTATTAAGCGTTGGGTTAGCCTCATAAGTTGTATAATATTGTAGGGGATCAGTTACAACTGTTATAGAAGGCGCAGTTGCAGTAAATGCAGCGTCCTCTAATACTGTTGACTCAACTGTAGCAGCCTTTGAAACTGTCTTGTTAGACAAGTCATCTAGAAAAAATAGTGGTTGAGTTTGAGCAACAGAAATAATCTGAGGCTTCTCATTAATTGGGATTATTTGACCAAAACGATCCACAACTAAGGTTTGACCAGTTGGAGAAATAGCTTCAGTAAGAGATGGTTGAACCTCTCTTCCGTCAACAATAAATTTTGTTTGGTATTTATGAGTCGCTTGATCCCCTGAAGCAGCTTGTGTTTTTATAAAAAATGCTGTCGCAATAACCGGGTTACCTAAATTATCAAAAATTGTAACAGAAGTAGAAGAATTAAATGTAGCTGGATTTTTAGGATCAAAATCCGCGGCAGACTCAAAAACAGTTGATGATGCTGGTAAATTTACAGCTAATTCTAAATTATCTGTCTTTTTGGCCTCTCCTGCTTCCAATTCTAATTTAAGAGGTTTAGCATCAACAATTTCACCACCTTGAACAGATCCGTCATCAGAAACTGGCAACGCAAGAACAAATTGACCCGCAGAGTCAACAACAAATCTATCATTATTTACCGAAAAAGAACCGTTTCTGGTATAAACAGTTTGGTTAGTTGTTAAAGATGGCTTCAAAGCAAAAAAACCTTGTCCTGAAATAGCCATATCCAAAGCATTAAGTGATGATGAAACGTTACCTTGCGTAAATTGCTGTTTAATTCCTTTTAAAATAGTTCCAGAACCAATTGAAGAAGAACTGTTCTGTAGTGGAGAAGTCGCAAAAATATCACCAAATTCAGCTTTACTTCTTTTATAACCTGTAGTCGCAACGTTGGCGATGTTATTTGAAGTTGCTGATATATCAGCTTGTGATCCGTTTAGTCCTGTAAGAGCGGTATAAAATGACATCTCTAATTTCTCCTAGTATTTTGTAATTATTTAATTCTTAAATCTGACGACTTGTGAGGGGTCAATCGTTCCATAATCTTCAACTTCTAACATTACCCCGTTTTCAGTTTTTGAAGTTCCATTAACACTTGCGTAAACCTGAGTTGAAAGTTCACCAGTATCACCAGTATTACCTGTAAATGCTCTAATTGTTATTGGAGACTTTGAATTTTTAATATCCTCAGGTAAATCTTTCCACTCGAAACCAACTAAACCAGCCTTTTGCATACCAAGTGTATCTTGATGTAAAACCTCACCATCACTATTTTCAAATATAATATTTAAGTTTGAAGCCGTATCAGGCAAGTCTACAATGCCGCTTATAATTCCTTCTTTATCTGGTCTCGCATATTTACCAGGAACTAATACAGAATGACCCATTAATTGGGTTGTTGAAGCAATCCTCATTTCAGATAGTTGTTGGCTTACAGACTTCATAGTTTCGTCCATAGAAGTAATACCAGTAACTGTAGAAAACTGAGCCATCTGTGCTATAAAATCAGCGTTATCGACTGGAGCAAAAGGGTCTTGGTTTTGTAATTGAGTAGTCATCAATTTAAGAAAATCTTCTTGTCCAAGTTGATCTTTTGTCTCTTTAGGCGAGAATTTTTCTTTAGCAGAATTAATGCCTAATTTATCTAAAATATTTGTTAATGATTGATTTGATGAATTAATTTCAGACATAATTTATTACTTTCCTATATTTAGTGTTCGCATTGTTAGAGCTCTTAAAGTTGTTATAACTTCAACGTTATTTTGGTACTGCCTGGATGCCTCCATCATATCTACCATTTCTTCGTCAACATTTACGGCTGCTTTGTATATGTATCCATCCTCATCTGCCGCCGGGTGGGCCGGCATATAAGATTTAATAGGCTCTCTTCCAATTTCTTTCACTTCAACAGCATCAACTGTTGCGACACCGTTTTTCTTAACTAAATCACTATATTGAGTTTCAAAGATTGGTTTTAGTGGCTTATAAGTTGTCTTTGGATCACCGGTAGTAGATCCAGCATTAGCAAGGTTTGAAGCTACCGTATTTAATCTTACTAATTGGGCAGCCATTGCTCTACCAGCTATATCATAAACTGATTTAATATCCATTATTCGCCCCTAATTGCTGACATAATTTTATTAATTTTTCCATTTAGAAAATTCACTGTAGTAGAATATCTCATTGAATTTTCTGCAAATTGCATTTGCTCAACAGCTAGTTCAACAGTATTTCCATCTAATGATGTTATTAGAGGCTCTCTATATGAAGCTTCGTTAACTGATTTACCTGAATTTTGTACTATATGGTTAGAATGTGATGTGATTATAGGCCCATTTTTGTCAAGTTTTTTAATTTCATCTTCAAAACTTATATCTCTTGCCTTGTAATTAGGTGTTGCTGCGTTAGCAATATTGGAAGCTAAAATATTGTTACGCTTACCTCTTAATTGTAGGGCCGATGAATAAAAAGTTAATTGATCTTTGATTGTATCCATTACTAAAAACTCGAATAATTGCTATATTTAAAACAATATTTGCAAATAAGGTGCCAATTTAATTAAAGATAAAATTTAATTATTTGTTAATAAAACTTTAATAATTTTTTTATTGTCGTTATTAATTAAAGGTGTAGGATTATGTTATGGATTTTTCAGAAAAAATTATTGATAAAAAAGAAGAAATTCTAGATGAGTTTGAAGAATTAACACTTAATGAAATAGCGGTTAAAATAAAACAAGCATCCAATCGTGACGATGGGTTAATATTTAAACTTGCGTGCTTAGCTGCAAGAGTTTCAGTTTTAAACCAAAGAATACAAGAAATTATTGATCAAAATAGTGCTAATGATAATCGTCCTAATAATGGAACAAATAGCAAAGGCAATATTGTTGAAAAGATTATCAAACGTTCTAAAAAACCTACAAACGTTCCTGTTGAATGGGTAAGAGTTCAAATAAAAGAAACAACTGAAGTTAATGGTGTTAGGTTCCCTTCTGGTATCCAAATAGATGTCACAAAAGAGGATGCCCAGCAAATGATAGACGGAAGTAAAGCAATTTTACTTGAAGATTCAGAAAATACAGATGAAGATTAAAGCAAATTATTTTTTATAATAAGTATATATAGCCTCAATCTCATCTTCCCTTAGACCTGTTTTGTTTTTTATTTCTTCTCTATTATTGCCATTTTTAGCCATATCAATAGCTATACTTAACATATCTTCGGAGCCTTTTATATTACCTAACCTACTAATTTCTCTTTCAATAAAACTAATTTTGTCCGACAAATTAACAAGCTCTTTTTTCTGATGTTCTAACAAATTACCAACAACAATAAGATATTCTTTTATTTCTTTATTATTTTTGTTAATTGAATCAGCATACGAAGTTATTGCATTTTTATTATTTTCAAATTTTAAATTTTGAAAAAAAAATAGTAGAAAAAATCCTATCACCAATAAACAAATAGAAAAGAAAATAAAAATCTCAAAATTGGATAAAAGATATTCTACAAACATAATGTATATTTATTCATTATTTTATACAAAATTACTATAAGTAATTTAAAATATTTAAATGATGGATTTTGAAAAAGAATTTAAGAGATTTGCTTTAGGTAGAATTTTTAATTCAAGCTTTTCTATTTTATTCAATATTTTTTGTAAAAAAACCTGTTCTTCGGGATTAAGAGTTTTTTCTTGGTCAATATTAATTGTATAAACTAATTGACTTATGACCGTTTCTAACTGTTGATTAACTTCTTTGAAATCAAGAGAAGAGAATTTGTTTTTATTCAATTCTTCTAATTTATTTAAGTTTAAGTCAATTGTGTCTAGTTTATCAATCATAATAACCAAAGAATTTTAAGACTTCATTTCTCTGTATGCTTGCATAAGAGCATCAGATAATTTATCTAAATCAAGAGGATACTTACCGGATGAAATTGCTTCTTTAATCTTCGCAACTTTATCTACATCAATAGGTGCTGACTTAGCCATTTCAGAAACCAATTTCTTAGTATCTTTTATATCAACAACATTTGAAGACATCGCTTTATCAACTTTAGACGATGAGTTTACCAAATCACTCAAAGACTTTTTAGTATCTTTAACCTCATTCTTAGGAAGATTATTTATGATGTTATTTGTTATTTTATCCATTTTATTTATCTCCACAGTATTTATAACGACAACTGGTTTAATTATTTTAGCGAAATACCCTAATTATTTTATCTTTTTTAATATAACCTTTAATTGTTTTCCCGCTTCTTAAATTTTTTACTTTTATCAAATCACCTAAATTTCCAGAGCCTTGAGCTTCTCCAGACACGGTAACTGAGGCATTACCTATATTTGAAACAATTGAAATTACATCTCCGTTGTTAACTTCATATTTCTCATATAAATGTCTAGGATGCAATAATTGTCCCATTTTTAAATTTTTTTTGATTTTTCTTCCAACTAATTCCTTTTTATTAGAGAAAAATGATTTTTGAGAAGAATTAGATACTTCTACTAATTCTATATCATCCAAACCTATAATAGCATTTTTTTCTAGTGATTGCTTTAATCTTAAAACTTTATACGTTCGATTTTTTTTAATTTTTACTAATTTATTTTTATATAATTTTTCTGGTTTAACTATTGAGTCTTTCGAAGTCTTTTCTTTGGTTTTTGTATTAGGAATTTTTACCCTTATTAATAACTGATAACCCTTTTTATCTGAACAACTTACCTTAACTGTTCTATAATTATTATAAATTTTTTTTATTTCAAGATTATTATTGCAGTCCTTATATACGCTAGAATTCGAAAAAACAGGCTTTCCATTTACCCCTTCTGAAACAAGCCAATCTGAAACTATTTCTGAAATATCTTTTCCTGTTAAGGCTATTGTTGGTTTGCTCAGTAAAGTGATTGTCAGAACATTTAAAAAATATTTAGAAGTTATTTTAAACATTAATTAACCCCCAAAAAAATATATCTGAGATGTAATTGATGAATTGTTTTTTTCAGTGTTTTCTTTGTTTTTATTTTTTTTAATAATTAAATCTTTTATCTCGTTAATACTCGGAAGATATAAACTTTTTCCTGAATATAAATAATTAGGGTTGTTTCTTACAAAAGCTTTTTTATTAAAGTGAACAATAGCTAAACTCAAAATATTATTATTAAATGATTTTGATCCATAATAATTCAGCATTATATCACTTAATGTTTCATTTTTTAATACAATATGTTTTGAGCTATGATCTAAATCTTTCAAAAATGAATTATCAGAGGTTAAATTACCTCTTTCTATGTTACCTCTGTATTCTAATACAACAAAAGGTTCTGAAAGGGATATTTTAGAAAAGAAAAGGATAAAGACTAAATAAAAATAAAAAATTTGATGTTTTTTCATTCAATTACTCCACAAATTCTACAATCATATTGTCTAAATTACTTAATTTCACATTGTCATTTAAAGGTAATAAAATGCTATAGTTGTCATATATCTTATTAGTATGCACTATAACCGAACTATTGCTAAGCATTGAATTTTTTATATTAATACCTTTTACCAAACCAATCTGTTTTTGTTTAAGACCTTGTTTTCTTCCTAAATCAACAATCAAATCTCCCTCGTTTACCTTTAATTTACCCTCTAATGGACGACAATTTAGATCTTGCAAAAATTTAGTTGCGGCACGAAGCATATGGTCATGTACATTTTGATCAACTAATTGAATGTCCGAAGTAGATATATTATTAATAAACTGAAATTTACTTTTATACTGATATTCAATTGGTAAATCATATGTTTTGGTAGCTATTAATTTAATTCCAGAGCCTTTAAAAATCTTAAAGGATACTCTTAACAAATAATTTGAGAAACTATTTTGTTTATTACTTTCTGTTAACAATAATTCAGGAACAAGACTGTAATCACCTGCTTGAATAATAGGTAATCCATTTGTAAGGGCATTATAATCGAAAGAAGGATTTAATGTAGATTTGATTATTTCCTCTAGCGATTTGCTTTTATGATTTATTGCCTTTACATTTGGCAGTCTCGAAATCACATCATAGATTCCACCATACCATATTGGTGTATATCTAGCTAACTTTGATGGTACATTTGACTCAATGTTATAAGATCCTTTAAATAAAGTAATATTTATTGGTCTATTTTTACAATTATTCTTTGACAATTTTCCACCAACAACAGCACTTATTTTAATACTGATAAACTCTTTACTTTGCTTTTCTGACAATATTTTAAAATCTAAAACTCTATTAGTAGCTTTTACAATTGATTGGTCATTGATTACTGTATTGGAAGTAATAGCAGAAAATCCATTTATATCCGCTCCGCCTTTCAAAGCAGCTATATATAATGCGTCCTCCAAAGCTCTTTTTCTTGATGTTTCTATATCTCCAGAAATTAAAACTGCTCTTCCAGTAGTCTCAACTTGTCTGAAATTTTTATTATCATCAGCTAATAATGAGCTGCTTAATAAAACTAAAATTCCTATAGATAAAATATATTTTATTAATTTAATAATATTAACAATGCTATTTATCATTTTTATACTATGTTCTTCTTGCGTTTCTTAACATCATAAGCATCATATCTTTATCAATTTCTAAAACAGTCTCGTAAGTGTCAACACCAGTTGGATTTATTCGTACTGTTTTTGCTCCTCTTATAATACCTTTAACTACAGCCCTAAAAGTATCATTTTGAACCATCAAATCTATTACAGTAGTATTAGAGTCAACTTGTATACCGTGTATTTGTTCAGCTAACTCTCTCATAGCAGCCATTCTTGCTGACCTAATAGCCATCAATCGTTTTTGCGCATCAGTTCTTCCCGGTTGACTAGATACAACTGCATACCCTACAGCCGATAAAGTAGGAATTTTTTCAACGGAACTGTCAAAAACTTCTTTTAATGCTACAATGCCATCACTTTCAGAGTTAATTTTTTTTGCACTTAAACTGTTAGTTGTTGAAAAGTGAGAATTTGCTAAATTTTGAAGGCATCCAGTGCTTAAAAATAATGAGCAGATTGTAAAACCTACAAGTATGTTTTTTTGTTTTATTAATGACATGGAAAACTCCTAAAAAATAATTATTTGAAATTTCAATGCAGATAACATGCCAATCTTTAAATTTTTAATTAATAGAAAATAAGCTAGTCAGTTTATTTATTTTATATGATTACCTGAAATGATTGGCATTATTCTTGCTTTTTTAATAATCAAATATTTTAAGAACTAATAAATAAATTAAGATATTGTTTTTATTGATTTATTTAAAGGTTTATGGATTTTTAGGAGATGTCATGAATTTGACAAATACATTAAGCACTCAAATTTTTACACCAGAAAAACTGAAACCATTCGGTTTGCCAATTGCTATACTTATGTTAATGGTGATGATGGTGATACCCTTACCCTCTATATTGCTGGATGTGTTTTTCACTACAAACATATTGTTGTCCTTACTGATATTAATGGTGTCTATACATACTTTTAGACCACTAGATTTTTCAAGTTTTCCAACTGTTTTACTATTTGCAACCATTTTAAGACTTGGTTTAAATGTTGCTTCGACAAGAATTGTGTTAAGTGCAGGTCATACTGGACCTGACGCAGCAGGTAAAGTTATAGAAGCTTTTGGAGAATTTGTTATTGCGGGTAACTATGTTGTAGGTATTTTTGTATTTGCCATACTTATAATCATAAATTTAGTTGTTATTACAAAAGGTGCTGGAAGAGTTTCTGAAGTTTCAGCTAGATTTACACTTGATGCGATGCCAGGAAAACAAATGGCAATAGACGCTGACCTAAATGCTGGACTTCTTACTAGTGAAGAAGCAAAACAAAGGAGAGATGATATTGCTAAAGAAGCTGACTTTTATGGATCAATGGATGGTGCGTCTAAGTTTGTAAAAGGTGACGCTATTGCTGGAATTTTAATACTTCTAATTAATATAATCGGGGGCCTAATAATAGGTATAGCGCAACATGACCTACCAGTTTCAACGGCTGCAGAGAACTATATTATTTTATCAGTTGGTGACGGATTAGTTGCTCAGATACCGTCTCTTTTACTAGCTATTGCGACAGCAATCATTGTTACTAGAGTTTCAACCAGTCAAGATCTCTCAAAACAAATTGGTTCACAGATAGGCGTTAAGCAAGCGTGGTTACCCAGCGCATGTGTGCTATTTCTTCTTGGATTAATACCAGGAATGCCAAATACTTTGTTCCTAATAGGTTCTAGTTTAACTTTTTTTGTATGGTGGATCTTAAGAAAAAATAATGAAGCTCTAAATGATAATGAAAACATTATCTCTGAAAATGATGCTAATGTAAAAAAATCAGATAATGACACAGATCAAAACAATATTTCTTTATCTGAGATTGCTGATAATTCTGCTATTTCCATGCAATTAGGATATGGACTAATTCAACTTGTAGACGATGAAAATGATGGTCCTTTAATTGCCCGAATTACAGGAGTAAGAAAACAAATTTCAAAAGAATTAGGTTTTATTATCCCTCAAGTCAGAATAAGAGACGACTTATCTTTAGAAGCAAATCATTATAGAATAAGAATTGGGCAAGAAATCGTTGCTGAAGATAAAATTTTTCCACAACTACTTTTGGCTATTCCAGGAGATAATGCCCAAACTAAAATTGAGGGTACCGATGTTAAAGATCCAAGTTTTAATATGGATGCGACGTGGATTGAGGTTCATCAACAAGCAAGAGCTGAAAATTTAGGTTATATGGTTGTAGAACCCGAAGCTGTAATTGCTACTCATCTAAACCAAATTTTGTCCAAACAAGCTGCTGAACTACTAGGTCAAGACGATGTTCAAACATTATTAGATAATTTATCACAAACTTCACCCCAATTAGTCTCTTCAACTGTACCAAAATTAGTACCGTTGAATATTCTTACAACTATTCTTAAAACCTTATTAGCTGAAAAAATGCCCGTCAGTGATCTGAAGCGTATATTAGAAGTTCTAGCTTCTCAAAATGTTAAAAATATGACTGCAATAGAATTAGCTGAGGCTATTAGACCTTCAATAGCTGGATTATTAATTCAACAAATTGCCCCCTTAAACAGTCCACTTCCAGTAATAACATTTTCGGCAGATCTTGAGCAAATGATAGTCAATGTTGCAAAACAAACAGGTGCAAATGGTTTAATTCTTGAAGCCAATTTAATACAGAAAATTGTGTCTGCAATAAATAATATTATGGAAAAAATGCAAAGTGAAAATAGAAAAGCAGTCATGATTACAGCCCCAGTAATTAGAAGAGATTTGTCTCATATGCTTAGACAACACATTCCATCATTGGATGTATTGTCTTTCACAGAATTACCTGACAGTAAAAAAATAGAAGTAGTAGCCAATATTGGTTCTGAGGAAGAAAGTAAAAATTAACTTTTAGCTAGAATATGGAGAAAAAAATGACTCAACACAAAGTAATTGCAGAAGACAGCCTATCTGCAATGGATGAAATATCTAAAGTCCTAGGTAAAGACGCAGTTATCTTGAAAACTACTAAAGTTAATGGAAAAATAGAAATATTAGGCTCTAATAACATTGAAGATATAGCTTCATCGAATGCAAAAAAAATCGTCAAACAAAAAACAAATTTTAGTCATTTATTTTCGAATCACAATCTTGAACAGAAGATTCAGAATAGGAAAGTTAATAACATACTTAATGAAAAAGAACTAAACCAAAACGAACATTTAGAAAATGGAGTTCAAACAAATATTGAAGATTTGAATGCTAAATATGTTGATGTGAAAACGTTCTCTCAATTTACTACTAAAATAGAAAAACTATTAAAAAATATGGTTGTTTCGGATATCGATGAATTATACCGATCTAATAATAAATCTCTAACTATTCAGTTATTAAAAAAAGGATTTTCAAAGAACATAATATCTGAATTTCAAGAACAAAATCTTAATAAAGAAAATATTGATGCTGAATTATTGTTTTATCATTACTTAGCAAAAAAATTAGTGCTTCCCTACAAAGACCAAATTACAGACTCGGAAATTATTTTTATTAATGGCCCAAGTGGTTCTGGAAAAACAACCTTATGTTCAAAGATTGCTTCACATATTTTAGATAATAAATTTGTAGCAAATGAAAAGGATAAATTATCAATTATTAATTTTGCACCAAAATCGTCAAATTATTCTGAACTTGTAAATTTTGGAAGATTATTAAATTTAAAAGTATCTTCTATTTCTTCTATAGAGGATATTATTAATTTAGTTAACACCAACCATGATAATAAGAAATTAATAATAGATGTATCGCAAGAGATTATAAATACTTCAGGTTACATACAATATTTAGAAAAACTTACTTTAAATAAAAAATGTTCTAATTTAATAGCACTTCCTGCAAGCACAAATAAAAATATGATTGAATCTATAATAAGATTTTATAAAGATACTTTTCCTGTGATTGGACTAACAAAGTTGGATGAGGCAAATATAAATGCAGAAGAGCTATCAATTTTAGCAGAATTACATTGTAAAATTGGCATTCTATCTGGATCTAGATCAATCATTGCTTCAATAGCTTTTGCTAAAAGGGAAGTTTTGGCACAATATATGAAAGATATGAGTATACAATAAGGATTAATTATGACTACAACAATTGCAATTGCTTCTGGAAAAGGTGGTGTAGGTAAAACCACCATAGCTGTTAATCTTTCTTTGGCTCTAACTAAACAAAATAAGAATACGCTTCTTCTTGATGCCGACTTGGGTATGGCAAATTCTCATATTCTACTTGGAATAAATCCTAAATTCTCATTAGAAGATTTTGTATTAGGGAGCAAATCGTTAGATGAAGTAATAAAGAGTACAAGCGATAAGCTAAGATTTGTGTCAGGTGGAAGCGCAATTAATCATCTTTTGAATTTAAGTGATTTAGAAAGGCATAAAATAATCCAAAATTTTGGCAGTGTTAAAATTAAACCTGAAACCATGATAATTGATGTAGGTGCTGGAGCTGAATCTTCTTCATTAACTTTTATGGCATCTGCAGATAAAGTTGTTGTAGTTATTACGGCTGAACCCACTAGTTTTATTGATGCTTATGGACTAATCAAAACCGCTTTTTTAGATCATAAAATGGAAAATTTTGGTGTGATTGTAAATATGGCTCATTCTCAAATACAAGCTAAATTAAATTTTGATAAATTTAGAGCTATTACTCAAAAGTTTTTAGATGTTAATTTAAAATTTATTGGAGGCGTTTCTTCTTCTCAAAGAATTAAAAACTCAATTATTAGCAGAAAACCAATCATGTCAGGAAATCCAAATAAAAGTCCTGATGTAGAAGCTTTTTTGAACATGTCGACAAACTTAAATACTTTGGCAACCAATAAAACTGGAACAATTAAATTTTTTGAAAATTAAAATAATTTTATGAAAGTTATTTAAATGAATAGTTATTCTAAAATAATAAAACCAAATATTAATCAATTAATCAATGACCATACTAATTTGGTTAAAAAGATTTCATGGCATCTTCATGGACGTGTAAACTCAATAGTTGATATAGAAGATATAATTCAAATTGGAATGATTGGATTAATTTCCGCTGCTCAAAATTATGTTCCTCAAAAAGATGCCTCCTTTGCTTCTTATGCAAGTATTAGAGTGAAAGGAGAAATTTTAGACTATTTAAGAAAGAGTTCTAATTTAGATAGAACGACAATTGCAATAAAGAAAAACTCTGAAAAAGCAATAAATAATTTACGAAATAAATTAGGCCGTGAACCATTTCACAATGAAGTAGCGAATGAACTTGGTATATCTACAGATAAATATTTTGAATGGTCTCATGCATTTGAGGCAAGTATAATTAAAAGTTTAGACGATTCATATGATGATTATTCAAATTGGTTTGTTGCTAATGAATTAAACCCAGAAGAGCAAATTAATGACGTAGAACTAAGAAATAATTTGAAAGAAGTTCTAAAAACACTTCAAGGTAAAGAAGCACTTATTATACAGTTGTATTTTGTTGAAGAATTAAACATTTATGAAATTGCTGAAGTAATGGAGGTATCTACAGGAAGAGTTTCACAAATTAAAACTTCGGCTATAAAAAGAATAAGAGAAAATTTACAAAAAGAAAATTAAATCTATAATGCAAAAATTAGAGATGCTTATTAAAACTGTAGACGCGCACTACGACAGCCTTCATCATATTCAATGTTACTATTTATCATGTAGCCTTTTAAACATAGCTAGAGGAACTTGTAATATGATGATTGTTAAGGAAGATAGCAATTTTAAAAATAAAATAACTATAAAATTTGAAAGAGCAATTATGTCAGGTTCTATACAAGTGACAAACGATTTTTTCAATTCATTACAAACTCAATTATCTGTTAGAAATGAACGTCCAGCAAGATTAGAATTAGTTATTAATGATAAATTAAATATTAATAAAAATGGAATTTTATTTTTAGAACAAGAACTTACTTCAGATATAATTGAATATAAATTTTTCATCCCAATTTTATAAAAAATTAGAATTTATATATTATTTATGAAATTAACCGTCAATTAATCTTTTTGTTATATCAACTTCAGTTTGTAGAAGTCTAGAAACACCTGAAAATGCTTGTTGTGTTTTTAGCATTGTTACCATTTCAGACGTAATATCTACATTTGCTCTTTCTAAGTTGCCCGCTTCAAGTTTTCCAAAAGCCCCATCCATAGGGACACCAAATTTAGGTAAACCTGATTTAGCATTATTTTGAAAGCGATTATTTCCGACAGGTTGTAATCCCGGATCATTAACAAAAGAAGCTAAAACAAAATTTCCAATATCAACCTCTTGATCAAGTCCATATATAGCTGTGATCTTCCCCTTTGGACTTACATTGATGTTAGAAATTATAGAAATACTTTGATCTGTATTTTCTTTTGTTGTTGGAATAACTAAATTTTTTAAAACACCTTTGTTATCTCCCATAAAACCCATAACACTTAATCCGTCATTAGTAACCACTTCACCATTGGCTTTTATATTGAATGAACCATCTCTGGTAAAATATGGCTTATCAATTTCATTTCCTTGAACCACAGGAAAAAAACCTAATCCAGTTACTGCTAAATCCAAAGCACCACCTGTTACCTGCAAAGCACCTTGGCTCATTTGCAAACGTGGATCACTAATATTTACGCCTTGACCAGAAAATTTGTCAGGATCTGTTGAATTATGAGTCGAATAAATATGTTCAAAATTTGTACTACTTTTTTTAAATCCTGTACTATTTGCATTAGCTATATTGTTAGACACTATCCCCATTTCTTTTGTGTTAGCATTTAAAGCACTTTTTAAAATTGATAACATATTAATTCTCCTATATGTTGCTATGAGCAAAATTTATGCCATTGACTTTATATTAAATTAAATTTTATAAACATATGGTAGATTTATTCGTAATGTTATTTAGGATTATTATTTTATAAATCTGGAGAATATTTTAAAATGAGCATACCCTCTAAAAGTACAGATTTAGTAAAATTTAATAATAAAAAATCCAACCTCCCAATAAAATTTGATCAAAATGAGGTGAAACAAGCTCTTGAATTAGTTGATAAAGATTTAATTTTAAAAAATAGAGAAGATGTAAAAAAATATTTACCTGATATATTAGGAAGAGTTTTAGCTAGAATATGGATTGATAGATCTTTTAAGGATAGCTTTAAATCAAACCCCAAGGAAGTTTTAAATGAGAATGGTGTTTTTTTACCAGACGATATGATATTGGAGTTTCAAAAACCTAATTCCGATAGACCTAAGATTATAGTTTATGAAAAAAAAGAAAAATCTAATTTTAAAGTTAGGGTTGTACAGTTACAATTAGTAATGTTAGCAGGCAGATAGAATTGTTTGACCTTTTAAAAAGTAATTTAAATTTTATAAAGATTTTAACAAGTTTTATATCATTAAGTTTCTGTGTCTTAGGGTCTTCGGTTTATGGAGCAGAAGATAGAAGCAAAGATATGAAAATTGTTTATAAACTTTTACAGGAGAAAAAGTTTGATGAAGGTATCCAACAATTACAGGCTCTTTCAGAAAACAATAATATTAACGCACAACTACTAATTTCAAAAATTTTTCTTACCGGAGACTTAACACCCCAAGACTTTCAAAATTCTTATTTTTGGGCATCTTCAGCATTATTAGGTGGGTTAAAAAAATCAGAAAAAATTCTTGAAAAATTAAGTAATTACCTCACAGAAAAACAAATTAATGAAATTAAAGATAAGCTTAAAATATTTTTAGAAAAAAGAGCTATAAATAACGATAAAAGAGCTATTGTACAAATTGCAAAGCTCTATGAAAATTATTTAGACCCTCCTGACATGATTAATGCATACACATGGTATAATATTGCTGTAGCTAAGGGTATTAAGTCTGCTAAAGCTAAAAGAGACGAAATTTTGAATGAATTAAATGAAAAAGATTTGTTTGAAGCTCAATCTTTATCAAATAAGCTGTTTAAACAAATTAATAATTAATGGAGGTATTAATGAAATACAAAGTGCATTGGTTAATTGACGGTCTTGTCGAAATAGAAGCTAATGATACTGATTCAGCTGAAAAAATTATTAAAGAAAAAATTGAATCCTTCGTAGAGAATAATGCGTCTTTTTTTAAAGAAATTGGAGCAAAAGCTGTACAGGGTCAGGCATATCTCCCAGGAAATGACGAATAATTCATTGGAGTTTTATGATGTTAAATTTTAGAAATAGTTTTATTAGTTATTTATTTTTAACAATTAGTTTATGTCTTTATTCATCATATACTTTTTCTAAAGGGAAAATTTATGGTCAATCTAAAACTTTATCTAAAGAATACATTAAATATGAAAACTGTCGTCTTAAACAAACACTAATTAATATGAAAGATGGCCAAAAAGATGGTTATAAATGTATTTATAGAAGACAGGGTAAAGGTAAAGATGTTACAGTTTTTCAACCATCACACATTTGTCAAAAGTCTTTTAAGTGTAAAACTGAAAATCAATAAATTATTTGTCGTCTACAACATTTTATTAAAGTAATGTGATAAACATACTATATATAGTACATATTCTTAATTTTTACAATAAAATCATATATTTATAGTAAAAAACTATATTTTATATTAAAATAAAATAATGGATAATTATGAAATAAATATATTAAGAAGAGACGGTAACTGGAAAAAGGTTAATCCTAATGATCGCATTATGGATAGTTTGGAAGAGAATGAAGGCCTTGAAAAAAAATCTATAAACTTAAAAGATAAAAAATCCAAAAATAATTTTCTTTATTATCTTAATGAAGTTAATTCCATTATTGGTAAATTAGAAGTTTTAGAAAACGATAAAAATAAATTAAAAGATCAGCTCAAAAATTATGAGCAAGAATTTTTGAATAAAAAGATAAATACTGAAGATAAAATCAACTCATTGATTAAAGAAAAAGAAATGCTTGATAAAACCATTAATTTAATCAAAAATTTAAAAAAATTTTAACATGGAGGTATAGATGGCTTCTAATAAGGTCAAGGGTGCTAAATCAATTTTCGTCGCCAATGTTAAAGGTGGTGTTGGAAAGAGCACTCTGTCAATTATGCTTGCTAGAGCTTTAGCTGAAAAAATACCACCACAAAATATTACTGTTATTGATACAGATCTTCAAAGAACTGCAACTGAATTTTTAACTAACAGTAATCCTGAAATTAATGTGGAGTTTTTACCTATTACACCTGCTTTTGAAAATACCAACATTTCTCTTGTACAGCAATTTATTAAACAAAACGAATTTAGACCAGGTCATGTTGTAATTGTTGACACACCAGCTGGAAGCTCTCAAAGGCTTTGGAACCTTGTCGCCGAAGGTTATTGCGTTTTAATTCCAACTACGCTTAGTAATGCAGATTTATACCCTACTGAAAATTTTATAAGAAGTATGGATAAGGTTAAAGCAAGATATGCAAAATCACACCCACATCTAGTGGTATGCCCAAATAAAATACCATTTGGTCAAAAAGATTTTTCTTTAATGGCCGAGAGACTTAAAAATCATGATGTTGTAATTGGACCACCCTTAAGAGACTTAGCAAGTGTAAGACATTTTTATAATGGTAAAATAGAAAATTGGG
The DNA here is from genome assembly GCA_902533225.1 of uncultured SAR116 cluster alpha proteobacterium. Classification (GTDB taxonomy): domain Bacteria; phylum Pseudomonadota; class Alphaproteobacteria; order Puniceispirillales; family Marisalimonadaceae; genus Marisalimonas. The sequence continues at coordinate 19,375 of CACALC010000011.1, read as the reverse complement.
AAAACAAATCGAATAATAATGCACAATCTGATTTTAAACAATTTGGATCTTTTGTTGAACAATATGTTTTAGATGGTGAACTTGACAAAATTTATTTGCAAAAAGAAAGTACAAAAAATATTATTCCTTTTGAAAAGGCTAATAATTAGTTTCTAGTCTGTTACCTAATTGTTCTAGCCATTTTTCAGTTGCTACATAAGATAAAGTAGGAACTTTACCTTTATCTTTATTAACGATAATATTTTTAACAAATAGATTTTCTTCAAATTTATTTTCGCTAATACGTTCTGGAATATTATAAAAAATTTCATCCATATTTTAAATTACGTCATCTTTAAAATTTTGTTTAACTTTGCCGTAATAATAGGTAATAAAAAAGTAATAGAAGTGAATATTTTTTTAATGAATAATTCAATAGAAAATAATGATCATGAATTAATAAGTAAAATTAATTTAATATTAAATGATTTTGAAAATTTTGAAAAACCCTTTGTTAATGACCGAGGTGATATAGTCTTAATGAATAAAATAAATAGAAAAAGTAAAAGGGACAATTATATTTTAACGAATGTTTTCAAACAAATTATTGGTGATGATATAAAAAAAAACAGGGTTTAAAAACCCTGTTTCGTATTTGATTGAAAATTATGCCTTTTAAAGGGACAATTTTATCAAAGGCTGCTCTGACAAATTTAAAACCTTACGAGAACAATTTTCATAAAAAATACTAGACATCAGATCACCTCCTTTTCATTTGTTAAAATAATTTCTTATAGTATTATTAAACATAAAAGATGTATTTTACAAATTGTTTAAATTAAAAATAAATTTATATTTCTATTAAGGTAAGATTTATGACAAAAAGCAATCAAGAAACTAAAACTTTTAAAGCCGGAGAAACTATTTATTCTCATAATGATCCAGCTGAATATATCTTTTTAATTCATAGCGGTAAAGTTAGAATAGAATCCAAGCATGGCTTAGAATTAGGAATACTTGATACTGGAGAGATATTTGGAGAAGTTGGTCATATAATAGAATCTCCTAGAACTGTTACAGCTGTAGCTGTTACTAATTCAATAATAAGAGTTATTGATGAAAAAACAGTTAAAGAGAAAATGAACAAAGCTGACCCAGTTTTGGCAGCAATAATTAGAGGATTATCATTAAGAATTGGAGATGCCAATGCTTTAGCTGAAAAACACTGGTTAGAACTAAGTGTATATAAATCTCTTGGTAAATAAAAAATATCAAAAGGAGATACAAAAATATCTTTAAAAAATAAAATTTTGAATATTAAAAACTTATATGTTTACTTAATTGCATTCTTTTCTTCACTTTTAACTTTTGTGTTTTTTTATTTTAGTAGTGAAGTCATTAAAGAAGAAAAAGTTGTTGAAGAAAAAATTGATATTTATGAAGTCGCAAAAGAAGAAGCCATTAAACTTGGTAGAATGGAACCAGATGAGAAACCTATAGTTCAAGAAATTGGACCTGATGGAAAAGTTATTGTTCCAACATTAACTTATGTTGATATTGGCGGAATGGGAGATAATTCCAATAAAAGTTTTTGGACAAATATACCTGGTTCAAACTCATTCATAAGTTTTGATTTAGCTCTTTCATCCTATAAAGGTGAAATGTTAACAAACTACTTAACCGATTATGATCCCGATCTTAGAAAAATTGTATATCAAGAGATAAGTAAACAAAATCTTTCTAAATTAGAAGGAAGTAAAGGAAAAAAGAAATTGCTTGAAGACATTAAAAATGAATTTAATGCTTATTTTGCTGAAAAAGAATTAGATCCAGTAGTTTTTGGCGCTCATTTTAAGGTACTTGCTATTACAACTAGAGGATAATTAAAGAAAAGTACTATAATTAATAGTTTCATTTTTATCTATTGTATTTATTACCTCTGGCAAAGGGTATTTTAAACCTGTAGCACAGTTAAAAAGTATAACTTTATCATCACGTGTTATTAATTCAGAAGTAATAGCCTTTTCGTAGGCAGTCATTGTCGCAGCGCCTTCAGGACATAAAAAGCATCCATCAACAGCTGCTACCCTGTCTCTTGCCTCCATTATATCTTCATCTGAAACAGACATTGCAAATCCATTACTTTCACGTACAGCTCTTATAATAAGGAAGTCCCCTACTGCTACTGGCACTCTAATTCCTGCAGCTTTAGTAGAGGCATTTTCCCATAATGGGGCATGTTCTTCACCACTTTGCCAAGCCTTAACTATAGGTGCGCATCCATCTGCTTGAACGGCTACCATTCTTGGTAATTTTCCTTTTATCCAACCAAGTTCTTTTAATTCTAAAAAAGCTTTCCACATTCCAATTAAACCAGTTCCTCCACCGGTTGGATAAAAAATAATATCTGGTAATTCCCAATCAAGCTGTTCAGCTAATTCAAGTCCCATTGTTTTCTTACCCTCTATCCTGTAGGGCTCTTTTAAAGTTGAAACATCAAACCACCCTACTTTGTCTTTACCTTCTCCAACTATTTTTCCGCAATCATTAATTAAACCATTAACTAAAAACGTTTCAGCTCCAAGTGATTGAATTTCTCTTACGTTTATGTCAGGAGTATCGTCAGGACAAAACACCGTTGACTTTATGCCTGCATGAGTTGCATATGCAGCCATTGCGGCACCTGCATTTCCGTTGGTTGGAATGGCTAAATGATCTAATTTGAACTGTTTTGCCATAGAAACAGCCATACACAGCCCTCTTGCTTTAAAAGAACCTGTTGGCAGCCTTCCTTCATCTTTGACAAGGACACATCCCTTATCCTTATTATTATAATTAACGGATCTATCTAATTTAATTAAAGGAGTAATAGTCTCACCAAGAGTTATTCTATTTTTTGGATCTGCAACTGGCAAAAGAGGAAAGTATCTCCAAAGGCCATCTATTTTAGAGTTAGAAATATCATCTCGTGAAACTTCTTTTTTTAATACATGTAAATCATATTTAACAAGTAAAGGTCTTCCTGCTTCTGATAAACCATGGACTTTATTAGCTTCATATTGCTTACCCGAAATTGAACACTCCAAGTGACTTACATAACTTTTATCCATTTTGTTTCCTTAAAATTTTAATTAATTATTTTTACCAGAAATAATGTCTATCATTGCTTTTGTTATTTGTTTAGTGGTGCTAGTACCACCTAGATCCTTTGGTAAAACTTTTTTGTCTTCAGTTAGTTTTTCTATAGCAAACATTAACTTTTGAGCAGCTTGAAGCTCTCCTAAATTTTCTAACATCATGACAGCTGACCAATATGATCCAATTGGATTAGCAATACCTTTGCCCATTATATCAAAAGCAGAACCATGGATTGGTTCAAACATTGATGGATGACGTTTATCAGGGTCTAAATTTGCCGTAGGTGCAATTCCCATGGAACCTGACAAGGCCGCAGCTAAATCAGTTAAAATATCTGCATGTAAATTTGATGCAACAACTGTATCTATACTTTTAGGATCTAAAACCATTCGAGTAGTCATTGCATCGACTAGCATTTTATCGGTATTAACGTCTCTATAATCTTCTGAGATTTCTTTAAAGATTTCGTCCCACATAACCATGCCATGCCTTTGTGCATTTGACTTGGTTACTAAAGTTAATAATTTTCTTGGCCTAGAACGTGCTATTTCAAATGCAAACCTCTGTATTCTCTCAACTCCTTGCTTCGTGAAAAGAGTTACATCCATTGCAGTATCGTTTGGATAGCCTTTATGACTTCTTCCTCCAATTCCTGAATATTCCCCTTCAGAATTTTCTCTAATAAAACTCCAATCAATATCTTTTTCTTCAACATTTTTTAATGGAGATGAGATACCAGGAAGCAACTTTACAGGTCTTAAATTTGCATATTGATCAAGCCCTTGACATATTTTTAATCTTAATCCCCATAAAGTTATATGATCAGGAATGTCTGGAACTCCAGCTGATCCAAAATAAATTGCATTATAATCTTTAAGTTCGTCTACCCCTTCATCAGGCATCATTATTCCATGTTCTTTATAATATTCTGCACCCCAATCAAAATGATTAAATTCTATTGGCAGATTAGGAACAATCTTTGAAAGGGCTTGTAAAACTTCAACCCCACTATTGATTACCTCAGTCCCTATTCCATCACCTGGAATCACTGCAATTTTGTACATATTTGATCCTTAAGAGAAAATTTATGAAGAGTTTAAATGTAAACTATGCTAAATCAATAATTTATTAATTTTAAAAGTATAGACTATGAAGTTAGATTTATCTCTTTCTTATTTTAAAAATTTATTAAATTTTTGGAAAAACACTTCTTATATACTGATAATTTTACTATTAACCCCTATTGCAATGTTAATCCTCTACTCATTTCAAAATAATTTTGAAACGTGGTTACACCTTTTTAATACAAAATTATTTCTCTATTTTTTTAATACTTTTTTTTTGATGCTTGGTGTTGGAAGCTTTTCATTAGTTATAGGTATTTCATGTGCTTGGATTGTTACGAAATACAAATTTTTCTTGTCTAATTATATAGAATGGGCGCTCCTTTTACCAGCTGCAATACCTGCTTATATTGTTGCATACAGTTATACAGATTTTCTTGAGTATGGGGGAATTGTTCAAACAATGTTAAGGGACATATTTAATTGGCAATCTTCGAAAGAATACTATTTTCCTGATATACGATCAATGATTGGCGCTATTTTTATTTTATCATTTGCTTTGTATCCATATATATATTTCATCACTAAAGTTGCTTTTCGATCAACTCCCAAAAGCTTATTTGATGTAGCCAAAATTCACGGTAAATCTGGTTTTATATATGTAGCTTTGCCCATGGCTAGACCAGCTATAATTGCAGGTTTATCCCTAGTTTTAATGGAAACCATTTCTGATTTTGGAACTGTTGAGTTTTTAGCTGTAGAAACAATTACACTTGGAATATTTAACCTCTGGTTGGGTATGAACAATTTTAGTGCTGCTTCGCAATTATCAATTCTAGCATTTACATTTATTATTGTTTTGTTAGGGATTGAATTAAGTGCTAGAAAAAATCAAAAATTTAATGATCCAAGGGTCTCTTCTTTTGAAAATAAATTTGATGAAATTAATTTAAAGCAAAATATAATTTTATTATCCATTTGTCTGATACCAATAATATTTGGATTTATAATTCCGGTACTTATCCTAATAAATTTATCATTACAGAGTTTAAACCAGGATGATTTTTCGACTTTTTTAGAAATATCCATCAATTCTATTTCAATTTCATTTTTTGCAGCATTCCTGATTATTTTATTCTCATTTATTATTGTGGTTGCAGTCAAATATCACGGTGGTAAAAAATTTGCTTTTTTATCTACATTAGCTGGAAGTGGTTATGCTTTTCCAGGTGTTATTCTTGCTTTAGGTACAACATTTTTCTTATCTTTAATTCAAGATAGCATTAATACATTTCTCATTACATTTGATGTAAATTGGAACTTAACTATAATAGGAACATTTACTGCTTTATTGTACACTTACATTTGTAGATTTAATGCTATTGGAATTGGATATATAAATTCAGGCATTCAAAGAATTTCGCCAAACTTACTTGAAGCTGGGAGACTACAAGGTGTAACTTTTGAAACAAGTCTTTTCAAAATTATTTTTCCTCTAATACGTCCTTCTATTTTAACTGGTTTTTTGATTATTTTTGTAGATATTATTAAAGAATTGCCTGTAACTCTTTTGCTAAGGCCATTTAATTTTGAAACTTTGGCAACTTATGTTTATCAATATGCTAAAGAAGAAATGTTAGAGCAATGTGCTTTAGCGGCACTTTTAATAATTATAATTGGCATTATTCCCGTAATTGTATTAAATAAAACTATAAATTTGTCTTATAAAAAACAATAATAACTTTATACTTGCACTTTTGTATTTTTAGTAATTAACTAGATCTAGTTTATAATGATTATAATGTATTTTGGGGGTCAAAATGGCAGAACTTTATGAAAAATGTTTAAGAGTTGGCTTAAGAATGACTTTGCCTAGAAAAATTATTTTAGAAGTAATTGAAGCCGCAGAAGATCATCCTGATGTTGATGAGATGTACAGACGAGCTGTAGAAAAAGATAGATCCATATCCATTGCTACAGTTTATAGAACTATAAAACTTTTTGAAGAGGCTGGTATAATCGAAAAACTAGATATTGGTGACGGTAGATCAAGGTATGAGGAAGCAGGTGAACATCATGAACATTTGATTGATGTTGAAAGTGGAGAAATTATTGAATTCCAAAATGAAGAACTTGAAGAAATGAAAAGACAAGTGGCCCTAAATATGGGTTATGAGTTGGTAGATCACCGTTTAGAACTATTTGGAAAGAAGATTAAAAAATAATTTTTTAATAAAGTAGAAAATTGTTGTAAAATTAACTATTAGTGTTAATGTTAAGAATGATTATCAATATCAGAAATTAATTAATGAAAAATAATGACAAAATTATAATTCTTACAGGTGGAAGTCGTGGTATAGGTCATGCTACATCAAAAAAGTTCTGGGATGATGGTTGGACAGTTATTACCTTTTCACGCTCAGAAGTTGCACCACAATGCCCTTGGTCTAATAATAAACAATTGCATTTTCAAGTAGATTTAGAAAATCAAATCTCTTTAGACAAAACATTATTAGAATTAAATAAATTTCTTGATGGCAGACCTGTAAAAGCTCTAATAAATAACGCAGCAATTTCTCCTAAAAATTCTGATAATAAGAGATTGGGATTCGCAGATACTGACTTGAGCCTCTGGAGACAAGTTTTTAATGTTAATTTTTTTGCCCCAATAATAATTTCTCAGTCAATCATTAATAACCTAAAGTTAGCTAAAGGAGTGATTATTAATGTCACGTCAATTGCTAGTGATAATGTTCATCAATTTGCTGGGCCAGCATATGCTACCTCTAAAGCAGCTTTAAAATCTTTAACTCGTGAAATGGCTTCAGATTTGGCACATGAGGGTATAAGAGTTAATGCAATTGCCCCAGGTGAAATTGAAACTTCAATGGTAACGCCAGATAGTAAAAAAATGCTTACAGAAAAGATACCCATGAAACGTTTTGGGACTCCTGAAGAAGTAGCAGGCGTTATTCACTCAATGTGTTCAGAAACATTTTCATATGTAAACGGAACGGAAATCCAGATAAACGGCGGTCAAACTGTATAAACGTTTGTTTAATAAAATTGACCTTAAAAAAACTGGTCTTGTTGTTTTTTTATTCTTTTTAATCAAAGGTATCTTTTGGTTAATAATTGGTTATTTTGGTTTAAAGATTTTTTTATAAATTAATTACCAATAGACTGTATCAATGATTTCTTGAGCTTTCGGGGCAAGCTTTGCAATGTCTTCAATCAAAAGACTATCTTCTTTAAAAGTGCCAAGAGCCTTTAATCTTTTTGGTAAATTTGATTTATTGTTAATTGGATACTCAAAATTAACATCCCCATACAAAATTTGGGCTTGTTCTGTAACTAAAAATTCTAAAAAATCAGTTGCCAATTCCTTGTTTTTTGAAAACTTTACAACTCCTCCGCCAGAAATATTTACATGAGCCCCCCTATCACTAGCTCCTTGATTTGGAAAAATTATTATTGATGCTTCTGCCCATTTACGATGATCAGAATTTTTAGAGTATGTCAATTTACCATAATAATAATGATTAATAATAGCTACGTCACATTCACCAGAATATATTGATTTTAATTGGGACCTGTCATTTCCCTGAGGTCTTTTGGCTAGATTTGAAACTAGTCCTTTTGCCCATTTTTCTGCTTCACTAACTCCTTTTGCTGCAATCATAGACGCCATTAAAGCTCTATTATAAACATGACTTCCAGGCCTGCTACAAATTTTACCTTTAAGCTTTGGATCAGCTAAATCTTCATATCTTAGAACATCTCCAGAATTCATTCTATCCTTTGAAACTGCTATTGCCCTCGTTCTCTTAGACAGTCCAAACCAAGTATTATTTTTACTTCTGAGATAAGGAGGAATTTTTTCAATTAATATTTTAGAGTCTATTTTAGCCAATAAATCTAAATCTTCGTATCTATACAATCGAGCAATATCTACAGTTAGAATTAAATCTGCTGGACTATTAGCTCCTTCTGCTGCAAGCCTTTGGGCAAGCCCCTTTGATGAATATACAACGTTCATTTGAACCCCTGTTTTCTTAGTATACGCATCTATAAAAGGTTTAAGGAGATAAGGCTGTCTATGAGAGTAAATATTTAAACTTTTTGCATTTACTACATTTGAAATAAATATTGTTGCAAGCACTAATAATATACTGATTTTCATATTTTTTATTACCTAGTTTGTTTATTAAATATAAATTTTTGTTTTTTAACTTTTAGATTTTTGAAGGAGACGTAATTTGCAATTAATTTAGTAATACCTATGAGGGGGCTTAAATATAAATATATAATATTATTTTCATATTTATGTTCTGTTTCAGAAATTCCAAATTTTACGTCTTCATCACTTTTTGAGATATATAAAGACCCAAACATGTAATCCCAGAAGGCAAATGCAACTCCAAAATTTTTATTATGATGCTCTTTTTTTATTGAATGATGAATTTGATGTTGAGCAGGAGAAATGAAAATTTTTTCTAACCAACTCCAATAATTTATCCTTATATGAGAGTGTCTTAAGTTAGATCCAAACAAATGAAACCAAAATGAAAATAAGTTTGCTCCTAATATAGTTACAAAAGTAATATTACCACCATATACATAGTAAAATGTCGCTATAACTATACCTTGTGTAAAAGCACTTCTTACTACGAAAATAACACCTTCAATTGGGTGAGTTCTAAATATAGTAAGCGGTGTAAGAGTTCTTGCGGAATGATGAGTTTTATGAATTTCCCATAATAATGGTACTTTATGCATTAGTGCATGAGTTACGTACTTTGTAAAATCATCAAGTACAAAATAACAAAATGTGAAAAAAATTGGTATCATCCACATATAATTTGTATCAACACCCAATGGTGTTAAAATTGTTTGTGAATGAAGATATTCAAAGACAAAATGTGCAATTGCTAATTGTGAAATTAATAATGGAGATAAAAACATCAAAATTATTATATTTAACAAAAATAAAACGTAGTCTGCTTTTGCAGATTTTGACATAAAAATTTTTTTGTCAAAAATTTTGTAGAATGATTGTTTAATTTTTTCTTTTTTAACAAAGGTTAGCCACATAAATGAAATTAAGAATGCAGAAAATAAATATCCCAAAAATACTCTTTTTTTGGGATCAAAAAAGTTTTCACTTATAGTTTCTAAGTATTGATAAAATATTTCCATTTTTAAATTACTGACCAGTTGTATAACTGGTCAGCTTCTTATTTTATATTAATCGTTTTCAGCAGATTTTTTGGTGCCTACTTCTTCAAGTAGTGCTGCCATACCACCTGTAGCATCATTTACTTTAGCCTTAAGAGCATATTTGTCAGCCATAAGATTTTGTATTTTAAGCATATGAAGCTTGTAATATCCAATTGAAGAACCCTGGTCTTTTATATAATTTCCAGAAGAGTCAATTCCTACAACTTGTGATAAATTAGGCATTAAAGGACCAAATCCCATCATGCGATTCATCCTGTTATATGTATCGCTTTTGTTGTCAGGACCAGCTTGAAGAGCCATGGCAAATCCTTTTAATTCACCCCAGTGCTTCAAATATTTAGACATTGCTTTATCCATTCCTGATCCAGAGGCTAGGGCTTTTTCTAATTTACTTAAATCTTTGTAAACAGATCCAGCGTATTTAAAGACAGACTCAGCTATTACATCTTCCCAATTACTACAAATTATTTGAACATAATCTTGTATTTTATCTAGTTCAGCTTCAGATAATTTATTTCCATCAGCTGCTGTAATAAGCTTTCTTCCGTCAATAAAAGCTCCTGTTACAGTTTTAAGGTAATTTGTTTTACCTGTTTTATCATAGCTTGAAGCATAATAAGCATGTGCATATGTCATTTCAGTTTGAAGATCAACAACGCCATCTTTATTGTAGTCTGCAGCTTTTAAGTCTTTCTTTTTAGCAACATCATAACTTTGAGCAGCGGATAACTTCATAGTATGAGCAGCAGCTCCCCAATATCCAAAAGCCTCATCCCAACTATGTTCTTTACCGGTATAATAAGCTCCTTTTTTATAAGGTTTGTTATTAGGTTTAGAGCTCGCTGTCATTTTCTCATCAAGATAATTATCGCAAGCCTGATGATATAAAACTGCTCCCATTGTATATTTTGAAATAAGTTGAGGATAATTCATACCATTTCTAGTATCAACACCACCCTTTGTTTTACCCGCTTTTTTAATCATAAATTTAATAACATCAACGCCACTCATATTTCCAGGCCAAGATGTTTGTATTCTTTTGTCTGCCTTACCTGATAGGTTAGCTCCTCCAGACAATTCACCAATCATTTTTTGTTTAACTGGAAATTTAGAACTATTTTTAGGATCCAATATTGGAAGAGATTTTGATTTATCTTTAGTATTTAGATAAGCAAGCATCTTCTTTTCAGGAGCTAACGTTGGATCACTTGGGCTACCCTTTGATGCTAATTTTTTTAAACTGTTATGTAATAATTGTCTGGCCATTTGGCCGCCATATGATACGGAATTCTTTTTTGTGCCTTTATAACTTTTTTCAGTTATTGGATAAGGGCCATAAACGTTTCCATGATGTCCAGCATTAACAGAAGTAATGGATGAGCACATGAAAGAAAAAGATACAGCACCAACAAAAGATAGCTTTGCTAAGCTTGCACCCTTAAACTTTGTGTTAATCATTTTAATCTCCAAGTGTAAGTTGTCATGCGAATCATTATCATAATGATAATGACTCTTATTCTAGTTTACATAAGACAGTTTTAAATAAAATTCAAGTTTTTATTGACTGTAAAAAAAATATTTATAATAATGATAATAATTATCATTATTAAACACTCTTCTATGTCTAATATTATACAAATAAAATCTTTTACAAATAATAACCCAAACAAGCGTCCAACTCATGGAATGGATAACGTTAAGATACTTTATCATAGATTAATTGCTTCTGGTTTTTCGACCTGCGCCGCCTACCATGAAGCAATGAAGTTATTACTAGTTTTTAACCCAGGTCTTGAACTTTCTGATTTATCTCAAAAAACTTTTGAAATCATTAATCCTGTATTTGATAATTATAATGAAAATGGTATTGACAATCATTCTCAAAATTAGTTTAATAAGTTTGCTTGGGGGGAAGTTTAAATGATAATTTGTGTATGTAATGCAATTTCAGATAAGGCTATAACCACAGCAGTAACTAGTGGAGCTAATACGCCCTCACTAGTTTATAAAAGCTGCGGAGCTAAGCCACAATGTGGAAGTTGTTCAGAGTATATTAAACAAGAAATAAATCAGTCTCAGACAAACATTGAAGCTAATTTAAAATAAATTATTCAGCGATTTGCTCTTGTAAGAAATTTTTGAGACCCGCATGTTCAATAACATGTTGCTGAGATTCAATCCAATCTATGTGTTCTTCTGTATCATCTAATATTTTAAGAAAGATATCTCTAGTTACATAATCATTCTTGTCTTCACAAACGTTAATAGCAACTTTTAAACATGATTGATTTGTCATCTCTAAGCCCAAATCTGCACTAAACATTTCAGGAACATTTTCACCAATTTTTAATTTACCTAAATCCTGCAAATTAGGAAGACCTTCAAGTGTTAATACCCTTTCAATAATCCAGTCAGCGTGCTTCATTTCGCCCATTGACTCATCATATATTTTTTTAGCAAGACCTAAAAAACCCCAATCCTTTAGAATTCGAGCGTGTAGAAAATATTGATTGATAGCTGTTAATTCATTTTTAAGAATTATGTTGAGCTGCTCAATTACAGCTTTATCACCTTTCATTATAAACTCCAAAATTAATTATCAAAAGTAGTATATAACATCATTATTCGCTTAAGTCATTGTTTTAATTAAATTTTTTTAATAATGATAATAGATATTAATATCAAAATAATATTTTATTGACTTTGATAATGATTATTATTATTAATATTAATATAAGGAATAAATATGCAACCTGAATTAAACATAATAACTGTTCCAAATTTAAAAGAGACAGAAAAGTTTTTAATTTGGTCTATTAGAGAATGGATTATAAGCATAATGAGAGCTAAAGATCCAAGGCCTGAAATAATTAAATGTTTTAATAAGCTTTTAATTCAAGAAGCTGTTATACCTTTTGATAAAATGATGAGAATAATTGGTTATAACTGCTGTGTTCCAATAGATGTAAGATGTCACTGTTCTAATCTTCTAGGAAGAACAGAAGTTGATCTACTATGTTTAATTTCAATTATACAAAATAAATTAGAGGTTGATTTAAAAAAAATTATTAAAATATCTAATAAAGATAATCACCTAGAAATGATAAATCAGTCTAATAAATTAGTAGAAAGTTTAAACAGGTCCAAAATTTCAATACCCGTAAGAAATGAATTTTTAAATAAATATCAAACAAATAAATGCAAAATTAACAATAATGTTATTTTTTTTGATTTCAAAAATAAATTAAAAAGAAAATGTACTTGACTTTGATAACCATTATCATTATTAATAATTGATGTGGATGAACTCAAGCTATATCTCCCAAGATTAACTTAGTGCATCCACATCACCATTTCTCTCATAATCATAGAAGTTAAATATTGTAAAACTGTGTTTACAATATTAATCTCAAATATAACTTAATAAGGTTTTATTTATAAAAATGGATCACTTTAAAATTGCAACTGTTCCTGGAGATGGGATTGGTAAAGACATAGTAAACTCAGCGATATCAATAGTTGATCTCTCATCTGAAATTATTGGTGGTTTTAAATGTAACTGGGAAACTATTAATGCTGGTGCAGAATATTTTGCACAAGCAGGTTGTGATGTAGAACCAGGCGGTGAAGATAGAATAAGTAATGCTGACAGTATTTTCCTTGGGGCGATTGGGCTACCTACGATACGACATAAAGATGGGACAGAAGTATGCCCTCACCTCAGATTTAGAGAAATGTTTGGATTATATGCTGGAGTTAGACCAGTTAAGTCTTACCCAAACATTACAAACAGGTTAAGTAATAAATTAGCAAGTAATATTGATTTAGTTATATTAAGAGAGTCAACTGAAGGTTTGTTCTACACAGCAGCTGTTCACAACAGATGCCCCGTAGATAACAATGACGAAGTTCAAGATATTATGCGTATCACTAGAAAAACAACAGAAAAATTACATGACTTTGCATTTAAATTAGCACGACAAAGAAAGAGTAAGGGAAAGTTAGGTAAAGTTACGTGTGTTGATAAAGCCAATGTATTTCGTTCTCAGGCTTTGTTTAGAAAAATATTTGATGAAAGGAAGGATAATTTTACAGATATAGTATCGGAACATTGTTATGTTGATGCAATGGCATTAAACCTTATAAGGAATCCCTGGGAATATGACGTAATGGTAATGGAAAATATGTTTGGCGACATATTATCAGACCTTGGCGGAGGATTAGTAGGTGGAATGGGGATGGCTTCATGTGCAGAAATTGGAGACAACCATGGTTTATTTCAACCCGCTCATGGAAGCGCTCCAGATATAATGGGACAAGATAAGGCAAATCCATTAGCGACTATTCTTAGCACTACTTTGATGCTTGATTATTTATCGGATAAAAAGGGATGTGAAAGTGCCTCTGAAGGCTCAAAACTAATAGAGGCTGCAATTGAAATAGGCTTTAAAAGAAATGAGTTAAGGCCAATTGAGTTTGGTGGTGATATGGGTACACAAGCAGTAACTGAAAAATTAATCACATTATTAAAAGATAAAAATGTTCAGGATGAAGTATTAACCTAATAGGAGTTAAAATTAATAATGTTTGTAATAACTGTTAAATTTGTAATTCACGAAAAAGACACAGAAAAATTTAAAGTAAGAGTCTTACAGCAAGCCAGAGACTCTCTTGAACTTGAAAAAGATTGTCATGAATTTGATGTCTGCCACGACCCTAATAATAAAAATATAGTATTTTTATATGAAACTTACACCGACAAAGACGCTTTTGACATTCACCTCAACAGCAAACATTATCTATCATTTAATGAAGAGGTAACACCTTGGGTTAAAGAAAAAATTGTAACACAATTAGAAAAACAAGCATTATAGAATAAAGAGCGGATTATGAAACTAGGGATAATAGGTGATGATTTTACTGGATCCTCTGACATTGCAAACAACCTTAAAAAATCAGGAATGCAAGTATCCATGTATGCTGGTATTCCAACTATACTTCCTTCGGAAATAAAAAAAGAACCAACTGACGCCGCCGTAATTGCCCTCAAAACTAGAACCATACCAATTGAAGAAGCAATATCAGAGAGCTTAAAAGCTCTTTCATGGTTAAAAGATTGTGGATGTGAACAATTTATTTTTAAATATTGCTCAACTTTTGACTCCACCAAAAAAGGAAATATAGGGCCAGTAACTGATGCAATTATGAAAGAATTAAATATAGATTTTACTATAGCGTGCCCGTCCTTTCCTGATGCTGGACGAACTGTTTATTTTGGACATATGTTTGTTAATGGCAAACCATTAAATGAATCAGGAATGGAAAATCATCCTCTAACTCCAATGACAGACCATAATTTAGTTAGGTGGCTTAATTATCAAACCAAAGATAATGTTGGCCTGATTGATTTTCAAACTATTTCAAAAGGAGCGAATAGCGTCAAAGAGAAAATTGAAACGTTAAAAACAAATGGATATAAGTATGCAATTATTGACACTATTAAAAATGATGACTTTGACATTATTTGTAACGGCGTAAAAGACTTACCATTTCTAACTGGTGGATCTGGTATTGCTCTTGGATTACCAAAAATTTATAAAGATAGAGGTTTGTTGTCTGCATCTAATTTTGAAATTCCTAAAAATAATTCCAATGCCATTATTCTTTCTGGATCATGCTCAGTTGCAACAATAAATCAAATAAATATTTATAAAGAGAAAAACCCATCCTTATATATTTCTCCTGATGAGGTAATTAACAATGAAGACTTGGTTGAAAATGTCTTTTCATGGATTAAAGACAATGAAACATTATCTCCTCTTGTTTACTCGTCTTCTGATACTAAAACTGTCACAGAAAAACAAAAACAATATGGCCTTGAAATCTTAGCAAATAAAATTGAAAACTTTTTTGAATTACTATCTAAAAAACTTGTAAAAGATAATTTTGGAACATTTATTTCAGCTGGAGGAGAAACCTCAGGAGCAGTCATAAAAGGTTTAGGTGTGCAAGAGCTTAAAATAGGCGAAGAAATTTCTCAAGGCGTCCCTGCCTTATGGTCCCCTCATTCTAATGGTAATAAGCCAATTTCTGTAACACTTAAATCTGGTAACTTTGGTCAAACAGATTTCTTTGAGAGAGCTCTTAAAGTGTTTGGTTAACTCAAAAATTAAATTTTAGAAAACTTCTTTAAAGCATTTGTAAAAGTTAATCCAGCATCCATTTCTTCCATTGCCTTTCTGTCATCGGCAGAAAATTTTTCGGAAGCTTCAGTTATATTCTCAGCATGCTCAATTGGGATGCATAAAACACCTGTGCCATCAGCAACAATAATATCACCTTTTCTTACTCTCACTCCTGCACAAACAACAGGATCATTTATAGATAAAACTTTTATCCTGGTTTTTCCGGGTGTTGGTACCATGTGTCTAGAAAATGCTGGAAAGGAAAATTCTATAATTTCTTCTCTATCACGAATACCTCCATCGACCACAAGGCCACCAACTCCTTTCAACTTTGCAGCATAAGAAGCCATCCCACCCCAGGTAGACACCTGAGCTCCATTATTGGCAACAACAATGACATCTCCTGGATTTGCCGCGTCAATCATATGCCCAACTTTAAAATCATCTGATGAAAAACTGCCAAAAGGACCTGTTGTTTCTTGAACCGTAATAGCTCTTCCTACTACCTTCATACCAAAACCTGCAGGAGCCAGGTTATTCATAACACCATTAAAACCAACATCATCTAGTGCATTGGCTAAGGTTGGTGTAGCAATTTTTTTTAATCTTTCTAAAATTTCATCATTAACAGACATTTATAAACTCCCGAAGTACCCAAAATAATTTTACTCTTAATTAATAATGTTAATATAAGGACATTTTTTTGTATTAATTATATTGACCTTTATCCTATATAATTTAACTTATTTTAAATTAATTAACAAAATAAGTATTATAAATGTCTAAGTTTAATTTTCCTTCTATTAAAGAAACGAATGATTTATCAAACCTTCGAAAAGAAGTAAGAAATTTTATAACAAAATCTTTAAATGATAAAGATTTTGAACCTTCTGCTGATGCTTGGGTCTTTTCTGCCAGCCCAGAGTTTAGTAAGAAACTTGGATCGATGGGATGGCTAGGCATGTCATTTCCAAAAAAGTACGGCGGGAATGAAAGAACTGCACTTGAGAGGTATGTTGTGACCGAAGAGCTTTTAGCTTCTGGAGCTCCTGTCGCCGCCCATTGGATAGCTGACAGACAAAGCGGAAGTCAAATTTTAAGATATGGAAATGAGGAGCAAAAAAAATCAATTATTCCTAAAATAACCGCAGGAGAATGCTTTTTTGCTATTGGAATGAGTGAGCCTGACTCTGGTTCAGACTTAGCTTCAGTTAAAACTAAAGCTACTAAGATAGAAAATGGTTGGAAACTTGAAGGTAGAAAAATTTGGTCTACTGGCGCTCATATAGCAAATTATATGATTGTACTTGTAAGAACTAGTCCTGCGTCAGAAAACAATAGGCATGAAGGACTATCTCAGTTTTTGGTTGATTTATCACTTCCAAATGTAAGTGTAAAAGGTATCCCTGACATGACAGGTCAACGCCATTTTAACGAAACTCTATTCGATAATGTTATACTTTCTGAGGATGCATTGCTTGGAGTTGAAGGAAAAGGTTGGTCTCAGGTAGTTGGTGAACTTGCACTTGAAAGATCTGGCCCTGAAAGATTTTTGTCTCATTTCACATTACTTGAGAGTTTTATAAATGAGTTCAAAAATATTTTAATAAAATCAGGTTCAAAATTAATAGGTAAATTAATTGCTGAACTTCAAACATTAAGAAGAATGAGTTTTTCTATAGCCTCTATGTTACAAAATGGAGAATCTCCAGAGACACAAGCTGCATTTGTTAAAGAGTTGGGTAATAAATTTGAAAAGACTATGGTAGAAACGTTAAGAGAGTTTTCCAATATAATTCCACTTTATGAATGGCCTTCTCAATTACAAAATTTATTTGAAGACGCCACTCTCAGAATACCCTCAAACTCGTTAAGAGGTGGAACAACTGAAATTATGAAAGGGATAATTGCAAGACAGTTAGGTCTGAGATGAATGAAGAGCTAGGTATTATTTTAGAAACAACCTCAAAAATTCTTAACAAGCATGTAGATCATAAATTAAGACAAAACATAGATAACAACAATTCTGATTTAATTAATTTATGGAGTGAAATTGAACAACTTGGCCTTCCTAAAATAGCCGTTAAAGATAAGTTCAATGGATCAGGTTTACCTCTTTCAACCACTTTACCAATAATCAAATTATCAAATAATATAGGAGCACCAATACCTTTATCCGAAACAATATTGTCTAATTATATTCTGTCAGAATCTGATATAAACCCTCCAAGTGGTATTATAACTTATGCAATAGATGTAAAGAACCTTAAAATCATAGGTAATGAAATATCCGGAGAATTAATTTCGGTTCCATATTTAAATCTTACTGATAAAATTGTCTTTATTACTGAAATTGAAAAAACAAAAAAAGTTATTCTTATTAAAAATAGCGGGGAAGACAAAGAGTTAAAAAAGAATTTTTTATCTGAACCACGCTATAATTTAAAATTAAATAAATGTAAAATCCTTGATATGAAAACAATTAACTTAAGGGTAAATTTTAAACATTTAGGCGCTATTGTAAGATCTGCTCAAATGATAGGGTCAATGGAAAAAATTTTAGATTTATGTATTGATTACTGTTCACAAAGAAAACAATTTGGAAGAGCACTCTCAAAATTCCAAGCTATTCAACATCAGATATCTGAAATGGCCGTTGAGCTATCTGCATCTTCTGCAGCTTTATCAACAATCACTAATTCTGATGATTTTTATAAAAATAAAAAGGATATAGCTATTTTAAAAATAAGAGCTGGAGCTGCTGCAGGAAAAGTTATAGCAATATCTCATCAAGTTCATGGCGCAATTGGATTTACTCAAGAGTATGAATTAGCTTATTTTACTCGAAATATAAATAGTTGGAGAAACGATTTTGGAAATGAGAGTTATTGGGAAGACCTATTAGGAAAAGATTTTTTAGAAAATAACAATCAAAATTTATGGGAATATTTAACTTAAATACTATTTTAATTCGAGGTGAAAAATGACTGACTCAGTTTTATATGAACAAGATGATAGAATTGTTAAAATAACACTAAATAGACCGGACACAAGAAATGCTCTTTCCGGAGATATTATAGAAGGTTTAGTAGATTCTCTAAATAAAGCTGATAAAGATAAAAATGTAGGTTGTGTAATATTAACAGGTGCTGGAAAAAGCTTTTCGTCTGGTGGAAATCTTCAAGAAATCAAAGATATGACCACTAAGGACAACATGTCTTTAACTGAATTAGAGGATTGGTATAGATTTGGAATACAAAAAATTCCACTTACAATGAATAGTATTGATGTTCCAATTGTAGCTGCTGTAAATGGACACGCCATTGGTGCAGGAAACGATTTGTGTACAATGTGCGATATTAGAATTGCAGCAGAAGACGCAAAGTTTTCAGAGAGTTTCCTTAGAATTGGAATTATTCCAGGTGATGGTGGATCCTGGTTTCTTCCGAAAATAATTGGACTAGCAAGAGCAAATGAAATGATTTTAACTTGTGACGTTCTTGATGCCCAAAAGGCTCTAGATTGGGGTCTTGTTTCAAAGGTTGTAACAAATGATGAACTTTTGGATGAAGCTTAT
This sequence comes from uncultured SAR116 cluster alpha proteobacterium, assembly GCA_902533225.1. Lineage (GTDB taxonomy): Bacteria > Pseudomonadota > Alphaproteobacteria > Puniceispirillales > Marisalimonadaceae > Marisalimonas. The sequence continues at coordinate 191 of CACALC010000011.1, read as the reverse complement.
AGAACTGCAAATAAAATTGCCTCACAACCCCCTGAAGCATCAAGAAGAGCTAAAAGATTATTAAGAATGTCACAAAATGTTTCTCTGGACAAAGCGTTAGAAATGGCGGCAAGTCAACAAAGTATTCTTCAACAACTTGATGACCATAGAGAAGCAATAGACGCCCTTTTAGAAAAAAGAAAACCTAATTA
>CACALC010000010.1:0-67089 GCA_902533225.1 uncultured SAR116 cluster alpha proteobacterium | reverse complement strand
TCATGCAAACAAAAATATATAAAAACTTTCGAAATTTTTTTAATGATTATGATGTCTTAATCTGCCCTGCTGCGTCAGTATCGCCTTATCCACACGAGCAATTATTTGTAGATAATATTAATGGCGAAAAATTGCCAACTTATATGCGCTGGTTATCACTAAGTTATGCATCAACAATGGCAATTCCATGCGTTTGGGCATTACCATGTGGGTTAGATCATAAAGAAATGCCCTTCGGCATCCAATTAATTGCTCCTGCTGGTAGAGATGTACAATTATCAGAAATTGCGAAAAGCTTAGAAACAATTTTAATGACAAATGAAAAAACTAAAAGACCTATACCATTGATAAAATAATTTAATAAGGTTTAAAGATGAACGAAATAAAAACAGACGAAAACCTCCATATAAAAGGGTTCTTTGATGATCAAACATCTACGATAAGCTACGTAGTTCATGACAATATAGAAAAAAAATGTGCTGTTATTGATAGTGTCTTAGATTTTGATTATTCATCAGGTGATATAGATTATGTAAATGCAGATAAAATAATATCTTATGTTGATCAAAATAAATTAAATGTAGAATGGCTAATTGAGACTCACGTCCACGCAGATCACTTATCTGCTTCTCCTTATATTCAAAAAAAACTTGGAGGTAAGATAGGGATATCTGAAAAAATTTCAGACATTCAAAATATTTTTGGGAAAACATTTAATGCTGGTACTGAGTTTCAAAGAGATGGTAGTCAATTTGACAAACTATTTAAAGATAATGATGAGTACAAAATTGGAAATATAAATTGTAAAGTCATTAATACACCAGGCCATACCCCTGCGTGTACGGCTCATGTTATTGGAAAATCTATTTTTGTAGGTGACACATTATTTATGCCTGACTTAGGCAGTGCAAGAGCAGACTTTCCAGGTGGAGACGCCCGTCAGCTATATAGATCGATACAGAAAATATTAAGTTATCCTGATCAAACAAGAATTTTCGTTTGTCACGATTACCCACCTTCCTCAAGAGAAGTTAAATGGTCAACAACAGTTGGTGAACAGAAAGAAAATAATGTTCATGTTAAAACATCAATTTTAGAAGATGAGTTTGTTAAGATCAGAGAAGCTAGAGATAAAACACTAAACATGCCAAAGCTTATTATTCCTTCAATTCAAGTTAACATGAGAGCCGGTAACCTACCACCACCAGAAGATAATGGAAGTGTCTATATAAAGGTTCCTATCAATAGTATTAAAAACTTAGTCTAAATCTTTAAGAACAGATTGAACAATTTCAAAAATTTTATCAATGTCATGTTTTTCTGCTATTAACGGCGGTGAAAAAGCTAGAGTATCTCCTGTAACTCTTAACATCAGACCTTTGTGCCAAGCTTTTTTCATAGCTTCATAACCACGAGCACCAACCGCTCCTGGCCTTGGAGCAATCTCAATAGCAGCGACCAATCCTAAATTTCTGATATCAATAACATTTTTATCATTTTTAAGCTGATGGATTACACTTTCCAAATACTTTGCTGTTTTACCTGCTTTATTGAATAAATCTTCGTCTCTATAAATGTCTAAGGCAGCTAGACCTGCTGCTGAGGCAATGGGGTGTCCAGAATACGTATATCCATGAAAAAGCTCTATTGGCATATCGGCCTCATCCATCATAGTATCATATATTTCTTTAGATACTACAGCTGCTCCCATTGGAATTATACCATTGGTAATTGCCTTAGCACATGAAATTATATCAGGTGTAACTTCAAAATATTCTGAAGCGGTGGCTTTTCCTAAGCGACCAAAACCAGTTATTACTTCATCAAAAATTAATAAAATATCATGCTTATCACAAATTTCTCTTAATCTTTTTAGGTAATTTTTAGGTGGTGGAAGAACCCCTGTTGATCCTGCTATTGGCTCAACAATTACTGAAGCAATTGTGGATGCATCGTGAAGAGCTACAATGTTTTCTAAGGTGTCAGCCAAATAATCACCATGTTCAGGAGACCCTTTAGAAAATTTATTCTTATCTGGCAGGTGAGTGTGAGATATATGATCAACGCCAGAGAGTAGTGTTCCAAAATACTGTCTATTTCGTGGCATACCTCCAACAGAGATCCCCCCAAAACCTACACCATGATATCCTCTTTCACGACCAATTAATCTCGTCTTTGTCCCTTTTCCTCTAGCCCTATGGTACGCTAAAGCAATTTTAAGAGTGCTATCTACAGCCTCTGAACCAGAATTTGTAAAAAAGACATGATCTAAACCCTTAGGAAATAAGTCAGCAACACGACTTGCTAATTCAAAAGCTTTTGGATGTCCGTATTGAAAACTTGGGGCAAAATCTAAAGTGGCCGCTTGTTGAGAAATTGCTGATGTAATCTCTGGTCTATTATGTCCTGCATTGACACACCATAATCCAGCAGCACTGTCTAAAATATCTTTGCCAGTTTCACTTTTGTAATACATGCCATCAGCTGAAACAACCATCCTAGGGTCTTTTTTGAAATCCCTATTGGCAGTAAATGGCATCCAATAAGATTCTAAGTCGTTCAATCTTTTCATAATACATCTCCAAAAGCTTAACCAAAAGAAAACTGGCTTCTTATTCCATTACTGTGACAAGATGAATTGACTAGGTCAAGTTAATGATTATTTTGCTAAAAAAATAAATTATTGTGAATACCAAGTTTTGGTGCTTTTTCACTTATCTTACCTTTTCTAAATTGATTATCTATAGGAACAGGTAAGGCAGGTATTTCGTGTCCTTCTTCACTTAAAATTTTTCTTGAAAAAATCTCCCTTACTTTAAAATGGTTGTCATTTATAGCTTCTTCCAATGATTTAACTATAGAACAACAACAATCAGCTTTTTCAAAAACATCAAACCAATGATCTTTATTTTTTAATTTAATTATATCTCTGATTCTCTGAATAACTTTCTTTGGATTATCATCCATATTTATATATTTTTTAGGTAAATCTATTGCCTCACAAAACTTATTCCAAAACCTGTCTTCTAAAGGAGCAGCCGCCAAATAACCACCATCTTTTGTCTCATAAATATTATATCTAGGAGATCCCCCAGATAAAGTTGAGTCAGAGTTACCGGGCCAAGTATTTTTTGAAAAGCCGGATCCTAACCCCCAAAACATAAAGGGGAATAGATTGTCTGTCATTGAAATATCTATGTACGATCCTTCCTGGTTTATATCTCTTTTTCTAAGGGCCAACAAAATATTTATTACGGCCGGATATGATCCACCTGCTATATCAGCGATTAATCCTGGGGGGACTACTGTCTTGTCACTACTTCCCATACTTAAGCTTAACAACCCTGTGTTTCCAATGTAATTTAGATCATGACCAGCTACCATACTTTTAGGACCTTTTTGTCCATAGCCAGTTATAGAAACATAAATTATTTTCTTATTAATTTTTTTTAAAGTTTCATAATCTAAACCAAGCCTCTTCATAACGCCCGGTCTAAATTGTTCAATTATAATATCAGTCTCTCTAATTATAGGCTCCAAAATTTTTAAATTTTTTGGATCTTTGAGATCTAATGATAGACTTTTCTTTCCTCTATTAAGCATTGAAAAAGATACACTTTGATCATTCCATTTAGGCTCAGATAGCCTTATTTCATCACCAATCTTGGGTCTTTCAATTTTAATAACTTCTGCACCAGTTTCAGCTAAAAACAAACTTGCAAGCGGTCCCGGTAAGAGAGTAGAAAAGTCGATAACTTTAACACCTACGAGAGAACCTTTTATTGAGTCATTCATCTTAAAATCCTTAATTATTTATAAAAGATCTCTTTGACTTAAATTCTTTATCATTGAAGCTATTCCGAAATTCCACTGTGGACAAGCTGTGGATAAGTTCACATAATTTATTAATTCTCCCAAATTTGGTTCTGAAATTGTAACCTTGTCTCCAATTTTATGAGTAAAGCCTTCACCAACAACATCTCTATCTTCTGTAGGAGCGAATAAAGTGCCCAAAAACAACATAAATCCGTCTGGATATTGATGATGTCTACCTATAGTTTGACTTACAAGATCTTCTGGATCCCTGCTTATTTCAGACATAGAGCTTGAACCATTAAGCACATAATCATCTTTACCCTCGACTTTGAGAGATATATGGGCTGATTTCATGTCATTAAGGGTGTAGCTTTCATCAAAAATTCTTATAAATGGTCCTATTGAACAAGAGGCATTATTATCTTTTGCTTTGCCTAAAAGGAGAGCAGAACGCCCTTCTACATCTCTTAAATTAACATCATTACCAAGAGTAGCTCCTTTAATTACTCCTTTACTATTAACTGCTAAAACAATTTCAGGCTCAGGATTATTCCAATTAGAAATTGGATTTAACCCAACTTCTGCTCCAAAACCAACAGATGATAAAGTTTGGGCCTTAGTAAAAACTTCCGCATCTTTACCTATTCCAACCTCTAAATATTGTGACCATAAGCCTTCGCTAATAAGCGCTTTTTTCACTTCATTAGCTTTTTGTGAACCAGGAATGATATTTTGCAAGCTATCGCCAATTAATCCTCCAATATGATTTCTCAGACTTTCTGCTTTCTTGGGATCACCTGCTGCTCTTTCTTCAATAACTCTTTCAACCATAGACTTAGCAAACGTAACACCACACGCTTTAATAGCTTGGAAATCACAGGGAGCGAGCAAAGATATATCTGAGTTTTTTTTCATGCTGGATTGAAATAGAATTTCAGTAGAAACTAGTTTAGTACTCTCACAACGGTCCATATATTCTTTGACATCCTTTAGCTCAAGTAAATCTCTTATAGTGGGAATTTCTTTAGATGTTATGTCATATACATAGTTGTCTTTTATAGTCACTAAACAAGGGCCACCTTGTGCAGTGTTCCAAATTCTTCCAACAAAACATCCTTCTGTATAATTCATTACTCACCTCCTCAAAAACTAATAGGATTAATATAAATGAAAATTTGAATAATTAAATTTAATTATATAGTGTTTATGTTTAATTACTTTAATGGAGTGTTGTAATGAGTGCGTTTTTTGAATTAAGAATTTATCAAATTTCTCCAGGAAAAATGGATGAATGGGTATCATATATGGAAAAAACTATCATGCCTTTTCAAGTGGAAAAAGGTATGGTTATTCATGGCAGTTTTGTGATGGATAGTTCCGATCAATTTGCTTTGGAAAATGGCGAACGCGTTATGAATTCTGAAGAAAAAGGCAATACCTATGTTTGGATCAGAAGATTTGAAAATCAGGAGGAAAAAGTAAAGCTTTATAAAGATGTTTATGAAAGCAAAGAGTGGTTAGAAAACATTGCTCCTACAGTCGCAAAACTTGTAGATAGAAATTCTATACTTGTTCAAAACTTAAGCTCCACTCCCCTATCTGTAATGAAATAAAAAGGACAATTTCTTGATACAACTATACGGAAGACGAAACTCTATTAATGTTCAGAAAGTTTCGTGGGCTCTTTGCGAATTAAATATTGAATTTAAGTGGCATGATGAGCATGGAAAGTTTGGAACTGTTAATGTAGAAAACTATGATAAATTAAATCCTCAACTGATTGTTCCTACTTTAGATCATAATGGTACTATAATTAATCAATCGAACAGCATAGTAAGATATCTTTATAGAAAATATACTGATGTTTACGAAATATCAAAAGCAGAAGATATAGCAATTGCTGAGCAGTGGATGGAATTTCAAGCAACTGACTTACAATTGAATATGACGCCAATCTTCTGGGGATTAGTAAGAAACCCTCCTGAAGATCGGGATCAAGAGCTTATTGATAAGAATGTTGTTTTATTGAATAAAAAATTTGAAATCTTTGATAATTTTTTGAGCGACCGTGAGTATATCTTAAATAATAGTTTTGGTATGTCAGATATTATTATGGGTGTTGCTTCCTATAGGTATAATTCTTTGCCGATAGAGCGTCCTAATTTGACAAATTTAAAACTTTGGTATGATAAAATAAGTAAACGAGACTGTTTTAATAAAAATATTTTTGGTACTTTTTCCTAAATTAATGAGTACTGCCTCAGGAGATTCTCATGGAAAAAATAGGATTTATTGGCTTAGGTAACATGGGTGCCCCACTTGCTGAAAGATTCCTTAAAAAATACCAGCTTTTTGTTCATGACCTTGATGAAAATAATATTAAATACTTTACAGACAAAGGAGCATCGGCTTGTTCTAATCCTGCTGAATTAGCCTCGCAAACTTCACGAATTTTTTTATGTTTACCAACCAGTGCTATTGTAGAAAAAGTTGTAAATGGAGATAATGGATTAATAAAATCTGTTAAGAAGGATACGTACATTATTGATATGACAACAGGAGAGCCAGAAATTACCAGAAAAATTTCTAAGGCTCTTAAACAAAAAGATATTAATTTTATAGATGCTCCAGTAAGTGGGGGGCCCAAAGGAGCTAACCAAGGCAATATAGCTATAATGGTAGGTGGAACTAAAGATCAATTTTCTACTATTAAACCTATAATGGACGATATCAGTTCAAATATATTCTATGCAGGAGAGATTGGATCAGGACATTCAATCAAAGCAGGTAACAACTTACTCAATTTAATATGTAGAATGGCTACATTCGAAGTTATCTCCATGCTTGTAAAAGATGGTGTTGAGCCTAAAAAAGCAGTTAATATTATCCAGAAGAGTTCTGGAAGAAACTATGCAACAGAAATCACACTTCCGGACAATATTCTTTCTGGAAAAATGATCCAAGGTTTCAGTACTGGTTTGATGAAAAAGGATGCTGGTGTTGCGGCTAAAATTGCTGACGCTAATCAAATTAAAATTCCACTAGGACAATTATCTCAAGAGCTTTTAAAAACTACAATAGATGAATTTGGTGAAGAAGCTGATATGAGCAACGTTGCTCTTACGTACGAAAAACTTTCTGGTGTTAAAATTAGACCTTAAGATTTATCCAATTAATTCAGTATACCATCTTTGATTGCTTTAATTTGTAAAGCTAAAAATTTTGAAAAAATTCTGCATTGAGCTAAACTTCCTGCATGAAACCATAATCCAGGTTGCTTAGTCTGCATCCACATATTTCTAAGTTCTTGTCTGTTTTTATCAAACCCCCAAATTGGTCCAATCTTTTCAACAACCGATTTTCCAAAAAACTTTTCAACTACATATTCTTGACCTTTGTAACCGGTCGCGGTGACCATCAAATCAATTTCAAAATTTTCTCCTGATTTCATCTCTATTCCTGAAGGATTAAAATTAGAGATATCTGAAAATTGTATTACTTTAATCTTTTCATTAGCTATTAAATCAGATGCTCCTACATTAAAATAATAACCACCACCTCTAGTTAAATATTTAAATTGCCATCCAGTATTTTCTTCACCATATTCTAATCTAAATCCAACTTCATCTAATTTATCCAATAAAGGCTTATCAATCTCTTTTGTTTTTTGTGTGAGAAGTTGATGTGTTTTTTTTTAGAACATCAAGAGGAGTTGAAATTGTAATTAAATCACAATCGTCCGTGTTGGGACCTTCTTTATATAATTGATAAGGTAGCTGTGCGCTTGGCTCAACATTAACAACCATAGATGGCGATCTCTGAACTATTTTAACGTTTGCACCATGAACATATAAATCTTGCGCAACATCATGGGCACTAGTACCTGTTCCATACACTAATACATTTTTACCTTTATAATCTCTACCGCTACTGTAGTCTGTAGAATGTATTACCTTACCCTTATAACCTTCCATTCCAGGAATTTTATTGCGATTAGGAACTGAGCTTACACCTACAGCCATTACTATGTGCTTAGGCTTCATTATCCTTTCATTACCATTAGATAATCTAAGTATAACTTTCCAATTTTTTTTAGCTTCATCATATTCTGCACTAATAAAAGTCGTTTTTGTCCAAACATTTAACTCCATACTCTCAGCATAATACTCAAACCATCCTGCTAATTTGTCTTTGGGAATATATGTTGGCCAGGTAGGCGGAAATGGCATGTAAGGAAGGTGATTTACATGTGTCTGATTATGCAATTTTAGAGAGTGATACCTATTTCTCCAATTATCCCCTACCCTTTCATTTTTATCTATTACAAGGGTGTCGATATTTTGTTGCTTTAATCTTGCAGCAATTGATAAGCCAGCTTGTCCACTCCCAACAACTAAAACTTCAGGTTCTCTATCTTTATATAACCTATCTTCTGTTCTGACATCTAACCAATTAGGGCCCTCTAAGGTGTTTTCATATTCATCTTCTTTCTTGTTAAATGAAGAATTGAGGTCACTTAAAGCTGTAAGAAAACTCCATGCTTTAAACATTCTTGGAGCCTCAAGGTCTTCGTATAGCCTTACCACACCCTCACAATGTCCGAATTTTGTTTTAAATTTTAAAATTACTTCTATTACATTTTTACCGGCTCTAATTACTTCCCTAGGTTGAGTTCTTTGTGGGTCGATAGTAAAGTCTCTTGCGGTAACATCTAAAACTTTATCATAAAGTTTAGAAATTATATTTTGTTTGCCAGATGTTGTTTGGATCTGCCAAGTCAGCGCCAATATGTCTCGCCAATGGCAATCTTCAAAAAACAATTTATTAAGATTTTCAATAGAATCTTTTTTATTATTTTTATCAGATATAGCTTCGTTAAAACTTAAAAGCCAATTATCTACTTCATTTCTTATGTTAACGATATGACTGTCTAACAAACAATAACTCCAAGAAAAATAGAAAAAGATATGTTTATTTTATCAAACAAAACTTTCTAAGAACAGAAATTTTTTATAGGATATTATTATAAAATGAACATTTTTACATTGAAGGAGTGCTTTATGGATAGATTAGAACAAATAGCACAATTTATGTTGGACCAACATAACTCAAAACAAAACTTTCAAAACTTACCTGAAACGTTGATGCCGAAAGGTTTTGATGAAGCCTATAAGGTACAACAGGTTTTTCAAAAAAACTCTAATCGAGGAGAATTAGGAGGGTTTAAAATAGCTTTGGCTTCAAAAATCCAACAAGAATTATGCGGTATAGATCATCCTATAGCTGGCGGAATTTTTGCAAATGAAATAAAGAGTAGTCCTTCCACATTTGAACTAAGTAAATTTCACGGGTTAGGATTAGAGTTTGAAATAGCTGTTACTTTATCCGAAGATTTAAAGCCTGAAATGGGTTCATTTGATAAAAATAATATAAGGCAATATATCAAGTCACTTTCGCCTGCATTTGAACTTATAATAGACAGGAATGCCGATTACTCCAATATAAACGCTTTGACTATGATTACAGACAATGCCTGGTGCTCAGGAATAGTTTTGGGTAAAGAACTTCCAAACTGGGAAAATTTAGATCTTGATATTATTAAATCTCAACTACTTTGGAATGATGAGCCTCCACAAAATGCAATGATTAAAGACGCAAATCCCTTAGAGTCATTATCTTGGGTTGCTAATTTACTACTCTCTCATGGACGGATAATTCCTAAAGGTAGTGTTATAATTACTGGTAGTGTAATTAAAACACGAGCACCACAAAGAGGAGACCATATTATTTATAAAGTGGGCAATTTATCTGAGGTTGAAATTAAAATTATCTAATAAAGCTATTCTAAATAAATACTTCAAATTCTGCGAGAGATTGAATTATCATTTTTAAAGCTGCAATACTAAAAAATATAAGTAATAAGTTTTTAAATGTTTTTGCATTTATTTTATTTCTTAACTTTTCACCAATCTGGAAGCCTATCACAGCTGTTACAGAACCAAGTGCTCCATAAATAAACATATTTGGTTGAAATACACCTGTGGCAATATACCCAACAGAAACAGGAATACATCCAATTGTAATTAAAAAACCACTAACATCTACAAAATGTTTAGGTTTAACATTTTTCATCAAAAGATACATTGTGACTGGAACAGCCCAAATTGACGCTGCCCCTCCAAATATTCCACCTAAGGTTCCTAAGCTACTTTGCCAAAACACATCATGTTTTGGGTTCATTTTAAAGTTAAATCCAAAGAAATTTACACTAACGAACAACAAAACCGCACATGCAAAAATTATTCTTACAACATTATCGCCGATTTGGTTTGCATAAAATGAAGTTATCAAAATGCAAATTACCAGTGTAATTGCAAAGTATTTATAGTTAGCTACTATTTTTTTTGGATTATCCGCCTTACTGAATTGCCAAATATTGGTAACGGTCATAGGTATAAGATTAAGTCCTAAAGCCATTAATGGTGAAATGAAAAACGTCATTATTGTTATAGCAGTAGTAGGAAGACCAATTCCAATTACGCCTTTTACAACCCCAGCTAAAAAAAATGCAATAGCAACTATGATGGAAATTTCATTACCGTTATTTAAAATATCCAAAACTTAAACTTCCATGAAACTTAAAGAATTTATAATCTAACATGTATATTTGATTATATTTAACTATATTTAACTTTTTTGATTTGAGTACTGTTTATCCAACTCTCAAAAATAAAAGACCCAAAAACAAACCTACAATCAAAAATGATTTTATTAAATTGATCTTCTCTTTTAAAAAAAACAAACCTAATAAAATTGCAAATAAAATTGAAGTTTCCCTAATGGAAGATACAACAGCAATGGGTAGAAACAAGCATGCCCAAACTACAATACCATAAGCTGCATATGATGCAGTTCCACCAATAAAAAATGAGCGTTTTCCACTAATGAAAATTCTTTTTATTATGTCTCTATCTTTCCATTTAGCATAAAAGTAAAAAATTAAACCATTAATCAAAGTCATCGTACTATAAAAACCAATTGGATTTTGTGTTACTCTTGCTCCATAACCATCTACAATTGAATAACTAGCAATAAAGCAACCTGTTATAATAGCTAAGCTGAAACCCTTTACACTAGAATCACGGCTTAGGAATTGTTTTAATCCATAAATTATCAAAGAAAGTGAAATAAGAAATATTCCTACCACTTCGTGAGAAGATATATTTTCTTCAAAGAAAAACAAACTGATAGTAATAATTATTAGAGGAGACAACCCCCTTGCAATTGGATAAATTTCTGACAATTCACCAAATTTATATGCATTTAGAAGAAATATTTGATAAAAAAAATGAAGTAATGCACTTATTAATATGTAACTTAAACCATTTGAATTAGGAAGACCAAAAACTAAAATTCCAATTAAGGCAAATGGTATATGACCTAGAACGACTGAAGTCATACTTAATAATTTATCTTCAGAACCCCTTAAAATAAAGTTCCAAAGCGCGTGCAAGAATGCAGCAAATAGAACTGCAATTATAATGAAGGTGTCTATAATGTTTTTCCTAAATTATGATTATTAGTTTAAAAAATTATTTATTAATAATACTTAATTTAAACTATCTCATAATTTAAATTGGAAGCGTTAGCAAAATTCTTTAATCTTCTTTCGCCTTCTTTATCCATAAGAGACTTTGCCTCTGGCTTTATCTTACATATGAGTTTATTTTTTTTAATTTTTAATTTTATTTTTTCTAAGTTTTTTGGGTATCCACCACAAAAAATATAAATAAATCGTAGACCCAAGCCAACTGCATAAGAAGACGCTTTTTGTTCTTCTGTTAGTAAGTTTATAATTGATTTTTCAATTTGTTTTTTCTCTTTCATGCCTACATATCTATGATAAACAACTTTAGCCATCCATACTCTTTCAACATGCGTCAAATCTTTAATAGGTAGTGATAAGATTTTATTTGCTGCAATATATCCCCTCAAGTCAGGTTGTTCATCCCATGAAATATCAGACAAATTAGTACTAATTTTAAATACTCTCTCGAGATCTTTGTCTGCTATTTTTTTGAAAATAGGGTTAAATATTTTTTTAATTTTAGTTTGCATGCCAGTAAATCTTTGATTTTTAGCAAGCACTTTATAATAAGCTACTTTATCAGGATTTATTCTATTTTCTTTATTAAGTTCTGCAATAAATCCGTCTCTTATACTAGTTCCACTTATTATTATATTCTTAACTTCAGATTTGATAATTAAGTTAAGGATTATATTAGCTGCAGTAGAAATAGTATCTTTTCTGACAGACGGGACACCTAACACGTCCTGATTTTCGTCTGTTATTCGATCTAAAAGGATCGTTGCTTTTTCTTTATTAAAATTTAACCCATGCAATAATGTAAGAGGATAGTTGTAATTTTTAATATATGCTGAACCTAAAGCTCTAAAACTTCCACCTGTTCCATATAAAGTTAGATCTTTTGCATTTTTTAACCAGTCAACTTTATGAATCTCACTTCTAATTTCTTCATTAGAAATTTGTGATAGGTGGCCTATATCTAAACTTGTAGAGTGAATATTTTTTCCATTTTGAATAAGAATAAGTTCTAAACTTCCACCACCTAGATCTGCTATAAGCCCATTGTCTACTTTCATATTACTAAGGATACCTAAAGAAGCATAGTGTGCTTCTTGTTTGGAAGATAAAATTTTAATTTTATGATTTAAAATTTTTTCTGCAGGACGAAGAAATTGACCTGCATTTTTAGCATTTCTGACTGCTGCAGTTGCAACAAGTATCTGGTGTTTAACTGACATTGTTTTCACAATGTATGCAAAGCGTTTTATTGCAGATAAAGCTCTCGAAATTGATTGGTTTGAAATTTTTTTGGTTTGCGATAAACCCTCACCAAGTTTACAGTTTAGTCTTTCATTAAATAAGGGAAAAGGATACTTACCGTTTTGAGGATAAACTACTAATCTTATGGAATTAGATCCAATATCAATTATTGCTAATTTACCTTTACTTAATTTCTTATAAAAACTTAATGCTAATTCATTCATTCGTGTATTTTAGCTAAGCTTCCCTGTCCAGATAAACTTGGGTTATTCATAAAATACGTATGCGCACAAAATGACTTATCCTCGTCCTCATTCTTGGAGTATTCTCCATATTCATTTAATTGCCAAGTATTTTTTATATCGTTTATTAAGGCAGGCAATACTTGTGTAAGAACTTGGTTTCTGACTGTCTTGTTTTCTAATGGTATAAAAGCCTCAACTCTATGGTATAAATTCCTGGGCATTATGTCAGCTGAAGATATATAAACTAGATTACTTTCAGATTGGAGTTTTCCTTTATTTGCAAAAACATAAATTCTTCCATGTTCAAGGAACCTTCCAATAATAGCTGAAACTTTAATATTTTCTGACATCCCTTTAACATTAGGGCGAAGACAACAAATGCCTCTAACCATTAAGTGAATTTTTACACCTGCATTAGATGCTTCGTATAGTTTCTCAATAATTTTTTGATCGACAATAGCATTGCATTTAATCCAAATTCCACTTTCAAAACCCTTTTTAGTATTATCTATCTCATTATCAATTTTCTCCATTAACCAATCAAATGAGGAGTTAGGTGAGATTATCATCTTATTTAATTGTTTTGGTTGAACATGACTTGTAAGAAAATTGAAAACTGATCTTGCGTCCTCACATATTTTTTTATCCATAGTAAATAATGAAAAATCTGTGTAAATTTTAGCAGTATATGGATGGTAATTACCAGTTCCACAATGAGCATAAGAAACTAATTTTTTTCCTTCTTTTCTTGTTATTAAAGATAATTTTGCGTGTACCTTTAAATCAACTAACCCATAAGCAACTTGAGCACCTGCTCTTTCTAAGATTCTAGCTAGTTGCACATTATTGTCTTCATCAAATCTAGCTTTTAATTCAATTACTGCGACAACAGATTTACCTGCCTCAGCAGCTGCCACCAATGCTTCCACAATAGGAGAGTCAGGAGAAGTCCTGTATAACGTTTGTCGTATCGTCAGAACATTTTTATCAGCAGCTGCCTGTTGAAGTAAACTTAAGACAACATCAAAACTTTCATAAGGATGATGAACTATTATTTCTTTATTCTTTATGGCTAAAAAACAATCACCTTTAAAATCCAAAATTCTTTGTGGCATTCTAGGTTTATAAGGTTTGAATAAATCTTGTTTGGGCAAATTATTTATTATTTCTGTAAAGTCACTTATGCCAACAAATCCTTCTGCTACAAATATATGTTCATCAGGAATATTTAATTCTCTTGTCAATAATTTCTGTGCAGTTTTGGATAAGTCATGGGAAAAAATCAGAGAAACGATTCCACCCCTTTTTCTTGCTCTTATTGCAGACTCAAATTGTCCTATCAGATCGTCTGCCTCGTCATCTATTTCTATTTCAGCATCTCTTACTACTCTGAACATACCTGATTTTAATAATTTATATTCTGGATAGATTAAATGAACAAACTTTGTGACTAGTGTTTCCAACATTGCATATTTTTGGTGCTCACCTGGTAACCTTATAAATCTATCAATATTATCAGGAAGTAAAACCACGCAGTTAATATTGTTACCGTTGGTATCCTTCATTTCCATTAACACACACTTACCTTTATTTTGAATAAATGGAAAAGGATGTGCGGGGTCTAATATAGTTGGAGTGAGAAGTGGCAAAATATTTTGTTCATAATATTCCTCAAGCCACTTTAATTCATTTTTATTCCATTGATTTTCAAATAAAATTGAAACATTACAATCTTCTTCTTGATTTAATAAATACTTCAAACATTTTTGTTGTTTATTTTTTAAATCTTTGGAAGCACTCAGTACAGATTTTAATAATTCATCTGCCCTCATTCCAGTTTCTGGAACTATTTTAGAGCCTTGACTAATTAACTGAAGTAATCCAGCTATTCTAACCATATAGAATTCATCTAAATTTTCTGATGAAATGGTTACAAACCTTAATCTTTCACCAAATGGGATTGCTTTATCATACGCTTTAAGCAAAACCCTTTCATTAAAAGACAACCAACTAATTTCACGATCAAAATATCTATCTTTTTTATGACTAATAATTTTTTTTGTTGTTAGGTTTAAAGACAATTTAGCCTCAAAAATTGGAGTTTTGAGTTTCATTCAGTAAGAATCTACCTTAAATTCATCAATTCCAACTTTATGAATTCTCAAAACTTAGTTTTTATAGACTTAAATTATTACAATTTTGTTACGCTGAAATTCTTTAGATCATAACTTCAATTAAGAATGGGCCATTGTCTTTTAATCCATGCTTAAAATTTTTTACTAAGTCTTCTATATTATCTACTCTAACTGCATCAACTCCCATACCTTTGGATACTGATACCCAGTCTAAAGATGGATCTTTTAAAGATAACATTTCCAAAGCTGATTTGCCTGGATTATCAACACCAACGTTCGTTAACTCACCTTGAAGAATTTTGTAACTTTGGTTTGCGAATATTAATACGACTATGTCTAAATTTTCTCTTGCCATTGTCCACAAAGACTGGACAGTATACATCGCACTACCATCTCCTTCTAAGGAAATAACTTTTTGGTCAGGACATGCAACTGCCGCACCTATGGCAACTGGCATTCCAAAACCAATTGATCCCCCACAATTATTAAGCCATGTATGTGGATAAGAACCAGCTGTTTGATAAAAAAATTCTCTTCCAGTAGTTACAGATTCATCTACAACTATTGCGTTTTCTGGAATAAGAGCACCCAAAACCATACCAAGCGAAGTTGGATTGATGGGACCACTTGGAATATCAGGAATTTTGAGTTCTGAAACTGTGCTTGGTTTATTATCACTAATTCCCACTTTATCTGATAACTCATTAATAACACTAGTAATGTCATCTGAAAGTGAAGCTAATTCAATAAACTTTGTACTTTCTTGTGTTAGCACACCTGGTTTATTTGGATATGCAAAAAAAGCAACAGGTCGCCTTGCTCCTATAATTATAATGCTGTCAAAGTCTTTTAGAACTTCAACAGCTTTATCAACCACGTAAGGAATTCTAACTGAGTTTATTCTTCCTGCACCTTTATCTAACCGAGCATTAAACCAATCTGTTTTCATTGGACAACCTATTTTATCAGCTACTTTTGCTAGGTTTATTAGATTTTTTTCTTCTAACGCTGAACCACCTACAAGTATTAGGGGATTTTTAGCTTCACGAAGAGCTGTTACAGCTTCATCAATTAAATTTGATGAAACGGTACTATATTTATTTTTTAACTTAATAGATTGAATTGCGTTTCCTTCATTCCATGCAGTGTCACCAGGTAATATCAAAGTAGCAATTTGGCCTGGATTAACATTTGCCATTTCAATAGCCTCAGCTCCATCGACTGCAATATCTTTTGATGATTTACTGGTTTTAACCCAATGAGAAACTGGTCTTGCTATCCCTTCAATATCCGAGGTCAATGGAGCGTTGAGTTTTATATGATCAAGGGCGTGCTCACCAACAATATTTACTATTCCTGAACTTGCCTTTTTTGCATTATGAAGATTTGCAAGTCCATTAGCCAAACCAGGACCCAAATGTAGTAAAGTAGAGGCCGGAGTTCTTTTCATCCTGAAGTAGCCGTCAGCTGCTCCTGTAGCACAACCCTCAAATAGAAATAAAATACTTCTCATTTTATCGTATTTATCTAAAGCTGCTACAAAATGCATTTCAGATGTTCCTGGATTAGTAAAACAGACGTCTACATTTCCTTCTAATAGAGTGCCAACTAAACTTTCTGCTCCGTTCATATAATCCTCCAGACTTATGATTATTTGTTAACATATCAAATAAAAAATCTAATTGGTAATAAATTAATAATATGCCAATCTTTACAAAATATGTTTCGAGATTTGTATGTTTAAATCATTAATTGAAAAAAATGAAAGACGAAGCCAACTTTCAATTATGGCGCAGTACCTTAATACATGTTTTATGATAAGCACTGTTGATGATGAATATTTAATTAGTATTGAAAAAGGCAATGTAACAAATGTCGAAGAAGGACCGTTTGTAATGCCAAGCTATATTTTTAAATTAACGGCTTCAAAGAATGAGTGGTTAAAATTTTTGCAATCAACTCCTCAACCAGGATCACATGACATTATCGCAATGCTTAGAAGAAAGGTTTTAAAATTTGAAGGAGATCTCCATCCCTTAATGTCACACCTGCTATACTTCAAATTGCTCCTAGCTTCTCTTAGACCAACGGAGAGTAATCGTGAAAATTGAAAAAGAGCCTATAACTGGTAATTACGGTAAATTTGAAATAGACGGAGTTAAACACAGAATTTACTGGGAAGAAGCTGGTGAGGGTATTCCTTTAGTTTGTCTTCATACTGCAGGCTCTGATGGAAGACAATACAGAGCTCTTCTAAACGATAAAAAAATATTAAAAAAATATCGTGTTATAGTTTTTGATATGCCATGGCATGGTAAATCGTCACCTCCCGAAAATTCACAAGTTGGGCATTATAAACTTTCAACTGAGTCATATATTTCTCAAATAATGAGCTTTTTAGACGGTTTAGAATTAGTTAAGCCGGTTGTAATGGGCTGTTCAATAGGCGGTAGAATCATTCTACATCTAGCTATACATTTCCCTGAAAAGTTTAAAGCCCTAATAGGACTTCAAAGTGCCGGACATTTAGATCCTTATTACGATATTAGTTGGCTTCATAGGCAAGATGTACATGGAGGTGAAATCTGTGGCGGAATTGCCTATGGTTTAATGGCTCCAACTAGCCCTGAAAATGATAAGTTTGAGACTATGTGGCATTATATGCAAGGTGGACCAGGTATTTTTAAAGGAGATTTATTTTTTTATAAATTTGATGGAAATATTGGAACAGAAATTAAAAAAATAAATAATTCAAAATGTCCAATATTTTTACTTACAGGTGAATATGATTATTCTGCAACTCCAGAAGAAACAAAGTCTCTTGCTGACACCATTGGAATCGAGATGGTTAAAATGAAGAATGTTGGTCACTTTCCAATGAGTGAAAACCCAGAAGAGTTTTTAAAATACTTGCATCCAGTTCTAGAAAAAATAAATTAACTACCAATCCTTACCAGCTGTCCAACCACCATCTACAATTAAGTTTGTGCCTGTACAGAAGCTTGCTTCTTCACTGGCTAAATACAAAACGGCACTCGAAATCTCATTCGGTTCTCCCCAACGTTTCATAGCGTGTAAGTTTCTTACTTTTTGAGAAGCTTCTTCATCTTGGAAATATCTTTCTGTTAAAGGTGTCCGAATTACACCTGGCCCCACTGCATTAACCCTAATATCATACTTAGCCAAGTCGATCGCTAATTGTTTAGTCATTCCAGCTGTAGCATGTTTAGATGAAGTATAAGCACATCTATTAGGCGCTGCGGTTACACTTAAAGTTGATGATGTAATAACTATATTACCTTTTATTTTTTCTTTTATGCAGTGTTTTGCAAATGTTTGAGCAGTGATAAAAACACCGGTAACATTTATATCGATAACCTTTCTCCATTCCTCGATAGATAACTCTAAAGGAGAAACAATTTCTCTTATACCAGCATTACAAAATGCTACGTCTAAGCCTCCAAAATATTTGTAGGCATTATTCATTGTTTCAATTGTTTCATTCTGATTTGTTACGTCTAATTTGAAAGGTTCTGCAATACCGCCAGCTGATTTTATTTCATTTGCAACTCTTTCAGCCATTTCAAAATCTAGATCTGAAACAGCTACATTGGCACCTTCCTTGGCAAAACTTAATCCAGTTTGACGACCTATACCCCCAGCAGCGCCTGTAATAAATACAGTTTTATTTGTAAATCTCATTGAAAAGTCCCCCTGTTAATATAAGTTTATTTGAAATAACGCTTTTGACAACAAATAATCTAACTAGGAGCAGTCGATTGGATATAGAACATTTAGTATTTGAAAATGGTCCTAAAAGAGTAGGGCCGTTTAGCCATGCTGTTAAGGCAGGTGACTTTATTTTTGTTACTGGACAGATGCCAACATTACCAAATAATCCAGACGTACTAGTTAGTAATGACGTAGAGGAACAAACTCATCAAGTTATGAAGAACCTTATGGACGTCTTAAAACAGTCAGGATCATCTTTGGAAAGGGTAACATTTGTAAGGGTTTATTTAGTAAATTTTCAAGATTTTGATAAAGTAAATAAAATCTATAAATCTTATTTTGATGAAAATAAACTTCCTGCAAGAACATGTATTGGTGTGACTGGCCTTGCTGTTGGTGCGTCGGTTGAAATAGATCTAATAGCAAAACAATAATTTAGAAAAAATAAATTTATGAAGAAAAATTATAGTCCCTTTAAAAAAGGTATTTTAACCGGTTTTGGTTTTCCTGGAATAGGAATGAGTGCAGCTATGTTTGGCTTTGGAGTTTTCGCTGGTGAAGCTGGTCTTGATCTTTATCTGACCGTTGGTTCATTGATTGTACTTTGGAGTATGCCAGGAATGGTTATATTTGTATCATTGTATACTGTAGGCACACCAATATTTTTGCTCTTCACAACAGTCTTGCTGGCGAATATGAGACAGTTTTTTTTAGTTTTATCTGGTATGACTTTAATGAATATTCATAGTCACAAAATACCATTCATTTCAAAATTATTGTGGGCACACCTCATAAGTCCAACTGGCTGGGCTGAGTTAATAAAAATTAAAAATGAGTTTCAAGAGAAAGAGCTTTTAAGTTTTTTTAGAGGTCTAAGTTTAGCTCTAATAACTATTAATACATTCACAACAATTATAGGTTTTAAATTATACGATATTCTGCCGACTGACATTGTCTCCATTCCTGTTTTCATAATGCCCTTATATATAACAATTTTAATGTTAAGAGCTGTAGAATTATATTATAGGGTTGCTGTTGTAAGTGGAGGCATAATAGGACCCATTCTTTATCCGTATATTGGTGATTGGAGTATAATTATTGGCGGTTTGGTTGGCGGAACGTTGGGACTTTTAATTAATTATCTTTTAAAAAAAGGTAAATCTAATGCATGATCTTTCATTTATTAGCCCAGAGTTGATGCCTTGGTTTATGTTATTAGTCGCAGGGCTAGGTATTTTTATTTGGAGAATTCTTGGTGTTACATTATCTAGCAAAATCGATAAAGATGGCCTTTTTGCAAAATGGATAAATGCTGTTGCCTTTGCGATGACTACAGGATTGATGGTTAGAATTATTTTCTTCCCTACTGGCGCCTTAGCTCAAACTAATATGCTTGAAAGATTAATACCATTCGTGATTGGGATAATCGTATTTTTATGCTTGCCCAAAAAACCAATTATAGGATTACTAGTTGGGGTAAGCGCTTTTAGTACAACAATTTTTTATAATCAGTACTTTTAATTATCTGAAACTAATTGCTTGGCAATAATAAGTTTTTGTAATTCGTTAGTACCCTCACCTATGGCTAATAGAGGTGCGTCCCTATAATATCTCTCAATATTATATTCTGGAGAATATCCAAATCCACCATGAATTCTCATTGCTTCGGTTGAATTAAACAATGCTGTTTCAGTAGCAAAAAGTTTAGCCATTCCTGCCTGCAAATCAGACCTGTTTCCTGAGTCATAAGCTTTTGCGGCTTGCTCTGTTAATAACCTTGCCGCCTCAAGCTTAGTTGCCATTTCTGCTAATTTAATTTGAATTGATTGATGTTCACTTATAGGCTTGCCAAAAGTTTTCCTAGTTTTAGCATACTCTATAGAATCGTCTAGAGATGCTCTAGCAACTCCAACACCCCTTGCAGCTACATTTATTCTACCTAACTCAAGGCCAGCTAGAATTTGCTGTAAACCCTTACCTTCTATTTCACCAATAAGGTTAGACTTAGGCACCTTTACATTTTCAAGTTGCACTTCTCCTGTATCAATACCTCTATATCCAAGTTTTTTTAATTTTCTAGCTACAAATCCGTACTTTTTTTCTACAAGTATTAAACTCATTCCCTTATGGGCAGGTTTAATATTTGTGTCAGTCTTGACTAAAACTGCTAAAATTGAACCCTGAACTGAATTTGTTATCCAAGTTTTAGTCCCATTTATGATGTAGTCATCGCCTAGTTTTTCTGCTTTTGTTTTAATTGATTGGAGGTCAGTTCCACAGTCTGGTTCAGTTAATGCAATACCACCTCTTATTTCACCGGATGCAAACTTTGGAAGATAATACTGTTTCATCTCTTCGGAACCAAACCTCTCAACAGCCGCACACATTATTAAATGAGAATTAAAAATACCTGATACAGACATCCACACTGCAGAGACGTTTTCCACAATTTTGGAATAAGTAACTGCCGATAAACCCAAGCCTCCGTATTCTGGGGATATCGTTGCTCCAAAAAGTCCTAAATCTGCCATTTTATCAGCAATTAATTGAGGGTATTTATCTTCTGATTCAAACTCCTTAACAAATGGCTTTACATCTCTTTCAAGAAACTTATTTACTGTGTCTATAATAAGATTATCTTCTTCTGAAAAAGGACTTTTTTGCTCGACTTCTAGAACTCTTTGATCATTCATAAACTTACTCCTTAATAAATCTAAATATCAATCTGACTATATTCAAAAATTGAATTTACATTGTTAGCTTGATCAATTTTAAGCATTAAATCTGTCAATTGATCGACTCTTTGTTTTGATAGATATGGCTCAGTTAATCCCTTAAATTTTGATATAAACTCTACATCCTCCATAAAGTTTTCTGGTTCTCCTTTAGGAATTTTAACGAATTTTTCGTATTTTTCTCCTTTTACCACAACTTTTACTTTGGCACTCATATATTCGGGACAACATTTTTCTGCATCCTCGTCAGGGCTTACCTTTATTTTATTACATAATGAGAGTGTATCTTTATTATTTAGATGATTTTTATAATCATCCCATTGCAATCCACCACTTTTAACTGTAACTGCAGCACAAAATGGCATCGAAAACTGACCGTCAACAACACTTTTAGGGTGTTGCTTGTCAGTTAATGGATAACCAATTATGTTCAAAGCAGTTTCTGACAAGCCGATATCAATATCATCTAAATCATCAGATGAAAATTTTAATTCTTTTTTCAACTCTATTAATCCATCTATTGCAGCATGACTATATCTACATGACGGATAGGGTTTGACACCAAGATTGAGAGTTTCAAACTCTTCTCCAAGACCAGTTGTTGCTTTGTTGACGTCGCCACCTGAAGCATAGGAATGTAAGTAACCCCATTGTCCTTCGAAAGCTTGTGAAGGACCTTTAAAACCTTCACCAGCCATAATTGCACAACTTAAACCATTTTGAGCAGCCTGCCCAACGTGAGATCTTTTAGTCCACGCACCGTCCGTTAAAAATTGCATAGACCCTGCAGATTGACTTAAAGCAATGCCAAATGCAGATATATACTGCTCCTTAGTTAATCCCATCAAGTATCCTGCTGCAGCTGCCGCACCAAAAATACCGCATGTTGCAGAAGGATGAAATCCTTTTTTATAATGCGCTGAAGATCCTCCAGCCAAACCTAGTCTTATTTGAACTTCGTAACCAACAACACATGCTGTAATTAATTCTTGGCCAGATGATTTATTCATCTGCGCAGCTGCCAGCGCAGCTGATAAAATAGGTGCACTTGAATGAAGA
Source organism: uncultured SAR116 cluster alpha proteobacterium (assembly GCA_902533225.1). Lineage (GTDB taxonomy): Bacteria > Pseudomonadota > Alphaproteobacteria > Puniceispirillales > Marisalimonadaceae > Marisalimonas. Next base: position 44,519 of record CACALC010000010.1, on the reverse strand, counting down.
GAGGCTTCAGCATGTGTGTCATCAAAATCAAGAGAATGCGCTAAAGTTCCATTTAAGAGTGCTGCAGCGCTTGGTGAATATGTTTTTTTATCCGAAAATACTTGGCAGCTACCATTGCTCATTTCTAATTTATCAATTGCAGAAACTAAGCTAGATGTTGATTCTGCGTCATGTCTGGCCCTGATGATAATACCTACAGTATCCAAGATAAGTAATTTTGTTCTTTTAATAACTTCTGGAGAAAGATCTTCATATTTTAACTGTTCACAAAATTCAGCAAATTTTTCAGTCATATTTTCCATTTATTTCTCCTCAATTTATATTAAATATTAAACTATAATTTAATTTTACAAAACCAAAAAATAATCATTAGTATATACAACCTTAAAATTATTTAGTGAAAACAAATGACAAAACCTTTCGAATTAACGGCAAGTGAAGCAATTAAACTTATAAGAAATAAGAAACTTTCTATACATGAATGGGTATTGAGTTGCTTTGAAAGAATCAAAGAAAAAGAAGATGTTGTGAAAGCATGGATATATTTAGATGAAGAAAATGCTTTAAAAAAATCAAAACAATTAGATAAACAAAAAAACAATATCGCACTTGGTATACCATTTGGAATAAAAGACATTATAGATGCTAGTAATGTGCCTACTGGTTTTGGTACACCTTTTTACAAAAACAACATTCCCGCAAGAGATGCTGCATCGGTTGCAGTTGCAAAGCAATCCGGTTGTGTGTTTATGGGCAAAACAGTATCTACAGAATTGGGACATAGGGCTCCAGGCCTAACGACAAATCCACATAATAAAGACTTTACTCCAGGTGGCTCTAGTTCTGGATCAGCAGCGGCTGTTGCTTCCATGATGGCACCAGTTTGTTTTGGAACTCAGACGACTGGTTCAGTTATTAGACCAGCAGCCTATTGTGGTGTCATTGGTTATAAACCAACATATGGGGACTTTGATAAATCTGGAATTCTCCCAAACTCTCCTTCAATTGACACATTAGGCCTAATGACAAGATCAGTAGAAGATTTATCTCTTTTTCGATCAATTTTATTAGAAGAAAAAGTTGTAAAACCAAAAAATGTAGACTTGAAGAAATTGAAAATTGGTTTTGTAAAAACTCCTCACTGGAATAAAACAGATATATGTACCCAGAGTAACCTAGAGACATTTGTAGATACCCTTAGGACAGATAAATTAAATATTATTGACCTTAATATTAATGCATTAATATCTGAAGCAGACAAATTACATTTAGACATAAGTGGTTATGAGTTTAAAAGATCTATCTCTTTTGAGAGATTTAATCATTATGACGAATTAAGTGATCAGTTGAGAAACGGAAGATTAAATGATGGATATCAAGTAACAAATGAACACTATAAAATTGCCCTTAAAAAACTAAAAATTTTAAAACATGAGACAGATTTAATTTTTAACGATATTGATATGATTATCACTCCAAGTGCTCCTGGTGAAGCTCTTGAAGGTCTCGGGTATACAGGCTCGCCGATGTTTAATACTACATGGTCCCTGAATGGTAACCCTTGTGTTACCTTACCTTTATTTAAGGGAGATAAAGAACTGCCAATTGGCTGCCAGCTAGTCACAAAATTTGGAAATGATAACCAACTTTTAGATTATGCTAATACTATTATGAATACCTACTTAAAGTGAGATACCACTAAAAGCTCTGGCAGTGTTAAAGCTAATGCAGGAAATAAAAGTACAATAATTAAAACGCACGTATCAGAAATACAAAAGGGGAATGAGCCTTTTATAACTGTAGTAACTGGTAAACCAGTGACACCACTTACAGCAAACAAATTTAAACCAACTGGAGGAATTACACTACCAATCTCTATACAAAGAGCAGTTAGTATTCCGAGATGGATCGGGTCTACACCAAGTGCTAATGCTACAGGAAAGTAAATAGGAACAGTTAATACCAAAATAGCTACGCCCGTTAAAAACATTGATAAAAATAACAAAGATCCCATCAAAGCAAATAAAAAGCCTAAACGAGTTAATCCTAGTTCGCCAGCCCATTCTGCAATCATTTGCGGCCAACCCATATTGGCAAGATAAAATTGGAAAATACCCACACAACCTAATAAAAAGAAAACAACTGCTGTTAAGTTCATTGTTCTAAGAGTTGTGGGCATTAACTCTTTAACGAATGTTTTGCGTTTAAAAATTAATCCATAAAAAAGAGCATAACTAGCCGCTGCTGCTCCCGCTTCTGTAGGAGTAAACAAGCCGCCATATAAACCTCCAAGAATAATTACTGGCATTAGTAGAGCAGGAACAGCATCCTTAAATGAACGCCATACCTCACATAAATCAAATTTACCTCTTGGTAATTTTATAAACAGGGAGACACTTACTATAATTACTGCGTCACTAATAGCGAGCATTATACCAGGAATAATACCAGCAAAAAACAAATCAACTATAGACATTTCCGTAATTACTCCAAATAAAATAAGAGTAATACTTGGAGGTATTAGAAGAGCAATGCCACCAGCCGAAGCTATTACACCTGCTGCCATCCATTTAGGATAGCCTCTTTTGATCAATTCAGGGTATGCAATAACACTCATTGCAGCTGCCATAGCAGTTGACGAACCTGAGATAGCTCCAAATAAAACAGCTGCAAGTAAAGTAGCATAGGCAAATCCACCAGGAACCCATCCTACAACTGAATCAGCAAATCTAAACAGACCGGCTACTAGTCCTGTTTTTTCCATTAAAAACCCAGCAAAAATAAAAAATGGTATTGCGACTAATGTATATTTTGTAAGAAAACTAAAAAAAGCTTCAAATAGTGTGCTGTATGTTAAAAAGTCATCAAATAAAACTAGAAGTGCTGTAGCGCCAGCAAGGGCAATTCCAATTGGAGCACCTGCAAATAAAAGGGTAAATAAAGATCCACCAAGAGCCCACATTATAAATTTCCTACTTTAAATATATTATACATCGGTTGCAGCTTCAACTGTAGCCGTAAAATGATCACCTTTGATGTAACTATGCACATCTTCAATAAATTGTAGAAAGGCAACTAGAGACATTAGGCCCATTCCAATAGCTAATATGAAGTAAAATGGCCACATATAAAAAAACAAACTCTCAGTTCTTTCTCCAATTTGAATAGAGTACTCAATTGTTGAATAAGCCGTGTAAGTTAAAGATCCGGTAAAAACTGAGACAAACATGGAGATAAAAATCTTACAAAAGCCTACAGTTCGATGGAACCCTTTAGCATTTAATAATTGTAGAACAGCAGTCATAACTAAATGGCTCCTGTTGATTTGAGTAACGCATATATAAAATGCAACCGAAGAAACCATCATATAAATCACAGCATCCTGGCCCCACTCAAAGACAACACCAAAAATGTATCTTCTAATAATTTCAGCTAGTGCGAAAAGCGTGACAGCTATCATTAATATTGCAGAACATCTTCCCAAAATAGAAGTTATCAAATCTTGTATTTTATGAGAAATGTTATAAAAGCTGTCCATAATAAAAATTCAAATCAAGAAGGCCTGACAAAGTCAGACCTTCTTTGATATATTATTTTCTAGACTTTTTCTTATATAGAGCAGTTCCCTTTGCAAATTTAGCAAAATCTGAGGCAAACGCTGTACAGTCAGTTTTTTCTAGATTACTAGAGCCCATAGGATTGGCTGCAACTAATGCTTTAGCTTCAGCTGTAAACTGGTCAACCATTTTATCACCTGTAGCATCAACTTTAGTTTTAATCCATTCGTTAGTTGCACCACCTTCTTTTTTCTGTAATACGCCAGCTTCTGCAGGACTCATCACATAAATACCAGGGGCACTTTTGTCAGTAACCTTAAACTTATCAACCAGTCTCTTATCATTACAAAAGTTAATTGCCTTTTGATATGGTATGAAGTCATTCATAATGATGTCAGTTAGAGCTGCTTGTTGCTTTTTATCTAGTGAGGACCACCATTTGTTTGATGCACCCATCCAGTAGTAGTCACCTACAATTCCGTTGATACCTGCAACTGTAAAGTAAGGGGCTTGCTCCTTAGTGGCATTAAACCCACCTAAACTAGTTAGCAATCCATCAATAACTCCTGTCTGCAGAGCAGGTGGAACATCACCGAAAGCCATTGTGGTTGGATTAGCACCTAATGCGCCTAACAAAGCATTTTCAGCCGGACCCATACTTCTTACTTTCTTTCCAGCAAAATCACCAGGAACTAACATTCTACTTTTTACAGCACCAGCACCCATATACATACTAAGGTGTCCTGAACCGAAAATAGTAATTCCATGCTTGTCATTAAAAACCTTTTTCAATTGAGCAAAAGTTTTAGTTCCGTCCAAACCATTTATTGCACCAGGTGTTGTTAACTTTCCTGCACCAACAATTGTGTTAGCATATGGCTCTACACTAGAAGTTTTTCCAAACTGACCTGTCATCATCTCTAGGTTACCTTTTGTTAAGGCTTGAGTTCCTTTTGGAACATTGTATAGAGACTTAGCCCAATAAATTTGAACTTTACTTCCAGGAATTTTTTTCTCAACCTGCTCAGCAAAGAACATCTCTGCAATCGCAGCTGGGTGGGGAGGACCAGAGTGGTCTGAAGCCCAACGCATTTTAATAGGTTTAACCGCATGTCCGTCTGCAATAGCTAGGTTAGTCCCAGCTGCAAACGTAAGAGCCACAGCACTAACTGCGCCCAAAAGTGATAGTTTAGTAAATTTCATTAAAATTTCCTCCAAATATTTAGAATCACAAACTATAACTTTAAATGAATGAGGTAAACCCCTAATTGCGATGAAATAGAAGAAATTGATTAATATGTTATGTAATTTTAATTATATTATGCCTTTATTTTTAAAATTACTTATTTGTTCTTTATTAAAACCAATTTCCTCAAGTACATCATGCGTATCATCACCAAGTTCTGGAGCAGTTTTATCACGATAATTGCTATCTGACACATGAACTGGGGTTTTCAATAAACTTATATCTTCGCCACGTTTAGTTTTTAGATGTTGTATATTTTTTCTATCTTGTAAAAATGGATTTTCAAGAGATTCTTTTAAATCTAAGATTGGCGCTGCTGGCACTATTCCACCAAATTTTTTCAACCAATCTGATGTGTTTTTTTTCATTAATTCATTATCTAGAATTTTAGTAATTTCATCACGGTTTTCTTGTCTACAAGCAAAGTTTTCAAATCTTTGGTCTTTACTTAAATCTTCTCTACCAATTTTTTTACACAATATTGGCCAAAAACTCTCCTTATTACACATTAAAAAAATCCAGCCATCTTTTGTTTTATATAATTGACACGGAACTAAAATTGGATGAGCTGATCTATCCAATCTTTCACTTTTAAAATCCGTATTCAATGTCCATGCAGCCATGTAGCTTTGATTAAACATAGCTGTGTCAAACAAGTTTACATCTACGTCTCTTCCCAAACCGTGCGATCTTGCTGACAAAACAGCACTGACTAAACCAAAAGACATTGTAAGTCCTGACATATAATCTACAATTGAAAGTCCAAATCTTGCTGGTGGTCCACTTGGCTCGCCTGTTAATGAAAAATAGCCTGCTTCAGCCTGCATCAAGTAATCATATCCAGGCCAATTTTTTCTAGGACCTTCTCTTCCATATGCTGAACAATGAGCAGCAACAATAGCTTTATTAAATGGCTTAAGTTGTTCATAAGTTATTCCAAGTTTTTCTGGAACATCACCTCTTAAATTATTACAAACAGCATCAGCATTTTCCACTAATTTCTGGAGTATAATTTTACCTTCCTTGGTTAATATATCCAAGGTTATGCTTCTTTTATTTCTGTTAAGTGCTTGAAAAAAGATACTGGATGCAGAATTCTTATTGTCCCCATCTATGAAATAAGGGCCAATATCTCTCAAATAATCTCCCCTAGTTCCTGCTGGCTCAACTTTAATAACGTCTGCACCCATATCTGCTAAATATTGTGTTCCAAATGGACCTGCACCGTACTGTTCAAAGGCAATTACTTTAACGCCAGATAAAGGTAAACTCATTAATATTGCTCTCTAATTAGCGGTTTCTTCTATAATTTTGTCAACTACACTATGCCCTCGTTTAGCCACAAGGAAAGACCTAACCATATCCATAACGACAACTTTATCCTGATTTTTCCCAATATGTCTAACCTTAACAATACCTTGAGTTGGTCTGGATTTTGATTCTCTTTTGTCTAAGACTTCTGTTTCAGAATATAAAGTATCTCCAACAAATACAGGTGCTGGGATTTTAATTTCTTCCCATCCCAAATTAGCAATAGCTTTTTGACTTGTACCGCTAACACACATTCCAGTTACTAGAGCCAATGTGAATGCAGAGTTTACTAAATATTTTCCAAATTCTGACTTAGATGCATAATTTGCATCAAAATGTATTGGGTGTGTATTCATTGTTAGGTTGGTAAACCATATATTGTCAGCTTCACTTACTGTTCTACCTGGCCAATGTTCGTAAACATCACCAACTTGAAAATCTTCAAAATATCTGCCTGGATCTTCTCTATACCTTTGTGGCCCTATTTTTCTAATTCCGTATGTGTTGTCATCCATCTAATCCTCCCTTGATATAATCTGTCTAGCTACTGCTAATACTGGTGCGTCAACCATCTTGCCTTGATATTTGAAGGCTCCAGTACCTGCAGTTTTAGCTTCTTCTAAAACACCCTTTGCCCATTCTAATTCTTGACTTGTCGGTCTGTAAGCATCATGGATCGGTTTGATTTGATCTGGATGAATTGCAAACCGCCCTTTAAATCCCATTGTTTTGACATATTGGGTTTCTTCTCTACAACCATCAGGATCTCTAAAATCTAACCATACTCCGTCAAGGGCATCGGCATTATATAGAGCAGCGGCGTTAATAATTTTACCTCTACCGTAAGCTAAACTAGCTTTACCCATGTCTCCACCTGTAGATGCGCAATAATCTGCTGAACCAAATCCAATCCCAGAAAATTCTATATTTGAACAATTCCAACTCTCAACTGTTGCGATACCCCGTGGGGTTTCTATTTGTGGTAATATTAAAATATTAGTTCCAAGGTCTTTTAAAAAAGTTCTACACTCATCGGCAGATTCTATTTTGGGGATGGCTATAGAATAAGGAAGAGTTGATAGAGATTTTAACATCTTTATATCATCTTGATATTCGTCAGTGTCCAAGGCGTTAATTCGTAATAAAAACTTGTCTGGTTGACCATCAAAGTTTCTATTTGCTAAATCAGCAAAGTTAGATCTACCAAGGGCTTTTTTATCGTGAGCCAGACCATCTTCTAAGTCAAAAATTACTTTGTCCGCTCCAGATCCTAGAGCTTTAGGTAATCTTTCAATTTTGTCTGTTGGTAAAAATAAAATGCTTCTCAAAGTAAACTCCTATTTTTCATAATTTTATATAGAACTAAATTCAGTTCTAATCATTTTGCCATGTTCATCTAATTCAGGCATTTTGTTTACATCTGGTATAAAATTATCATGTATAGCACCAGGGCCTAAAACTTTTACCTTTCCATTTATTGTATCAATTTCTAGAAAGTTATTTTGTGGATGGTTTTTTAATTGTTCCATATCAGAAATTCTTCCATAAGCAACACTAGCTTCTTCAAGTTTTCTTATTAATTCTTCTCGTTCAAATTTCATAAATTTATCTTGAATAATTTTTTCTGTTAGCTCTCTATTAGCCACTCGATCGGAATTAGTTTTAAAACGATTATCATTTGCCATAAATTCATCATCTAACACTATTTTACACAAATTTGCCCATTCTCGGTCATTTTGGATTGCTATCAATAAAGTTAGCTTGTCCTTACAAGCGTACGCTCCATATGGGACAATTATTGGGTGTGTCATACCATTTCTTTTGGGAACTTTTTGATTATAAACATAACCTAAATAAAAAGGGTTCATCCAATCAGCGAGTGAATTAAACATTGATACTGAAATGTGTCTTCCTTTTCCAGTTATACTTCTTTTAATTATTGCTTGCAAAATTGCTTGGTATGCAGTCATACCTGCAGAAATATCACAAACTGATGGACCAACTTTTGCTCTTCCATCAAATCCCTCTTTATCTGGTAGACCAGTAATATCAATAACTCCAGTTTCAGCTTGTATTAACATGTCATAGGCTTTTTGATTTTTATAAGGACCTTCATCTCCAAAACCAGAAATAGAACATGTAATTAAAGATGGATATTTTAATCTTAATTCTTTTAAATCTAGACCAAGACGTTCAAATGCACCTGGGGCTAAGTTTTGAATTAAAATATCTGATTTAGAAATAATATTTTCAAAAACCTCCATATCTTCTTTATTTTTAAGATCTAAGGCAATTGATTCTTTGCCCCTATTTAACCAAACAAAATAGGCACTATTGCCAAGTGCGTTACTATCATAATTCCTGGCAAAATCTCCCTCTGGTCTTTCAATTTTAATTACTCTAGCACCTGCATCAGCTAGTCTACATGATGTGTACGGAGCAGCAACGGCTTGTTCAACTGTTACTACCAACAAACCCTCTAAATCTTTAGATGAATTTTGTGCAATCATTAGCTAACCAAACAATCAACTAGAGCATCTACTTTATTTTCATTAGGGGCGTTTAATATTTTAGAAATTTGATTTGATTTGGTCTCTGAAAGTAAAGAAACTGACTTATTTACAATTTTAGTTTCTAGAATATTATTCTCAATTTTATCTGACAAGTCGTGTTTGTTTTTGAAATTACTAGAACCATCCTTAATTGAAATTAAAGATTGAGTGTTGCTTAAATTATCATTGGGTATCACTCTTACTTTATCTCTAATATTATTTAAATTATCATCAAAACAAATTTCATCGCTATATGTATCTAAATTAGAAGTATCTTTGCCATAAATAGACATGGCTGCAGTTAATTTATAAGAAAATTTTGATTCCAAGCCTGTTTTTGGTTCTTCAATATTACAAACTTTCAACCATGAAGGGTTAGTCTCAATTGCGATTTCCTCTATTGTCTCAGGGTTAAAATTATTTTCTAACTTCATCTCATCCAGCGCCTCTAAGAAAGAGTGTAGACCGTGACAACATGCATGGAACTTGTATTTAATTTCAGGAAACAAAAAATCTGTGCCTAAATTTTCTATAGCTCTAGGAGGAATTTTTTTATCCCAACCGTGTGTTAAGAAAAAACCCTGCTCACATTCAATACCATCTTCTTTTGATACAAATCCAAGCTTTGACAATTTAGCAGCTTCAATTCCATTTGAAGCAGCCATTCCGGCATGAAATGGTTTACCCATAGTTCCAAATTGAGATTTGATTCCTGAAGCTCTGGTGGATACTAATCCAAGAGCATTTATTGTTTGATCTTCATTCAAATCTAATAGTTTTGAGGCAACAATTGTTGAACCAAACGAACCACTGGTAGCTGTTTGGTGAAAGCCCGCATTATAATGAGAGTATCCTAAAATATGTCCTATTCTCGTTGAAACCTCAACTCCTGCCATATAGGCAAGTAATATATCTTCAATCGAAGAATCTAATTCTTCACCTAATGCTAAAGCAGCTGGTAATGCACTGGAAGTTGGATGGCCGACAAAAAGAAAATGCGTGTCATCATAATCTAATGCATGTCCTGTTGCTCCATTAGCTAGGGCTGCTCCTCTGGAGGAAACTGTATGAGCAGTAGAAATTACCCTTGCTTGGTTAACACCATTTTCTTCTTTAACCATTTCAGAAACGATTTTAGAAACCGGTTCTTTTTTTGCAGCATACGCAACACCACACCAATCTAATATAGACATTTTTGCAAAAAATCTCATTTCATCGTTAAAGCTATCTAATTTACAATTAGATCCATAACTACCAAACAATTTTGTTATCGATACCATCTTTTCCTCCTATAATTTTTATTCAAAATGTGCTTCGGCTTGCATGGTCATGCCCGAACCTTCGACTGCACCCCAACAAGTAACGCTTCCATCTGTATTTTCTTTAGCGCCAATTATATAGTCGCTATTAGCAAAAACAGGAGCCATGACTTTGTGATTAAAAGAAGTAACAGGTTTACCCTTAAGTTTTTCTGCAGCCCTAAGTAAAAATGTTGCTTGTAGTGGACCATGCACTATTAAATCAGGATAATTTTCTTCATTTTTAGAATATGGATAATCATAATGAATTCTGTGCCCAACAAAACCAATTGCCGAATAACGAAATAAAATAGTAGGATGCATAAAAATTGTTTCAGTGAAATCTGCATCTTTTGGTATAACATCTGATACTCCAGACCCTCCACCAGCCTTAGTTACATCACGATAAACAATATTATGGAGTTCATGCAAACGAACATCGTCATCAACTAAATATTCATATTCTGCAGTTACAAAACATAACTTACCTGTTCGACCTTCTTTTAATTTGATATCAGCTACTTTAGATTTTTTTATTACCTTATCACCTACTCTTAGAGGGGCTTTTACTTTAATTTGGCTTCCTGCCCACATTCTTCTTGGCAGCGGGACTGGCGGAAGAAAGTCACCACGTGCGGGATGAGAATCAACACCAAGTTCATCATTTTTTTTTAAATTCCAACCTAACATCCAATGTAATCCAGTAGTCGCAGCGTCACCAATTGCAGGATCACCTGGATCAATGTTTAGAGTGGCCCTATACCTTTGTTCAACAATTGGTGTAAGATAATCTGTAACCATTTCTATATTGCCAAGCCATTTATTTAAATGATTGATATCTAATTCTTCATTATTCATTTGCTGAACCTCTAATTTTTTTAAAGTAATATTATTAAAAACTATTTAATATAAAAGATATATTATTATCAATTAATAAAATATCAAAATAAGTGGAATTTCAATATGCCTTCTTTAATTTTACATATCGATGAAAGCTTAGATTCTAATTTTAAAAAATCAGAAATTAAGGTTATTGAAAAACAAATGACAGACATAATTATAAATGAACTCGATGCTGAAGAAGATAATTGTCAAATTATTTGGGTTGAAAGTAAAACCTTTACTTCAAATTATAAACTTTATGGCGAAATGAAATTTAGAGAGAAAAAAAGTAGACCTATAAATAGTAGGGAAAAATGTCTGAAAAAAATAGGTGATATTTTAAAAAATGAATTTAATGTTTTTGTAAGACTTAGGGCGTTTTCTATAAAAGAAGCTTCCATAACCGCTCTAGACTTAAAAGAATAGATTAATTGTTGAATTAATTTAGAAGGATAAAAAATGAGTGAGGGTGTTGTTTTAACAAGTATAGATAGCAGAGGTATAGCTGAGGTTATCTTAAATCGTCCTGAGAGAAACAATGCTTATAATGGAACTATGATTGACGAGCTAATTAAAAGTTTTACATCTTTATATAATAATGATGATGTTAGAGTAGTCCTTATAAGAGGTAATGGAAAGCACTTTCAAGGTGGTGCAGATTTAGAGTGGCTAAAAGAGATTGGTAAATTAAATAAAGAAGAAAATATAGAGGTATCTAGAAAAACAGCTTCTGCAATAAAGGGACTTACAGAATTTCCAAAACCTACTATAGCTATGATCCATGGAGGCTGCTTTGGAGGAGGTACAGGTATTGCAGCTGCAGCTGATATTGTAGTTGCTAGCGAAGATGCTATTTTTTCTATTGCCGAAGCAAGATGGGGTGTAATGGCAGGCATTATTATTCCTCATCTAAATGCTAGTATAGGTGTCAGAAACGTCAGAAGATACGCGTTAACTTGCGAACGTTTTAATGCTCATGAAGCTAAAAATATTGGTCTGGTCCACCAGATTTGTAAAACAGGAGAGCTGAATGATGCTGTGAAGTCTATTATTGAAAGTTTGTTAATGTGTGCTCCTATTGCGCTGGAAATGACAAAAAAGAGAGCATTAATTGAAAGTGGTTTAATATTATCAGACGATAAATTTGAAGAATTAATACTAGAGCATTCTCAAAAGAGAATGACTAGCGAAGCAACTGAGGGATTAAATAGTTTTCTTGAGAAGAGAATTGCCTCTTGGTATCAAAATAATTGATAGGGAAATAAATAATGCCAGCCTTAGTTACTAATTCAAAAATATGGGGTGAAATGTTTGGAACAAGTGAAATGCATTATTTGTTTTCAGATGAAAAAACCACTCAATTATATTTAGATGTCGAAGCAGCTTTAGCAAGATCACAGTCTAAATTAGGTATTATACCGAGTGAGGCTGGACAAAAAATAAGTGACGCAGCCAAAATAGATATAATTGATTGGGAAAAACTACAAAAGAGGACATCAATTGTTGGCTACCCTATTTTACCTGTAGTAGAGCAATTAAGTGATAATGTAAGTGATGGTTATGGACAATACTGTCACTGGGGCGCTACTACCCAAGACATTATGGATACTGCTGATGTAATTCAAATAAGGGAAGGATTTAAACTACTGTCTTCAGATTTAGATTCTATTTCAAATGCATTAGTTAAAATTATCAATGAGCATATAAAAACCCCAATGGCAGGAAGAACACACTTACAACACGCCTTACCAGTATCTTTTGGCTATAAGGCATCAACTTGGTTGTCTAGTATTGATAGACATATAAAAAGACTAGAAGAAATTAAGGCTCGTGTGTTTAATCTTTCATTCTTCGGTGCTGCGGGAACTCTTGCTTCACTGGGTGAAATTGATGGATTAAAAACTCAATCAGTATTAGCAGACGAATTAAATTTGAATGTGCCTGATGTAAGTTGGCATTCAATTAGAGATAACTTTTGTGAAGTAACTGGTTGGCTTGCTTTGGTAGGAGCTTCGCTAGGTAAAATAGCCTATGATGTAATGTTAATGATGCAAACTGAAACACAGGAAGTTGCTGAACCTTTCCTTCATGGAAGAGGTTCTTCTTCTACAATGCCCCAGAAAAGAAATCCTATTTCTTCAGAGGTAATGTTGGCTTGTTCAAAACTACTACGAGAACATCATTCGTCTATGCTCGATGCTATGGTTCTTGACCATGAAAGAGCAACTGGTCAATGGCATGTTGAATGGTACGCATTACCTAACGCTTTTATTATTGCTTCTTCATCTTTTAGTGCCGCTAAATTTCTTTTAGAAGGACTAGAAATTTCTCCACAAAAAATGAAGGAAAATATTGACAAAACCAATGGATTAATTGTTGCAGAAGCTGTTATGATGGGACTCGCCCCTCATCTTGGCAGACAAATTGCTCATGATGTAGTCTATGACTGCTGTCGTCACTCTATAAAAAATAATATTCCATTTATTGACTCACTTTTAAAAGACGAAAAAATTTCTAATATTTTTAATAGAGATGATTTGTCAAAAATTGTTGATCCAGCCAATTATCTTGGGGCAGCTCCAGCTATGGCAAGTAGACTTCTAAATAATAGATAAAAGTATTGGGTGTATAATGAACCAATTAATGACAAAAGAGGAACTTAATGATTTTCTAGAAAAAGAGTTTCCTCAAGTTAATAAAAACTTTGAAATCTTAAAAGTAAGCAATAAAAAATTTTCAATGCTTATGCATATTTCCAGTGAACACCTTAGACCAGGAGCCACGGTTTCAGGCCCAACAATGTTTCTACTAGCCGACGTTACTTTTTACTTAGCAACACTCAGTGTAATAGGACCAAAAAGTCTAACTGTCACGACTAATTGTTCAATTAATTTTTTAAGAAAACCTAATGAAAAAAACTTGATTAGTGAAGCTCGTATTTTAAAATTAGGTAAAACTCTAAGTGTAGGAGATGTATTAATATATTCTGAGGATATTGATGAGCCTGTAGCTCATGCATCATTGACTTACTCAATTCCAAAAGATTAAAATTTAAATTCTTTCTCTATGCCAATTCAAATGATCAGTCATAAAAGTTGAAATAAAAAAGTATGAATGATCATAATTGGGTTGCATTCTAAGATTTAATTTGATACCAGCTTTTCTGCACGCATCCTCTAAAAGCCAAGGTCTTAATCCTTCTTCTAAAAAACTATCTGCTTCCCCTTGATCAACAAGAATTTCAGGAAAATGATAACCATTTTTAATTAAGGCAACACTATCATACATTTGCCAGTCATCTTTATCTAATCCAATGTATTTTTTAAATGCTTCACTTGACCAACTAGCTGTTGAAGGTTCTACGATAGGGGCAAATGCTGAACAACTATTATATTTCTCAGGATTTCTTAAAGCCATTATCATAGCTCCATGCCCGCCCATCGAATGACCAAAGATACTTTGTCTGGTCATATCAAAGTCAAAATTATTTTCTACAAGTTTTGGAAGTTCATCATTTAAGTAACTATACATATTATAATTTTTATCATATGGCTCTTGTGTTGCATCTAGGTAAAATCCTGCCCCAGATCCAAACTGCCAATTATCTTTTTCATCTGGCACTTGATCACCTCTTGGACTGGTGTCAGGACAAATAATTACCATGCCTAATTGTGCAGCCTTTTTTCTATATTCACCTTTTTCCATAACGTTTAAATGACTGCAAGTTAATCCAGATAAGTACCATAAAACTGGGGGATTTTTAACTTTTGGGGGTGTAAAGATTGCTAAAGTCATTTTACAATTATTTACAATAGATGCGTGACTGAAGACAAATTGTTTCCCACCAAAAGAAAATGCTTCAGATAATTTTTCCATCAAAAAACAACTACAGATCTAATGGATTCGCCTGCATGCATTAAATCAAAACCTTTATTTATATCCTCTAATTCTAATGTGTGAGTAATCATTGGATCAATATCAATTTTCCCTTGAAGATACCACTCTACAATCTTAGGTACGTCTGTTCTGCCCCTAGCACCTCCAAAAGCAGTACCCTTCCAACTTCTGCCCGTAACTAATTGAAAAGGTCTAGTTTTAATTTCCTGACCTGCTCCTGCAACTCCAATAATAATGCTCTCTCCCCAACCTTTATGCGCGCATTCTAAAGCCTGCCTCATTACATTTACATTTCCAATACATTCAAAAGAGTAATCGGCACCACCTCCTGTGAGTTCAACTAAGTAATTTACTAAGTCACCTTCTATCTCCGAAGGGTTTACAAAGTGGGTCATTCCAAATTTTTTACCCCAGGATTCTTTTTTATTATTCATGTCGACGCCAACAATCATGTTGGCGCCTATCATTCTTAAACCTTGGATAACATTGAGACCTATACCGCCTAATCCAAATACGACAGCATTGCAGCCAGCTGTTGCTTTTGCAGTATTCATTACAGCGCCAATACCAGTAGTAACACCACAACCAATGTAACAAATTTTATCAAAGGGAGCTTTTTCATTTACCTTAGCAAGTGCAATTTCTGGGACAACAGTATAGTTAGAGAAGGTAGATGTTCCCATATAATGAAGAATAGGTTTTCCACTTATCGAAAATCTACTAGTTCCGTCTGGCATAACTCCCTTACCTTGAGTTACTCTTATAGCCTGACACAAGTTAGTCTTTGGATGTAGACAATACTCACATTCTCTGCATTCAGGAGTATAAAGTGGGATTACATGGTCACCCTCTTTCAATGAAGTCACACCTTTGCCAATCTCTCTCACAATTCCAGCTCCTTCATGTCCTAAAATTGCTGGGAAAAGCCCTTCAGGGTCATCTCCTGAAAGTGTAAATTCATCCGTATGACATATACCAGTTGCTTTAATTTCAACTAAAACTTCTCCTGGACGAGGACCCTCTAGATCTACATCCATAATTTCAAGTGGTTTACCTGCCTCAACAGCCACTGCCGCTCTAGTTTTCATTATTTACCCCTTAATAACAGTTTAGATACGATTAATTTATTATGATTTAATATCGATGACTTGCAAGAATTTTTAGTATATAAAATTATCTTCGTAAGATTCTTTACATGTAGGAGTATATCTATGAGTTTTGTTGAAACTGAAATAAATGGACAGATTATAACGATAAGGTTAAATCGTCCTGAAAGATTAAATGCCTTGAGTACTGTTATAAGAACTGGTATGGCGGAAGCATTTAACAGGTTTCATGAGGATAATGATCTTGAAGTCGCAATCTTGACAGGGACAGGTAGAGGTTTTTGTGCGGGTGAAGACATGAAAGAGTCACTAGATAGAGGTATTCCTGGCTCTCCAAAAGAATTTGTTGAAGAAAATTTGGTAGATCCATTTCAAACTGGAGCGCTTAAAAAACCAGTTATAGCAGCTGTAAATGGTTTTGCTATGGGTGGTGGTTTCATGCTGGTTGAACGAACAGATTTAAGAATAGCTGTAAAAGAAGCTATATTTGAAATGTCAGAGGCCAAGAGGTGGCTTCTTGGTGGTTATAATCATGGTCATTATGGAAATCTACCTCATCCAGTAGCAACAGAAATGGCATTTGGATACAGAATTACGGCTGAAAGAATGCATCAGGTTGGTTTCATTAATCGTCTTGTGGAAGCTAAAGATTTAATGAGTGAAGCATATTCTATGGCTGAACACCTTCTTACACTCCCTCCTGCTGCCAGAGTTAACACACTTTATATGATGAAGCATATGGCACCAAGAATTAGTCCAAACATTGCTGATCTAGCTGAGAAACTTCACCTTCATGGAGATACAGAAGATAGAATGGAGAGCCGACGTGCTTTTGCTGAAAAAAGAAAACCAAACTATAAAGGCTGGCTCAAGCCTGAAGATAGATACAATATGCCCAAACTAGAAGAAAAATAGAGGTTAAGATGAGTGAGATAAATGGCGCTCTTTCAGGCCTTAAAATAGTTGCCTGCTCAACAGCTCAAGCTGGAACAGTACCCTACATGCTTATGGCAGATCTTGGAGCTGAAGTTATTAAAATAGAAACGCCAGGCAAAGGTGATAATAATAGAGGCTCTGGCTATTTGATGGGATCAACTGGATCATTTTTTGAAACGAATAATAGAGGAGTTAAAAGCTTAACGCTTAATCTTAAGTCTGATAAAGGTCAAAAAATACTACATGATTTAGTAAAGGATGCCGATATATTCGGACAAAATTTTAGACCTGGTGTTGCTGAAAAATTAAACTTTGATTACGATACACTTAGTAAAATAAATCCTAAAATTGTATATGCTTCTGTCTCTGCTTATGGACCTGATGCTCCTGATGGACATTTACCTGGAACTGATGCTGTTGGTCAAGCTTTGAGCGGTATAGCCGAAGCTTATTCGATACCAGGTAATAATTTGAGAACAGGTGTAGCTTCAGTTGCTGACGAAAGTTGTGCAATTTTAACATTTGGGGGCATTTTAGCAGCTTATATAAATGCACAGAAAACTGGTAAAGGACAAAAGTTAGAAACGTCTCTGGTTGGAAGTGCTTTTAGACTTCTTGGCTGGACAATGACAACAGCTATGTGGAGTAACAGACCACCAATAACCGGTGCAAGAATCAATGGTACAAGAGAACGCCCAGGAATTGCTGCTTGTTTTAATGACGTTGATGGTAAACCTTTTGCACTTCAACTTGATCCAGACGATTGGCAAGAAGCAATGAGGGAGCTCAATTTTTTTGATGTGCTTCAAAAAGAAAATCTTATTGATCTTGGTCTTGCATTTGAGTCTGATGAAAAGAAAACCCAGATCTTAAGCAAGCTTGCTGAATTATTTTCAACTAACAAAAGAGATCATTGGATTTCAATTTTAAGAAATGCTGACATGATATCTACTCACGTCAATACAATGCTAGAAGCGTCTAATGATCCTAATTTAAAAGAAAATAATTATGTAACTGAAGTATGGTATCCAGAACTCAATAAAAATATGAAAGTGCATGGAACGCCATGGAAGTTTTCAAAAACTCCTGCAAATATTAAAAGAGCGCCTAAACTTGGAGAGCATAATTCAGAACTTCTTAATAAATTAGGATATTCTGAAAAAGATATCCAAAATTTAATTGAAGATAAAATTATTTGATTTCTTTCATTTCATCAACAAATCTTTTGAAGTTTGTAACGTAGTGTTTAGAAGAGCGCGTCATATTATCAATCATATCTTGGCTCAATTCTCTTACTGCTTTAGCTGGTGAACCAACTATTAGTGATCCATCCGGAAATTCTTTGTTTTCGGTTACCAGAGCTCCTGCACCTACAAGGCAGTTATTACCAATTTTTGCGTTATTGAGTATTGTAGCTCCCATACCAATTAAAGAGTTATTCCCAATTGTGCATCCATGAATAATTGCATTATGACCAATCGTGCAATTATCACCTATAGTTACAGGACAACTTGGATCAACATGAATTATGGTATTTTCTTGGATATTAGTCTCATTACCAATTTTAATAATATCATTATCCCCTCTTAAAACTGATCCAAACCAAATACCAACGTCTCTGCCTAAAATAACATTTCCAATAACATGTGCATCGGGTGCCACCCAATATAAGTGTTGCTCTGGAAGTTGAGGTTTTTTCTCACCTAAGCTGTAAATTGGCATTTCTTCTCCTTTATAAGAAATCATTATTAAAAGTATATTTACAGTATATACTTTTTTAGAGTTGTTAATATATTTATTGATAAACTTTAAGGATTTTTTATGAGTAATAAAGATAGCATAATAACTAAAATTTCAATTTACCGATTAGATTTACCCTTAATTAAACCTTACAAATTATCATATAACACGTTCCATTCTTTTGAACCTCTTTTAATTCACATTATTGATAATGCAGGTAATGAGGGATGGGGAGAACAACATATTTCTCCTGGCTCAAGTAATGAAACAAGAGATGGTGGATGGACATTCGCAAGAATATTATCAAAATTAATTTTGAATAAAACATTTAATGAAGCCAAAGAAATTATTCTATCTCACTCTCATATAAGTATTGTTGCATCTAGTGCCTTACATACAGCAATTGAAATGCTGACAAATCCTAGTATTTTAAGCGGTAAAGATCCTATTAAAATGAAATTGTTAACGGCATTTAATGCAGAAGAAGAAATAGAAATAAGGGATGAATTAGACAAAGTCACTGAACAGGGTTTTACAACAATCAAAATAAAAGTCGGTAGAAATGTGAGTTTAGATCTCAAAAAGATTGATGCTATTCAAAAAAACTTAAATGGAAGAGCTAATCTTAGAATAGATGCTAATCGAGCATATACAAAAGTTGAAGGCTGCAAATTTGTAACAGATTTGGAACCTGACTTTATAGAATTATTTGAACAACCTTGTGATGCCGACGATTGGGAAGCTAATGCAGCAGTTGCAAAAATGTCAAGCGTACCAATTATGTTAGATGAACCTATTTGCAGCATGCAAGATATTCAAAAAGCATCACGCATTGACGGGGTGAGCTTATGCAAACTAAAACTAAAAAGGTTTGTCTCTATTTCAAAATTAACGGAATCAATTAATTACGCTCATAGTTTAGGCTTGGAAATTGTAATTGGTGACGGATTAGGCTCTGAAATAAATTGTTGGATGGAAGCTAAAATTGCAAGTGGGTTGATTGAAAATGCCGGTGAATATAATGGATTTTTAAAAATAAAACCTGAAGCTAGGATTTTATCCAACCCTATTAAATTTCAAAATGGCTTTTTAGAGACTGAAGATAATTGGAAACTGCAAATTGACAGAGATAAATTAGAAAAATACAGTATTTATAAAAAAGTTATATATAAATAAACTTATTAAGGAAGAAAGAATGAAGTTGTTAAAAAGCGCTGCTAGCTTAGGTGGTGAAATTTTAGGGATAGATCTTAGTCAAAAATTAAATCAAGAACAGATTAAATTTTTAAATCAATGTTGGGATGAACGGTTGGTTTTAGTTTTTAAAAAACAGAATTTAGATGATAACAAATTAATAAACTTTAGTAAAAATTTTGGAGAATTGGATCCCCCTGGACCTAATCCATATGGGATAAAATTTTTACCAGAGTTTCCCGAAATAAATGTGATTTCAAATGTAAAAAATAAAGAGGGTACTCCTATTGGAAATTTGGGAGACGGTGAAGCTGTTTGGCACGCAGATATGACATATCAAGAAATCCCTCCGAAAGCAGGAATTTTATATGCTCTAGAGGTACCAGAAAATCAGGGTAATACTCACTTTGCAAATATGACTTTAGCATACGATGAATTACCTTATAGACTTAAGGAAAAAATTGATGGTAAAATTTTGATACATGATTCTGCTCATAATAGTGCCGGTATGTTAAGAAAAGGCTATTCAGAAGTTAATATTCCTTCTGAAACACCTGGGGCCAGACACCCAATAATAATTACAGATAAAAATACTAAGAAAAAACTTCTCTTTTTAGGAAGAAGACCTCACGCTTATATAATTGGTATGGAAATAGACGAAAGTGAAAATTTATTAGATCAAATATGGGAACACGCAACTCAAGAAAAATTTACCTGGACACAAAAATGGGAAAAAGGTGATCTATTAATGTGGAAAAACTTAAATGTTCTTCACAAGAGAGACGCATTTGACCCAAACACAAGAAGAATAATGCATCGAACTCAATTAAAAGGTGAAATGAAAATATCTGCATAAATAAATTTAAACTAATTAATCAATCGATTAAATTATTTAAAAGATTAGTTGATTTATGGACTTTTCAAATGCAAACTTAATTCTTAATTTAAAAACTGGGAGAGTAATATGACGCAAAAGAATAATTCTTTTCGAAGAAATATTGTAAAAGCTGGATTGGGTGTCGTCGCTATAGCAGGAATAAGTGCCTTTGGCCTAGTTTCTTCAGCTAGTGCAGACAAGTACCCGAGCAAAGCAATTGAACTTGTTATCCACGCAAAATATGGTGGTGGAACAGATACTACTGCAAGAATGGTTTCGATTAGAACTCGTAGAAATTTAAAAGCTGACATCTCAATAGTTGCAAAAAGAGGTGGTTCAGGTGCAAAAGCACAAAACTATGTTTTATCTAAGCCTGCAGACGGATATACTATAATGGCTTTAACTCAATCTCATCTTTATACTATGGCAAGAGGTAAATCTAAGATGAAGATTAATGACATTGTTGGTGTAGCAAGAGCAATGGATGACCCTACTTTTATAGCTGTGTCCGGCAAAGGTAATTTTAAGACCCTAGAAGACCTTGTGTCCGCTTCAAAAAAGGCCCCTCTAAATTGGGGTGTTGCTCAAATTGGAGGAACAGAGCATATTGGTTTAGCTCAATTTGCCAAAGAAGCTGGAATAAAATTCAAGGTTGTTCCTTTTGGTTCTGGAGCTCAAATGGTTCAAGCTTTAATGGCTGGAAAAATTGATGCTACTTTACCAAACGTTAGTGAAGCAGCAAACCAAGTAGCTGACGGAAGTTTCAGAGCCTTAGCTGTTATGGCTGAAGATAGACTTAAAGACTATCCTAATGTTCCATCAACTTATGAAAAAGGAATAAAAGCTAAATGTTCTACAACTAGAGGTTATGCTGTTTTAGCATCAACACCGCAGCCAATTATTGATCAAATATCAAAGGCTATGGTTAAGGCAATGAAACATGACGTTTTCAAAAGTTATCTTGCTGGTGCAGGTCTAACAGTAGAAACAAGTGTGGCTGGTACTAAGGTATGGGACAAACACCTTAAGGCTGAATATAAAGTAGCTGAGGCAGCTTTAAAAGAGCTTGGATTAGTTAAGTAATATTAACCTAAAGTTGTAGGTTTTATAGAAATGAAAAATGATAAAACTGCACCCAGTAATCTGGGTGCATTATTTAATAAAAAAGACACAATCATTGCAATAGTAATGATTGCTATAATTGCTTTCCTGTGGTTTGAGACAACTAAATTTGAAAAAGTTCCAGATTTATTTTCTAACAATATACCCCCTGAAATGTTTCCTCAAATTCTACTTCTAATTATTTTAGGAATGATACTGATTATTCCTTTTGAACATATTTTCTTGAAAAAAAGTGGGAAAAATATAGATTCAGCTAGATCAAAACCTGTAGAAAAATCTACTATAGGCACAATGATTATTTTGACTGCCATCATTGCTTCATCTCAATTACTAGGAGCTGCATTAACTATCATTGCTGTGAGCATTTCTTTACCTCTTTATTGGGGCGAGAGAAGATTGAAAGTATTAATTTCTTACATAATTGGATTTCCATTATTTGTAATAGTTTTATTTAATATAATTCTTGGCGTTCACTTTGAACCAGGATTATTAGATTTATTAAAAAATTAACAAGGATTAAAAGTTGGAAGATGTAGCAAAAGGTTTAGGTCTATTATTAGAATTTGAAAATATAATTTTGATATTATCAGGTGTTTTAATAGGAGTTTTAGTAGGAGCATTACCAGGTCTTAGTTCACCTATGGCTATTGCTTTGTTAATTCCTTTTACAATTTCTCTAGATCCAGTTGCAGCAATTTCTATGATGGCCGCTTTATATTGTGCAGGGACTTTTGGTGGATCCATAACAGCTATATTAATAAATGCTCCTGGAGCACCACCCGCCGTAGCAACTGCTTTAGATGGATATCCAATGGCTAAAAATGGGGAACCTGGGCGAGCACTAGGGCTTGCAGCAGTATCAAGTGTTTTTGGTGGTATTTTTAGTTTAATAATTTTTATTTTTGCTGCACCATTATTAGCAAAACTTGCTTTAGAATTTGGACCAGCTGAGTATTTTGGGCTCGCAGTATTTGCTCTGTCAATGCTTGCATCAATGAGTGGAAAATCATCTCTAAGAAACTTAATTTCTGGTTTAGTTGGCGTATTAATCGGAACAATTGGTATCCACCTTACTACCGGAGTAGAAAGATTCACTTTTGATATCCCAGACCTTGAAGAAGGTATTCATTTTGTTCCAGTGCTTATTGGTTTATTTGCTGTCAGTGAGTTATTTAAGCAATCTGAAAAATTAAATGCCATTGTAGAACGGATTCAAGCTAAAGCCTTGAGACTTCCATCCCTTGCAGAATTAAAAAAATTAAAATACACAATTCTAAGATCTTCAGGAATTGGCACCTTTATAGGCATACTTCCAGCAGAAGGATCAACAGTTGCTGCTATAATTGGATATAATGAAGCAAGAAGATGGTCCAAAGATAAAGATAAATTTGGAAAAGGATCACCTGAAGGCATAGCAGGTCCCGAAGCTGCAAATAATGCAGCAGCAGGGGGAGCTATGGTTCCAACTTTAGCTTTGGGTATACCTGGAAGTGGATCTACTGCTCTAATTCTTGCCGCTCTCATAATGCATGGTTTTAGACCGGGACCTTATTTAATTAGTGAGACACCAGAATTTGTTTATGCAATTTTTGGGGCAATGTTAATTGCTAATTTAGGTTTTTTATTTATTGGATTAATTGGAGCTAAATTCTTTTCACTAGTTGCATTTATTCCAAAAAAATTACTTTGGCCTGCTGTCTTTATTTTTTCAATGATTGGCTCTTATTCTTTTGCATCATCTATGTTTGATGTATGGGTAATGCTTGCGGCTGGTCTTGTGGGCTATTTTATGGATAGAAATGGATTTTCAGCAGCACCTTTAGTTATGGGATTAATCCTAGGTAAACTAGTTGAGGAAAGCTTTTCTCAATCTATGATTATTCACGACAATAACTTTTTTGCACTCTTAGAAAGTCCTGTTGTCCTATTGTTTTTTGTACTTACTTTCTTAAGTCTATCATCACCATTTTGGACAAAGTTTTTCTCTAAAAAATAATTTGAAAAAGATAGCAATATGAATAAAAACAACAATATCTTTATTGCTGAGAAATATGCTGAATGGGCCAGTAGTTTAGATATTAAAGATATCCCTGAAGAAGTAAAAACTAAATTACAAGTTATAGTAATGGATTCTTTAGGCTTAATGGCATCTGCAAAAAATGAACCCTATGTGCAAAGTTTAATTCATGCCCTTCAAGAGGATGGTAACTGTAGTTTAATTGGTCATAATAAAAAATTATCACCATTTAATGCATTGATTGTTAATGGAACAGCTGTTCATGGTGAAGATTTTGACGATACATTTGAAGGAACTCCAGTTCATGTTGGAGCGGTAATGGTTCCAGCTATGTTAGCAACAATCCAAGAAAAAAAACTAACTGGAGCAGAGTTTTTAAAAGGTTTAACCATTGGTTCTGAACTGATTTGTAGACTTGCTTTAGTAGCACCAACAGCTGTTCATAGACAAGGTTTCCATCCCACAGCCATTTTTGGGGCTTTTGGTTCTTCCGTAGGAATTTCATCTATAATAGGAAATAAAACAAATCAAATAAGTTCTGCCCTAGGAATTGTTGGAAGCATGGCATCAGGAATAATAGAATATTTAGCTGAGGGCACCTCTACAAAACGCCTTCACCCTGGATGGGCCGCAGGTTGTGGATGGCAATCTGCTAATTTTGCAAAATCAGGATTTATTGGCCCAAGGACAGTTTTTGAAGGAACTCACGGAGTTTTTAATAGTTTTGCAACAAAAAACATACAACCTGACTTTACACATATAATAGACAAATTGGGAGATAGATGGGAATGCAGTAATTTAGCTTTAAAGCCTTATGCCTGTGGAACAATGGCTCAACCATTTATAGACTGTGCAATTAAACTCAAAGATAAAATTACTAATTTTAATGAAATAGAAAAAGTACTAGCTCAAGTAGGAGAAGGAACAGTTCATAGATTATGGGAACCAATCAAGGAGAAACAAAATCCATCTTCTCCATATGGAGCCAAATTCTCTGTTCCTTATTGTATTGCCGTTGGACTTATTGACGGAGTTGCTGGACTAAAACAATTTACAGAAAAACGTTTAAAAGACCCAGAAATAACAAAGCTATCTCAAAAAATTAATTATGAGATTAATCCTAACGATGAATATCCTAAAAATTATTCCGGTGATATTTCTATTTTTATGAAAAATGGAGATGTTTTGTCAGCTAAACAAGATTGTTTAAGAGGGGGAAGAAAAGCTCCCTTAAGTTTTGAAGAAGCTGTTGACAAATTTCATGCTAATTTAGATTTCGCAAATATAAAAAGAAATGAGATTAAAAAACTTAAATTTTTAGTTGATAATATTTTCAGTTGTAAAGATCTAGGTGAGCTAGAAAATATTGATTTCAGTTAATCAATCTTTTCACAACCTTTCCCTAATATTAAGTCAAAAAATCTTTTCCACTTAGCTTTATAATTAGTTCTATTAACAACCCAATCTACATGCTCAGATTTGTCCTTCTTAGGATTTATTTGAATACCCCATAAACCATCAACTTCATTTGGTACCGCAGAATATCTTACATCAGTTATAATATTTTTTTGATTTCCAAAACCTAAATAACCTTGAGAAAACCAATCGAACCTCTGAATATCCTTATATTGTTGACTATTCTGACTTAATTCCATGAAACTTATTGATGTATCTAGTTTTTTTATTCTGGTTCCCTTACAATATTCTGATTTTGAAAGCAATCTAACTGCATCTACATAGTAAAAACCATTATATTCATATATAACTTTCCACAAAAATAGATTTCCTAAACTTGGCTTAACTGTTAATCTTTTACTTTCATGCCCTCTTAAATTAGCAATAGATTGACCAATATTCTCTGCACGATTTTCTTGAAATAATCCTATTGCAAGATAAAGAAAAATATAAAACAGACCAAAAAAAGTAATCAATTTATTTTTCTTTAAAATTGCAATAATTATTAAAAAAATTATGGGAATAGTCAAAATTGGATCAACAACAGATATGTTATTCCAAGAAATTCTTTCATCAGTAAATGGCCATAAAAGTTGTGTTCCATAACTTGTACAAGCATCTAAAAATCCGTGAGTTGCATATCCAAGAAAACAATAAAAGTACGTTTCCTTCCAAGTTAAAAATTTACTTGAAAATAAACGTACAAATAAAGTAACAATCAAAGCCCCTAAAGGAATAAATATTAATGAATGAGTGAATTGCCTATGATATTCTAATTTCAACAAAGGATCTGAGTTTGATCTAATTAATATATCTAAATCAGGAGCTAAACCGGCGAGACAACCAATTATTGAGCCAACAAGAATTTTCTTTTTATTCGATATCGTCTGAGCAAAAATTGCTCCAAACGCACCTTGACTTATAGGATCCATTTAACAAACCAAAATAATTAAAATTATATTCTGTACACTAAGATTTCTTGACTGTTAATATTTTTTACTTTTAACATATTAATTATATCAAAGAGGAATTTTAAATGAACCACATCCATTCATCCACCAAAGAATATGACGCCATAATTGTAGGAGCAGGCTTTTCAGGTTTATATCAGTTGATATGTCTGAGAGATCAGCTTGGTCTTAAATGCGTAGTACTTGAGACAGGAGATGATGTTGGTGGAACTTGGTACTGGAACCGTTATCCGGGTGCGCGATGTGATACGGAGAGTCATGCATATTCTTATTATTTTTCAGATGAACTGTTAAAAGAATGGACGTGGTCAGAAAGATATCCAGGTCATGAAGAAATTAGAGAATATATGAATTTTGTAGCTAGTAAGTTTGATCTTAAAAAAGATATTTTATTCAAACAAAAAGTGACAAGTGCTAAATTTATAGAAGATAGTAATAATTGGAATGTAAAAACTGATAATAATAATTTTAAATGTCAATTTCTAATTACGGCAGTGGGATGTTTGTCAAACACCAATATTCCTAAAATCAAAGGGTTAGAAAATTTTGAAGGTAGTTATTACCATACAGGAAACTGGCCTAGAAATGGTGTTTCATTTGTAAATAAAACAGTAGGACAAATTGGAACAGGTTCTACAGGTATACAAGCAGTGCCCGTAATTGCAGCTGAAGCTAAACATTTAACAGTTTTTCAAAGAACAGCTAATTATAGTATTCCTGCTAGGAACAAACCATTAACAGAAGAATTTAAAAAACAAGTTAAAGAAAATTTTCAATATTATAAAGATCTTATTAAAAGAACACCTAACGCACATCCTTTTGAAATTTCAGATCGTCTTGTTTCTGATGTTAATTCAGTAGAGATGAATAATATTTATGAAAAAGCATGGGAAAAAGGTGGCTTACAATTCCGAGCTGTGTTTAATGACTTAGTTACTAACCTTGAGGCCAACAACACAGCATCTGATTTTATTAAAAATAAAATTAATGAAACTGTTTTAAACAAAAAATTTGCTTCTATTCTGTCAGATATTGACCACCCTTACGCAGGCAAAAGGCCGCCTATTGATAGCAATTATTTTGAAACTTATAACAGAGATAATATTAACCTCATAGATCTGAGGCATGATCCAATCAAGTGTATAAATAAAAATGGAATTGAAACTGAAAAAAACAATTTTGATTTAGATATTATTGTGTTTGCTACAGGTTATGATGCCATGACTGGACCGCTTTTAAATATGAATATATTGGGCAAAAATAATTTAAAATTAAAAAATGACTGGAAAGAAGGACCAAAAACATTTTTAGGACTTCAAATTCCTGGTTTTCCAAATTTATTCACTATAACTGGACCTGGTAGCCCATCAGTTTTAACAAACATGCCAATGGCAATAGAACAACATGTAGAATGGATAAGAGATTGTATAAGCTTCATGATGAAAAAAGAATATACTACCATTGAAGCACGTTCAAATTTAGCTAAAAAATGGGGACAAGAGGTAAACAGAGTTGCTAATAAAACATTGTTACCTACTGTTAAACACTCTTGGTACTTAGGGGCAAATATTCCAGGTAAACCACGCGTATTTATGCCCTATGCTGGCGGACTTCCAAGATACAGTAAAATATGTGATGAAGTTAAAAGAAATAATTTTGAGGATTTTATCTTAGCTTAAATACTTAAGTCTCCGAAAGTTGCTGTATTTTATTTATATTAGTCCTAATTTTTTTAATTCTCTCTTCAATTAAATTTTTCTTTGGAGGTGACTTTGAATCAAGTTGGTCTAGTAACATTGATATTTCATTTGCTAATTCATTGCTCTGTTTATTTGAATCTATCAATCTTATTTGTGTTTTTCTAATTAATGCGCTTAGAATTACGTTGGATTTAATCATTTTAGTAAAATATGATTTTGGTATTTTTTTTGCCACTAACTTTTGGGCGCACACCCTTGCAGTCACTGTTCTAGGCACATCTAAAAGTATCGAACTTTCTCCAAAGATTTCACCTATACCCAACCTATTAAGTTTTAAACCATCTTTTGTTTCTAAATTGACATATCCTTCTAATATTAGATACGCCTCTTTTGGTAAGCTCCCAGCTTCATATATAACTTCACCTGGTTCCCATATTGCTGACTTACCATTATCAAGCATGAAGTGTTTCCTCTTAAAATTATTTTGGGTAAGTTAACCTGTAATTTTTAATGGTTCCATCCAAAAAATATAGCCATAAAAGAGTAAGTAACAATAAAACAGACCATAAGCCCACCAAGGTTTAGGTTTGAATTTTTTACTTTCTTCCTCAATTATTTCTAATTCTTCTTTGTAATTTTTATAATGATTCATCATAAAATTAGATCTGGCCAATAATTTCTCCATCTTAATTCAAAGTATCAAATATCTAAAAATATTGTTTCTCTATCACCTTGTAAAAATATATCAAATAAATAAATATCTTCATCAATTTTTTTAGCTATTAAACTACTTACATCATTTCTGCTATTCTTTACATTAGATAAAAGAGGATCATTAGTTAAATTGTCACCCTCAAAATATATCCGGGTGTTTAGTGTCATATTTAATCCTCTTGATGATATTGATATTAATATATGAGGACTTTGTGCTTTGCCATCAATGTTATTCATAAACCCAGGCTTTAAAGTATACAGATTAAATTTCTTAGTTAAACTGTCTGGAATAAATCGAGCAAAACCGCATTCAGGTGAATACACTCCATTTTCATCACTTTGCCAAGATTCGAGCATGATATCGTCTAAAGCTTTACCATCACCGTCAAATACTGAACCAGTAATAGTTATAAACTTGTCATAATCTTTGTTAGCAAAAGGTTTCACACCCAAATCGGTGTCAAAAATTCCCTCGATATTTATTGCATTAGGTAAACATCCAATGTGAAGAAATGGACCAGCTGTTTGGAATGGAGTTTCATCTAAAACTGTTTTTGAATTACTCAATTTATAATCCCTCTTTTCTGTTTTCGAAAAAAGTTTGATTGGTACCTCTTAAAATAATATCAAACTTATAGGATAATAATTTTTGTGTGTTAGACCTTGATGTGTCTAGTGTACTTATCAAGCTTTTTTTAGCTTTTTCATCAGATATTGAATTTACCATAGGACAAGAATTTATAAGAGGATCGCCTTCAAAATACATTTGAGTAATTAACCTCTGACCAAAACTCTTCCCAAATACGGAAAAATGTATATGCATTGGTCTCCATTCAATTCCACGATTTGGATATGGATATGGGCCGGGTTGAATTGTGATAAATTCGTAATACCCTTTTGATGAAGTTATAGATCTACCACAACCAGCAAAATTAGGATCAATAGGCGCGATGTTATTATCATTATGATGAAGATATTTACCAGCAGCATTAGCTTGCCAAATTTCAATCAGCGCTCCTTGAATTGGATTGGAAAATTGATCAGAAATTCTTCCAAAAACAATTATTTTGTGCCCTATGGGTGAAATATTATTCTTTGAGAAATTTAATGTTAAATCATTATCTAACTTACCTATAATATTTTTATTAAAAACGGGACCAGAAATCTCTGTTGATGTAGATGAAAAAGAAATCTTTTTATTTTTAGGGGCCCTTAAACAGCTAGACTTATAATCAGGAAAGTTTAATTGAGGGTGTATTTTAGGATTTCTTTTTATAAGTACTTCAACCATTTTTTTTCCTAGGATAAAAAATTAATTACTAATTAATTTAGTAAGGTAATCCTACGTAATTTTCTGCTAAAACAGTTTGGGATGCAACTGAATTTTCTAAATATTCTAATTCAGAATCTTGTATACGTTGATCAAATGACGTTTGATCAGGGAACTTATGAAAAGTTGTAGTCATCCACCAACTAAATCTAATCGCCTTCCAAACTCTTGATAAAGCTTTTGAAGAATAAATATCTAAATAATCACTTAATTGAAATTCGTAGAACTGTCTAAAAGCTCTATGTAAATAATAAACATCTGACACGGCTAAGTTTAAACCTTTTGCACCCGTAGGGGGTACGATATGAGCGGCGTCTCCAACTAAAAATAATTTTTTCCAACTCATTGGTTCACAAACGAATGATCTAAGAGGTGCAATAGATTTTTCTATTGATTGTCCTGTCATAATTGTATCCGCAGCTTCTGTTGGAAGCCTTTTTTTTAATTCATCCCAAAACTTTATATCTGGCCAATCTTCAATTTTGTCATTCAAGGATGTCTGAATATAATATCTACTTAAATTCTGGTTTCTCATCGAGGCTAAAGCAAAACCACTTCCATGATTTGCGTAAATTAGTTCGTCACTTACAGGAGGTGTTTCAGATAAGATACCTAGCCATCCAAATGGATAAACCCTTTCATGGGTTTTAATAATATTCTTTGGTATAGTGCTTCTACTAATTCCGTGGTATCCATCACAGCCCACAATAAAATCACAAGTGATTTTTGTTTCAATACCATTTTTTTTAAAAGTTACATATGGGTTTTCTGTATCGATTTCCTTGGGAAATACCTCTTCAGCATTATTTATTATAGTTCCATTTTCTTTTTGTATTATTTCATATAAATCTTTTGTTACTTCAGTTTGACCATAAACAGTTACATATTTATTAGTTAATTTTTTTAGATTTATTCTAAATCCATGGTTCTTAAAAGATAGTTGTATTCCGTCATGTTTAAATCCTTCTTTTTCTAATCTACCAGAAACACCGGCCGTTTTTAGCATTTCTATAGTCCCACTTTCTAAAACTCCGGCTCTAATTCTTCCAATTACATGTTCTTGGGATTGTTTTTCAAGAACCACATTATCAATACCTGCTAAAGATAAAAGTCTTGATAACAACAAGCCTGAAGGACCTCCTCCTATTATGACAATATTTGTTTTCATTAAAACTATTCCTTGGAAGTTATAATTATTACTTCAAATATATTACCAACAAAAAAACAGCTGCAATTATTTGAACAAAATTAACAAAGACTGAAAACTTATGTAATTTATCGAATTTATTATGATTGTTTTCATCTTTTGCCTTATTAATCATTGGCATTAAAATTTGTCTGGAAAAAAGAAAGCCAAGCATAATAAAAGAAAAAACTAATAAAGAAATATTACTTTTTTCAAAAATGGATAAAACAATACCAGATGAACTTAAAAAAAATCCAAAGAGATAATATTTAGGAAAAAAAATTCTCAAAAATCTAGATGACTGCTTTTCGTCTAAAACTTTAAATACTGAGGTGGCAACTACTAGTGGAAAAAAAATCATAAAACTTAAAATAGCGCCCGCAACAAATATTAACAAATCTTTCTCCTAATAAATTAATTTTTTTCTAAAAATTAGATGTTTTAAAATTTAATAATATCATACAATATATATTGTTTTTAAAAAATATTCTTGAGAAATAATAATGAATGAAAATGTAATATCCTACTCGGTTGATGCTCTTATTTCAAAAGAACAAATCAAAACAAGAATTACTGAACTGGGAAGGGAAGTAAACCAATTTTATAAAAATACAAATAAACTTCTTGTTGTTGGATTATTAAGAGGATCCTTTGTGTTTATTGCAGATTTGGTCCGTGAATTAAAAATACCAGTAGAGGTGGATTTTATGACAGCATCTAGTTATGGCAATTCTATGCAATCATCCAATAATATAAGAATCTTAACAGATTTAAACACAGACATAAAAAACCTAGATGTCTTGTTAGTTGAAGATATTATTGATACTGGTCATACACTTAATCAAGTTATTAAATTGCTAAATAACAGGAAACCAAAAAGTCTTGAAGTTTGCTGTTTATTAAATAAATTTTCTAGGCGCGAAACAAATGTTGAAAGTAAGTGGGTAGGTTTTGATATACCTGACGAGTTTGTAGTAGGATATGGCATCGATTATGCTCAAGACAACAGACATTTACCCTTTATTGGAAAAGTAGTTCAGAAATAAGTTGGGAATAGCTTAATTTATTTACCGTTTAGGTAGGATAATCGTGGAGATTTACAAAAAGCTATTCCCATTAAATATATACTGCAAATCACATGCCAAATTGATACTTTATTTTACTCTATTTTAATAAAGTTTTCTAAATTCATTTTATCTGAGTATTCAACTTCACATTCACCAGTAACTCTAGAAACAGATCCTCCCATTTCTTTAATATCTTGCCAAAACTGATCTGTCCAAGCAGATCTTTCTTTTAAAGCATAATCTTTATCTTTAAATACATGAAAAATTTCTACTTGTGTGTCGGTAACACTCAAAAAACTCCTTAAAATTAATCCTCCATCTTCAAACATGTATTTACTTTTTGATTTCAGTCGATCAAGAATAGCCTCTCTGGCCAATTTGTTTTGAAATTTAATTGTAATTGTAGTCCCAAACATTTTTTAGCTTTTCCCTATTTACTAAACATTATGAGGTTTAATAACTATTTTAATTGCATCATCTATTCTTTCTCGAGCATACTTTAATGCAATTGGCAAATCAATCATATCAAATGTATGAGTGTGCACTAGTTTCGCATCAAATTTTTTCTCTTTCATAAACTCCATTGCTCTATGTGTAGCGCTTTTACCCTCACCTCTAATTCCAAACATGTAGATATTATTTATAACCATATGCGGAATGTTAATTTTAACGGCATTGTGAGGGAAAGCTGCCAAACATATTTTCCCTCCCCTATTCGTCATCATGATAGCATCATTTAATGCCTGTTCAGTACCTGCACATTCCACTACATAGTCAGCACCCTTTTCACCAACTATTTTTTTTACAGCTTTAACAATATCTGTTTCATTTTTTACATTAAGCGTGAAATCTGCACCAAGTTGTCTCCCAATTTTTAGGCGACCATCTCTGGTACCAATGAGAATTACAGGACCTGCACCTAAAGCCTTTCCAACTGCAACACCTAATAAACCTATTGGTCCAGGTCCAATAACCACCAGACTTTCACCAGCGATAAGACCTCCTAATTCTGTCAGCCCATACATAGTAGTACCAGCTGTAACAACCAAAGTTGCTTCTTCATCAGACATACTGTCTGGAACTTTTATTAATGTATTTATATTATTTATAGCATACTGCTTAAACCCACCATCTGTTGTAAATCCATTTGCCCTATGACCTTTATTAACATCTCCATAGTTAAGGCCATAATTGTGGCAGGAGGTATACATGCCCATACGACACCTCTTACATTGCCCACATCCAGAGTGAATTTCTACAGTAACCCTATCTCCAATGTTAAATTCATCCACAGATGGTCCTAAGGCTACTACTGTTCCCATATATTCATGTCCTGGGGTAAAATTTTTATTAAATGGTAATCCACCTTCTATTAATGCTGGAGGTCCACGACTTATAACATCAAGGTCAGTTGCACAAATAGCTACTGCGTCTATTTTAATTAGAACTTCTGATTTATCTGGCATTTCTACTATTTTGTCGACCAAAGATAACTCATCAGGATTTCCTAAAACCCAAGCTTTCATTTTCTCAGGTATAGGAAATTTTTGAGATGTTTTTCCTTTAAATTTTATGGACATGACAAAAACCTTATTAAAAATTAATCAATCCATTTAAACAGCAATTTGTCAAACACGATTATATTTAAATATTATATTTCTTTTTATACTCACGCCAAGTAGTAAACAATCCTGAACCAATAACAACTATTACACCTATTACAATCATAGAATTTATACTTTCAGAAAAAATTGTCACCCCAATTATAGATCCAAAGACTAATTGAAGATAAGAAAAAGGTTGTATAACAGATGCTTCTGCAACTTGTAACGTTTTTACCATCATAAAATGTGAACTAGCACTTAACAAACACATGATAAAAAGCCACAAATAATCCTCTTTAGGAATATTATTCCAAATGAACAAACTAATTATACTCATAGTTACAGTCCCTCCTATACCCGTCCAAAAAAAACTAGTAATGGCTGAATCTTGCCTGGAAACATATCTTGTTAAAATTAGATAAACTGCAAACATTACAGCACCTATTAGTGCAAAAATTGATCCTTCAGAAATAATATTTGTAGTAGGCCTTAAAATAATAATAACACCTACAAAACCTACAAATATTGCCGTCCACCGTCTCCAGCCAAACTTTTCACCCAAAAAAGGAACAGATAAACCAGCGACAATCAGAGGATAACAGGCGATAATTGCATGTGTTTCAACAAGACCTAATAGGGTAAATGTGTAAACAACTAGACAATTATTTAATGATAAAATGAGACCTCGTGTAAATTGTTTATATGGCTGTTTAGTATATAATATTTTTGTCAAACTTTTCTTAATAAATAAATATGAAATTATCATAATCATAGCAATAAACCAATAACGCATAGTAACTAAAGTGAAGACATCATTGCGTTCGGCTAAGAACCTTGAAACACCATCCATAGCTGAAAACATAAATGTAGTAACAACCATTAGGCATATTCCTAAAAGGACATTATTTTGCATAAAAACTCTAAAAAAGAAATGAACTAGATTTATATATTGTTTGAAAAAGTCTGCCAACAATAAAAAAATAGAGACCCAATGGTCTCTATTTTTAAATAAGGAGGAATATAATTTAATTACTTTCTAATTATATAAACGACATTTAAAAAAAAAGTTTAACTTAGAGATAAACTTTCTTGTAAAGTTTCAACTTGATTTATATGCATTAAAGCCTCTTCAAGCTGAAACGAATCAAAATTCTTGA
The DNA here is from genome assembly GCA_902533225.1 of uncultured SAR116 cluster alpha proteobacterium. Classification (GTDB taxonomy): domain Bacteria; phylum Pseudomonadota; class Alphaproteobacteria; order Puniceispirillales; family Marisalimonadaceae; genus Marisalimonas. The sequence continues at coordinate 9,600 of CACALC010000010.1, read as the reverse complement.
CAGGTGGTCGACATGCACTAGTTTCAAATATTCCTTCTTGAACACGTAACAATTTTGAAAATTTAATAGCTATATCAATATGCTGATGAGTAAAAGATAAAATTGGTAAAATTTGATAAAATAATTGTCTGGATGCTTCAATTTTATTTTCAGTAAATAACTTGTAAATTTTATTATAAATAATCTCCATCGTTGAAGGAATAAACGCATGTACTCCTCTATTTAATGCTTCTATCATTCCCATAATAGCCCAGCCACCACTAAGATGTAATTGATGATTTGCTGCTTCTAAGATCCTAGAATATTTAGGACCAGAATTTAATACTTCTATTTTTAAAGCTTTGAACTTATTGATGTTTTCAAATAGTAACATTATGTCTTCGTCACTCATCCCATTATCTGTCCAAGATAAATCCTGTATCATTAAATTGTGTGGGCCTGCTTCAGCAATTTCATTAAAACATTGTAACAATTCATTTCCAGAAACTTTTTCAGGGGCCTGGCATAATATCCAATCAGCACCTGCTTCTTTTGCAGATTTAGCCAAAGCAACTCTATCTTTTTGATTTTTTGCACTACAACTTATAATTATGGGTATTCTATTTTTATTATAACTTGAACATTCATCAATAATCATCTTCTTTTCTTCAAAAGATAAACTTGAATTTTCACCTGCGACAGCTCCAACAAGCATGCCTGAGCACCCGGTGATAATTGTGTGATCAATAAGGTTTTTTAAGCTAGGTAGGTCAATTTTATTTTGATTACAAAAAGGAGTGTGAAGACTAGGTATAATTCCTCTTAGACCATCAATTAGTTTTTTTTCTTTATCCAATTAAAGTACCATTTTCTAGTTTAATATCTGGGCGTAATAAATGAACATTTTTACCAGAAATAGCTCCTAGTATAAGAACTTCAGAAATGAACCCTGCAACTTTTTTTGATGGTAAGTTACATACTGCAACAACTTGTCTTCCTATTAATTCTTTTAATGAATAATTAGTAATTTGAGCTGATGTGTATTTGAGCCCTACTTTTGTACCAAAATCAATTTTTAAAATATATGCAGGTTTTTTTGCTTTAACATTCTTGGATGCTTCTAAAATTGTTCCTAAAACTAGGTTTAATTTAGAAAAATCATTAATAGAAATCTCTTCATTATTTGATAAGAGCATAGATTTATTTTTTATTTAATTTAATTAAATTTTTCACTTTGGAAATATTTTGAACCATCTTAGATTTTAACATCCCACCTGAATCAATAATTATATTACGATACATTACGTCCCCATCTACAACACCAGTTGATTTTAAATGTAGATTTTCAGCTTGAATATCTGCATTCATTTCACCTTCAACTATAATGTTTTCAGCAGATACATAACCAATAAATATACCTGATTTCTTAATATATAAGTTTTTAACATATAACGAACCCTCAAAACTTCCACAAAGCTCTAAATCTCCAGATCCAGAATATTCACCTTTAAAGAACGAGTCTTCCGTAATTCTAATTGATTGTTTCAATTTTTTTCCAACTAACTAAGCAAATTAATCATGCAAAGTTTTTAATATTAAATCAATGACAAATTAAGGTTCTCACTCGTTACCAATACATTTTAAGGTTAAGTCATTAGTATATATTTCATTATAGCTTTCTTTAATAGATCTTAAAATAGAATTGAATGCCAAAGATTTATCTTTAATAATAAAAATATAATTAAGAATTGGATCATTATCTTTAGAACCTTTACTAATGGCCATCAACATTTTTTCAGAATTTTCCACAATTTTATATTCCGAGGGCTCACCCTTTTCATCCTCATATTTTAATAATTGATCCTCTATAAACATTTTTGAAAAACGACCATATTTTTTGTCAATACATGAAAATTCCAATGCGTGAGAATTGAAAGAATAAAGTAAACAAAAAATTATTAAATATATGAATTTCATTGAAGTTCCCTATTTAAACCCATAAAACACTAAGTAATTTAAAATATTGTTAAAATAATCTAATATACCTTAAAATAACTTTAATAAATTATAAAATGAAAAAGCAAACTACTCTATTATTTATCTTTTGGTCTCTAGCTTTTATTGTTGTCGCTTGGTTATTCCCTTTCATGGCCAGAGAAAATAACTTTTTAAATGATTTTTTATCATATTGTGTAACATTTATAAAATGACAAGGATTTTATAAAAGAGTAAAAAAATAAATTAACTCATTTTAGACTAAATTTCATGACTCTCATAAATAAAAAAATAACTCTAATATCTACAATTATAGTTTCTTTTGTAATTATTTTAATTGCAACTTTTTTGTTTGCAGAGCATCTATCTCGTCAGAATAGTCCTAAGAATATATCAGACGTTATTAAAAATATAAATTTAGTTGATCAAAATGGAAGTCAATTTAATAAAAAAAGTCTTAACGAAAAACCATCTTTACTTTTTTTTGGATTCACACATTGTCCTGAAATTTGTCCAACAACACTAACTCAATTATCATCAGTTACAGAGAATCTTAAACCTCCTATTAATTTAACAAATATAATTTTCGTTACATTAGACCCTAAACGTGATACCCAAGATCACTTAAAAGATTACATTCAATATTTCAATAAAAATGTAATTGCTATTACAGGTAAAATTAATGAAATCAAAAGTTTGGCTGACAATTGGAATGTATTTTTTGAAACTATTGGTTCATCGAAAGATAATTATAATCTAAACCATACAGCTTCTGTCTTTATGCTTGATAGGAAAGGTGTTTTTAGAGGAACTATTGCTTGGGGCGAGAATGAGGAAGCTATAATAAAAAAGATAATTAATTTAAATAAATATTAATCAAAAACATATCCAAATCTTTTTAAGTCTTCTTTAGTTCTTTCAGAAGAAAGAAACTTTAAAAAAAGTATTGCATTATTTTTTTGCTCTCCATTTTTCAGTAAAATAGCATCTTGTTTTATAGGCGAATATAAATTTTGAGGAATTTCCCATGTTTTTCCCTTCCCATTATTACTTAGAAAATCTGCCTTGGAAACAAAACCTAAATCTAAATTACCAAAGAAGCTCATTAAAAAAACTTGATTAACACTTTTACCTAAAACGAGCTTTGGAGATATTTCTTTAATAATTTTTAATGATTTTAGAACTTCTATAGCAGCTCTTCCATATGGAACATATTCTGGTTTTCCAATTCCAATATAATTAATTTTATTTGAAGTTAAGAATTGAGGAAAACTTTGGCCAAAAAGAAATTTTTTCGTACTGTACACAACTAATTTTCCAGTTGCATATGTAAAACGTGTTCCTTTTATTGCTTTTGCAGTTTTTTCAAGTTTTTTTGGTTGATTTTGATCAGCTGATAAAAAAATATCTAGTGGGGCCCCATTTATAATTTGTGAGTATAAACTTCCACTAGAACCACTTGAAATAAATATTTTGCCATCATTTATGCTTTCAAAGTTTTCTTTTAATGCTTTCATTGGTGTCAAAAAATTTGAAGCTACACCAATATAAATATCTTCTGCAAATAGATGCTTAAAAGTGATGGAGTTTAAAAATATTAATAATAAATATAATAGTATGAAATTAATTTTTAATTTACTTCTTGTTAAAAACATAACAAATTAACTGAAAAAATTACTTAAATAATCAACTATAAAAATTATGATTATTGTTATCATTATAAAAACAAATAAAATTGTCTGAAGATAATCACTAATTAAAACAAACATAAATTGTTTTGTTTCTTTAAATCCTAAGAAGAACAAAGATAAAATTAAAGATAAAGGAAAAGTTAAAAAAAATAGGGTAGAAAAAATCCATGATTTAATAAAACCCATTTCTTTAAATCTGTTTTTTTCTTTAACTAAATTTATTTTACTACTCCAAAAAGATTTAAACCTAGTCCTAAATTCAATTTATTGTTCAATTTATGTATAACTTATCTGATATTGAAACGAGACCAGTTTTTACAACTCTTGCATATACACCTAAATCTAAATGCCCATAATGGGTATTAATTTCATTTGGTATATTAATATCTCTGATAGCATTTACTGGGTTTACATTGGTGGCTGCACATCTCTGTGTTTTTTTGAAAATTTCTAGAACACATTCCCCAACAGAAACTTTTTTACCAATCCAATTAAATTCTTCCCAGGGATTTCCTTCATCTATTAAAAGATTTGCTCGAAACCTACAAGGATTAATGTTTTTACCTATTTTTTTTTCTAATTCATTTATTGTATTTAGGTTGATTATGGATACAGCCTTATCTGGAATATCTGAAAATGAGTGAATTAAATTATGATTCTTTTCAACCTTTATTCCTTTTACTAACTTTGGTTTATTATCAATTCCTAAATTTAAATAATTTTGAAAAAAAGTTTCAACTTTTTTAATATTTCCTTCTTGAAGAATTTCATTTATAACAACTTTATTATCAATATTTATAGTCAATTCTCTAGTTTTTGGATCAAATCTAGTATCTAATTTAGCTAATTTTTCTTCTCTTACTAATGCTAAAAAATTTGTTTTTCTTAAATACATTGGATTATTTTCTTCGTATGTGACATACGACCTAGCAAAAGCAAACTCGCGATCTCCAGGCAGAACTTGATTTTTTTCTAGTATAATATTTTCAACATTTTCACCTGAAAGTCCTTTTATAGGGTATCGAACGATACTTTTTATTTTGTTCATAAACACGACCAATCTATGCTACCGAGCATAATAGTTTCATATATCAATATAATAAATTTTACGATAAAAATAAGACTAAAAACTCGATTTTTTTAGTTTGGAATCAAGACGCGGTTTCAAATAAAACTTCTGGATTAGACATGGTTTTAATTTCAAGAACGTTTCCATTTGGATCTTCTACAAAAAATGTCTCTTGCTCAAATTTTGAACCAATGAATCTCCTATATGGATCGTCAAAATAATCAATATTGCTAGCTTCTATTCTTTTTTTCACTTCTTCAAAATCTTTTGCTTCTAGGTGAACTCCAAAGTGAGGTACACAAACATCACCCATATCAACGTCATGTCTTTCACGTACTTGTTTTGTTTTTGTCTCATGAAGAGTAAGTTCATTTCCCCAAAAATTTATGTCTATCCAGCGACCTTCTTCTTGATTACCTGTTTTACAACCTAAAATATCTCGATAAAAACCTAAAGCCTTACTAATATTACCAGCAGGTATTGCTAAATGAAAACAATTAGTCATAACTTCCTCACATGAATAAAAATGTTATATTATAAAGATATATGATATAATTATTCCTTAAAAAATCAACTAATTAAGGATAGTTTATTGTTGCGGTGCGTCAGTTACTGTAAAAAATCCTGAAAATGGTCCTGATCCACCACCACCCGTGGAGTTAGTTGGGTTTCCAGCAGCAGAAAACAATTGAGCACCGTAGCCAGTGACGTTAAATGTAAATTTAACAGATATAGTAGATGGAGTAACAACAACAGGAGTGGCTAGTTCCATAACACCTACTAATCTATCAACAGCACTGCATGCTCCGCTCCCATCATCATCAGCCAAACCATCTCTTTTATCTAAATCCGAAGATCTCATAAGGTAACCATTTAGTGTCCCACCTTGAAATATTGCTCCTAAATATTCCCCATCACAATTTCCCGCCTGATTAAATTGAGTTAGACTAGTTGTACATTCTTGTGCGGGAGAAGTAGTATTTGCAGAACCACAAGCCCCACCGCCACCGTCGTTTTTTATGTAATACGTAGACCCTCCTTCATGTGCAAACTCTCCTTTAATAGTAAAATCATTTTTTAAAATTATATATGGGAAAGTGTATGTACCATTTGCAGGACGACTAGAGGTTCCGGCTAGTTCAGCATTACCTAGTGCAAAATCGTGAAGTGAGCCATTCGTTTGATCAGTTGCAGTAAATACTGTAGTACAGGTAGATTTATCTAATGATGCGCCAGACATAGGATTAGCAGTACAAAGACCCATCTCAAAAACTGTTGCTTTGTATAACTGTGGAGTAAAACGACAAGCCGTGGCTGAGCCTGTGAATAAATGTGTGCCAGTATCGCATGCTTTTACATTTTCAGCACTAGCAGAAAAAACTTTATATGAAGTTAAAATGTTTAATAAAATTAATAATATAAGAGTTTTTAAAAGATTTAACATATTATACTCCCCCGGCAGAAGCTATAAAACCTGTTTGAATTACGATCTGATTTTTACGTCTTACTTTGTCAAGCATCTTTTTCTTCATTGATGTATTATTAAACGCTTGATCAGCAATTAAATCTTGAACGATTGCGTCTTTCTCTGTTGGGCCTCCTCCTAAACCAAACTTGTAGGTTAGATTAACAAAATCAATATCTGTTCCAGTATCAAAATCTTTTGTCCCTGCCTCTAACGTTACATTAGGAGCTATCGGCGCATTAATTTGTAAACTATAAGTATTACCTTTTGTATCTGTAGTCTGATATCCTTCCCACTTCCAATTTTTTACAAATATTTTGGCTGATGGTATATATGGCACTTGTCCACCTACCTCTATCTCATATCCATCTAAAGCTCTTTCAGTATTACCATCTCGACCAGTTTTAGCACCACTTATAGCAAAATATTTATTAGCATTAACTTCAAAAGCTGAACTTCTTAATTCCGCTCCAACACTCATCCTTGAATGTTCATAAGTACTTTCATAATCATGGAAAGCATTTACACCGTAAATCCATTTTTCATTATCAGTAAGTTGTCTATAACCTAAACCTAAATTAATCGTGTTTCGGTTATTTTGTCTAATAACAGAGCCTTGGAAAAACGTTAAGTCGCCCTTATCTAAATTTTCAGATATGGGATTAATTGTCAGTAAAGTAAAATTTGGGTCAGCGGCGGTTCTACCTTCAATAGTTAATTCGGTATTTTCAAATAAAGAATTAAAACCATCTTCAAATGCTTGAATAGTTTTGTCAATAACCGTGTCTTTTAATTTGTCAGATTCGTTACCAGCGGCACTAACTTCTAAAAATGTTAGAGGCATTGCTAATACAGAAGCTACTAAAATATTTTTAATTTTCATATTTATCCCCATACAACCTAATTAAAGGTTAGAATAAAACACAAATTTTGTCAAAAATCTAAAGGGACTTGAGGAGTTTTTTTAATAATTTCTTTGATTTGCCATAGACTTTAACTTTCTTAATTTTGTCTAAATTATTTTTATTTTCACCAACTACAACAAGACCAATCATTCCCATTGCTTTGTGAGGAGTACATTGATACAAATATATTCCAGGTTGTGTGAATATATATTTGGCGTCTTTACTGATTTTAGATTTATATTTAGAGGCACCTTTAGGCATACCTATGAATTCAACATTGTGACCTTTATCAACTGATTTCCATGTAATTTCATCATTAACTTTAATCGAAAGAACTTTTTCAGAATAAACCATTCTTTCTTTTCCAAGTTTGTTTAGCATCTCTACAGTGTAATTTTCTGCTATTACATGGGTTGAAAACAAAGACATTATTATTGTTAGGGTAATTGATATTGATTTGATTATGAACATTTTTTTTCCTTGTAATTGAAGATATATATATAATAATATTTTTATAAATTTAAACCATAATATTGAAATAAATTATTAAATTATTCGAGTTGAATTCAGACTTAATTTAAACCCACAAGTGTCACATGAAAGAAATTAAATATGTCCAAAAATGTATTAGAGATAATTATTTTTTATCTCATGGATTGGTTAAATGATCTAAAAATCCATTTCAGAAAGCAGAATTGCTAGTTGGGCTCCATGCATATCTCTATCAAAAATATGACCTTGAGTTATATTTCTTGGAAAAGAAAACTTAATAACATTTAATTTGTCTATTTCAAATCTTTTTAAATCCTTAATATTTATCATTAATAAATTTGCTATTTTTGAATTATTCAAATTAAGACATATATCCTTATAAACTTCTTCATTTCCACAAAAAATATCAACCGTAATCCAAAATGGGCCTGCATTTTTGGATCTAATTTTCTTAACCTTTTCTCCAAGAATTGACAATTACACCTCTGACACTTTTATATGAAATGCATCCATTGGATTATTTAATTCTAATAGGTGATTTAAGGAAAATTCATAAACACAACCTCTATCTGAATGAACAGGAGAATATGGAAAAGCAAAAGTAGGTAGTTCCTCATCAGTAGTTAGAGGAAAGTGTAGCAAAAATGGATTTATTAATTTTGCAATTTCAGTGGATATTTTATTTCTTTTTGATGTGACAATACATAAAACCCCTACCTCAACAGGAATTCTTTCACTTTTTTCTAAATCACCTAAAGTTGAATTTATACCAATGTGCCTAAAATCAAGAGAATAGTCAGAAGCATTTAACTTCATTCTAAGCTTGATTTCTTTTTTTAAGAAACTTGAAAGTTTTTCAGTCCACTGCATAGCATTTTTAACGTAAAAATTTTCTCTTAATATCACCAGTAATGAAGTCTGATAACCATAAACTCGTGCTCCTTCTAACTTAACATTATATTTTTTTGATGTATGCCAGTTAGCTCCCTGTACTCTGACCTTTCTATTATTAATGGAGCTATAGAATGCATTAGTTACATCCATATATCCTCCTGGCTCTAATAAAATATAAGGATCAGCATTTTCGTAGAGCATGTGAGCAGCTACTGTATCTGGAGTACAAAAAGCATTTTCAGACATTGCTTCAACCGTAAAGCCAATCTGATCAAATTCGACCAATACCACTCCTGATGTTGGATTGCTGGAACATAGGGCTCCACATTCAGCAATTTTTGCACCATGCCAGGATGCTCCTGGGTCTGAACCATTCATTAAGGGCAAGGCAGATATGATAGCAGTATCAGTGGTTCGACCTGCTAAAATTATATCTGCACCTGTTTTTAAACATTCTTGAATTTGTTCTGCACCAGCAAGTGCAACGATATGTGTCATTTCTTCTATTAAGCTAACATTTAAATTTGGGGCAGGATTAAGAGGTGTTATTCTACTATTTTTATAATTTATCTTAATGTAGTCTCTTTTTTGTTCACAGTATAACTTAGCAATTTTAAGATTTTGATTAAGCTCTTTTGCTAACTCAATAGTAATCTCTTCCATCCAGTCAACCATGCTATCAGTTCCACAAGTTCCACAACTTCCAATAATTAGTGGAATTCTGGCCTTATTTCTGGCCTTCATAAGACTTTTCCATTCTGATCTTACTGCGTCCCGTGAATATTTAGAAGTCCCTGATCCTAAAGAAAATGGGCCGCTATCAGTTGAACCACCATCAATAGCAATTATGTCAGGTTTATTTTTTATACCAGCATTTAAAGCTTTCAAATCAAAGCCTAATCCAAGAACACCTGAGGGAACTAAAACTTTTGTAGATTTCATTTTTTCCAACTTATTTATTATATTTAATTAAAATATTTTAAAAAAGATTTCTCGAGCAAAATATTTTTGTTTAATCAATACAATAAATCCAATTTTTGTTAGTTAAAACTTCTCCTATAAATAAGAATGGTCTTTTTCCTATCTTTTCGGAATATTCAATTAGATCAA
>CACALC010000009.1:0-67742 GCA_902533225.1 uncultured SAR116 cluster alpha proteobacterium | reverse complement strand
TTGACTTAAATTTTTCAGGAAAAAAAATAGATTTTTCTTATTTCAAAGATAATCTTAAAAAACAATCCGACAATAACAAAAACATAATTTTTGAAATCACAGCTGATAAGATTATCTTAGACCCTAAAATTTCTTTGGCAGGTAGCCTAAGGGGAACAATAAATAAATCTATCTTTGAAGCAAATGCATTTGGACAAATATGGCTTGGTAAGTCATCTTTATTAGATAGTGGAAAATTTGAAATTTACATAGACGATAAAATATCGAAGCTTAATGGTTTTGGTTTAGTTGGTGGTGCAGAAACCAAAATTATTATGGAAAAAAACAAAGATAAATATCCTAATATTATTTTTGACACTTCTGATGGAGGTAAACTTCTTAATGCTCTTGGTTTCACAAAAAATATAAGAAGTGGTGAAATGAAAATAAAAATAAATTTTCTAAATGATACATACGATCATTATAAAGGTGTTATTAAATCAAAAAAATTTAGTCTAATTAACACTCCAGGAATAATTAACTCTTTATCTGTTTTAAGCTTTTCTGGTATTCAATCTGTAATTTCCGGTGAAGGAGTTTATTTTGATAAAGGTAGGGCGAATATAAACGTCAAGAAACATAACTTTACGTTTGATAAGGTATATCTTTCCAGTGAATCATTAGGAATTGCGGCTAAAGGAAAAATAAATTTAAAGAGAAAATTTTTAGATATGAGAGGATCAGTAGCGCCAATTAAATTAATATCGCAAATTATAAGTATTGTTCCTGCTGTTGGTAAGTTAATAACAGGATTAAAAAAAGAGGGGTTATTTGCAGGGCAATTTAAAATGGTTGGACCAATTAAAAGTCCCAAGGTTGAATTAAATATTCTATCATTTGCACCAGGTATTTTAAGAGATTTGTTTGCAGATGATTGGTTGAATGACAATAATTTTTTTATTGATGATAAGTCAATTAATTAGTTTCAATTAAGAACAAATTAATAGTCCATGTCTTTTTTTCCCTGATGAAATTTTTACCTTACCATTTCTAAAATCATCTATTTTTAAAATATAATTTTCATCACTAACCATAATATCGTTAATTTTAGCACCTTGTCCTCTTATTAACCTTCTTGCTTCTCCATTTGTTTTTAGAAAATTTAATTCTTTTAAAGCATTAATAAAGGATATTTCAGGTTTTGATATATTTATAGTGGGTAATCCTTCATCATCAATAATTTTATTAAATAAATTAGAAGCAGTAGTTGAGATTTTTTCAGCAGCTTCTCTACTTCTACACAATTTTGTAACTTCATTTGCCAAAATTATTTTGGCATCATTTAATTCTACACCTTTTAAATGCTGTAATTTATTAATCTCTGTAATTGGTATTTCTGTAAAGAGTTTTAAAAACTTTATAACGTCTAAATCTTCGGTATTTCTCCAATATTGCCAAAAATCCCAATCAGACAATTGCTCTACATTTAGCCAGACTGCTCCATTAGCTGTTTTGCCCATTTTTGCACCACTACTGGTGGTTAATAATGGAGAAGTAAAACCAAATGTTTGTTTTGAAGTTTTCTTTCTAATTAAGTCTAAGCCAGTAACTATATTACCCCACTGATCAGACCCACCCATTTGTATTTTACAACCGTAATTTTCATACAAATGCAAAAAATCATATGCTTGAAGCAAAGAGTAATTAAATTCTAGAAAAGATAAATTTTGTTCTCTATCTAATCTTTGTTTAACACTTTCTAAATTTATAAGTTTATTAACTGAAAAAGAGGACCCAAAATCTCTTAAAAATGACACATAATTAAGCCTTTCTAGCCATTCTGAATTATTAACCATAATTGCATCGTTTTTACCAAATCCAAATTTTAAAAATTTTTCAAAAATAGTTTTAATATTATTTTGATTTATTTCTATGTTTTCTGAGGAAAGAACAGGTCGAGCACTATCTTTACCAGAAGGATCACCAATTTTAGTTGTACCCCCACCCATAAGAACGATTGGTTTATGCCCTGTTTTTTGAAACCATCGAAGCATCATTATTTGAATTAATGATCCGACATGAAGAGAGGGTGCTGTGCAATCGAAACCTATGTAACCAGTCATTATATTTGTAGATAACTCTTGGTCTAGATTATTTTTATCAGTAATTTGATGAATAAAACCTCTTTCATTCATAATATTCAGAAAATCTAAATTTATAGATTTATTCATTAGTAATTCTCTTTTTTATTTTATATCTCTCTATATTCTGATGAATCTAGAGAATTGTTTAAATATTTTCTTATAGCTTCCATTAATTCTTCATCATGATTAGAAAACATATGATTAGCTTCTTTTATGAATTCAACATCTATTTTGATACCCTTTTGGATAGAAATTTTATCAACAATTTTTTGAATTACCTCGCTTGGTACTCTATTATTATTTTCACCATGAATTATTAAGCCAGATGCTGGGCAAGGTGCAAGAAAAGAAAAATCAAATTTATCTGCTGGTGGTGAAACTGAGATAAAACCGAAAATCTCTGGTCTTCTCATCATTAACTGCATTCCAACCCAAGAACCAAAAGAAAATCCAGCAATGAAGGTATATCTTGAATGTATATTTTGAGATTGTACCCAGTCTAAAACTGCGGCAGCATCAGCTAATTCTCCCTCACCACCCTCGTATATACCTTCACTTCTACCGACACCTCTAAAATTAAAACGCAAAACTGAAAAACCTCTATTTCTAAATTCATGATACATTCCATACGAAACCTTATTATTCATACTGCCACCTTGATTAGGTTCAGGGTGTAAAATAAGGGCTATAGGAGAGTCTGTTGAAACTCCTGAATGGTATCTACATTCAATTCTTCCGTGTGGACCATTTAGAATTACTTCAGGCATTTATTAGCTCCAGTGAATTTATGTATATTTATAGCATAAATAATTTGGCTATAAAATTAAAAGAGTACTTATATTGAATTTTATAATTATCGAATAATAATTAATCTTTAATCTGTCAATATTAATGAATTAAATAAAAATAAATTTTATACTTAATATTTTTTGAACAATTTTAGATAAAGTTATAGTATAAACATTTCAAAACTCAGTGTGTAAATTAATGAATATTAAAAACTTTTTTAAAGAAATAGATTCTATTATAGAAAGAGATCCTGCCGCTGGAAGCAGACTTGGAGTGATTTTTCTATATCCATCTTTTCACGTAATGTTTTTTTACAAAATTGGAAATATTCTTTGGAGATACAATTTAAAATTTTTAGCAAGACTAATAATGCATTTTGCCAGAATATTTACAGGTATTGAGATTCACCCTGCAGCCAAAATAGGTTCAAACTTTTTTATGGATCATGGTCTAGGTATAGTGATAGGTGAAACTACTGAAATAGGAGAAAATGTTACGATTTATCAAGGAGTAACTCTTGGCGGTATTATGCCGTCAGTAGAAAGTGACTTACAAAGAAATCAAAAAAGACATCCTACAGTTGGAAACAACGTTATAATTGGTTCAGGAGCTCAAATTTTAGGGGCGATTAATATTGGCGATGACGCAAGAATTGGAGCAAACTCAGTTGTTTCAAGAGATGTTCCTGCAAACGTAACAGTTGCGGGAGTTCCTGCTAGAGAATTTGCAAGATCAGCAAAAAAAGAAAGTTTTAAACCCTATGCTGTTTCAGATAGTGACGCAGATCCAAGAGAAAAGGCATTAGTATCATTATTAAAAAAAGTTGAAAATTTAGAGAAAAAAATTAAAAAATTTGAAACTAATAATAAGAGTAAAAATTTAAAAAAATAATTATAATAGTTTTTTAAAAACAAAATAAGTAAAATGAACAGACAAATTTATCTAGACTACAATGCAACTGTACCAGTTTTAGAGAAAGTAAAAAATTCTTTAATTAACTGCATGAATTTTGGCCCGTTAAATGCGTCATCAGTTCATTATTATGGAAGAAAAGGTAAAAATTTAGTGGAAAAGGCTAAACTAAATATAGCTAGATTAGTAAATGTAAAGAGTGATAATATAATTTTTACAAGTTCTGCAACAGAGGCTATAAATTTAGTTTTCAGTAACTTTAATACTATTGTCGTAAGTTCCATAGAACATTTGGCAGTTTTGTCTTCTTCAAAAAGTAACTTAATCATTCCCGTAAATAAAAATGGATTAGTTGACTTAAATGCTATGGAAACATTACTTAAAAGCATCAACAAAAATAGAAAAGAAATTTTAGTTTCAGTCATGTGGGTTAATAATGAAACTGGTGTAATACAGCCTATCAAAGAGGTTATAAATATTGCAAAAAAATATGGATGTTTGGTTCATTGTGATGCCGCACAAGCCTTAGGTAAAATTGAAATAAATTTAAATGAATTAGAGATAGATTTTTTAACTCTCTCAGGGCACAAAATAGGAGCTCCAAGTGGTATAGGGGCACTGATAAATAAAAATAAATTTAATTTGACTCCTCAAATATTAGGAGGGGGACAAGAAAAGGGTATAAGAGCAGGGACTGAAAATATTTTTGGAATATTGGGTTTTGGTGAAGCCGCTCTTATTATGTCAGAAATGCCTAAAAAAAATGATAATCAAGTGAAATACCTCAGAGATTATCTAAGTAATAAAATTAAAAAAATAAGACCAGAAACAATTTTTTTTGGGGAGAGTAGTAATAGGGTAAGCAATACCTTACTCATGGCTTTACCAAATATACCTGGTGATTTAGCCTTAATGAAATTAGATCTTGAATCATTTTCAGTAAGCTCAGGTTCAGCTTGTAGTTCTGGTAAAATAAGTAAAAGTCATGTAGTTAGTGCAATGGGTTATGAAGATCTTGCGTCAAATTCAATTAGATTGTCATTTCCACCAAACGATACAATATTAGAATCAGAGGGCTTGATAACCACTGAAGAATTAGATAACTTGGCCGAATGTTGGCTTGATTTAAAATAAGTATTAATAAATTTTGGAGTAAAAGGTGCCTAAACTTATATTTGTTGACTCAGAAGGAACTGAAACATCTGTTGAAGCAGAAAATGGACTGTCTGTAATGGAAGTTGCTAGAGATAATGATTTAGAAATTGAGGGTACATGTGGTGGTTCGATCTCTTGTTGCACATGTCACGTAATTATTGATAAAGATTGGTTCTCAATCGTGGGTGGTCCTAATCCTGATGAAGAAGATATGTTAGATTTGGCAGTTGGGCTTCAACCTACATCCAGATTGGGATGTCAAATAGAAGTTAGTGACAAGCTTGACGGTCTTAGGCTTTTGATACCAGAAGAGTAAGGTTGATGATTAACATTAATCAAGTAATTGAAGATATGGATTTAAAAGGTAATCCGTCCGAGCACAGAATAGTTGTGGCAATGTCTGGGGGCGTTGACTCCTCTGTCACAGCTGCATTACTTGTTGAAGCGGGTTTTGATGTAGTAGGTTTAACTATGCAGTTGTATGATCATGGTCAGGCGCTTCAAAAAAAGGGAGCATGTTGTGCAGGATCAGATATAAATGATGCAAGATTAGTCTCAAGTAAACTTCAAATTCCACATTATGTATTAAACTATGAAAATCTTTTTCAAGATCAAGTAATGGAAGACTTTGCTGATTCATATCTTCGAGGAGAAACACCTATTCCTTGTGTAAGATGTAATCAAACAGTTAAGTTTATAGACATGCTTGATAGGGCTAAAAAATTAGGTGCAAGTGCTATGGCAACTGGACATTATATCAGAAGAAGAAAAAATACAGGTACTCCAAGTTTGTATAAGGGAATAGATTCTTCAAAAGATCAGTCATATTTTTTGTTTGCAACAACAAAAAATCAACTTGAATTCTTAAGATTTCCTTTAGGTTCATTAACAAAAAAAGAAACCAGGTCTGTAGCAAGAAAATATAATCTTGATGTTGCAGAAAAACCAGACAGTCAAGATATATGCTTTGTTCCAGATGGGAAGTATGCAGATGTTGTTCGTAAATTAAGACCAGGAAGTATTGATATTGGAGATATTGTTGATATTGAGGGAAAAAAATTGGGTCAACATAATGGTATCATTGATTTTACTATAGGACAAAGAAAGGGCATAGGAATTGGTGGCAGAAAAGGAGTTGATGACAATAATTCACTCTTATATGTTATTGCCCTGGATGCAAAAAAAAAACAGGTGATAGTAGGCTCTAAAGATTATTTGGCTTGTAAAAAAATTAAAATTACAGAATGTAATTGGATAATAGATCAACCTAATAATAAAGAATTTAAAATTTTAGTAAAATTAAGAAATACTTCAAATCCAGTTGTAGGAAAAATTAAAGTTGACTTTAAAACTGGTACTTCTGAATTAGATTTTGATGAACCTCAATTTGGAGTTTCAACAGGGCAGGCGGCCGTATTTTATAATACTAAAGATCATTCCCACGTTTTAGGTGGTGGATGGATAACAGATGCCCCAAATATGCTAGATTTGAATAATTTTGTTAATGCATAAATTAGATCATGTTGTTATAGCGGCTAATAATTTGGATGAGGGAACTTCTTACGTAGAAAATAAGTTAAATGTTAAACTAAGTAATATTGGTTATCATAAAGATATGGGTACACATAATAGGGTAGTTAAGATAAGTAAGAGTGTTTACTTAGAGGTTATTTCAATAGATCCCAACTGTGGACATTTAAATACTAAAAGATGGTTTAATTTAGATAGTCTAAAATTACAATCTCAGTTAAGAAAATCACCTCAAGTAATTGGTTATGTTATTGAAAATGTAGATATAAAAATCCTAAAATATTATGAACCTTTTTTTAAATCATCACGAGGTGAGTATAAATGGAAATTTGCTATGCCAGGCACTAACGCTAGTATTTTAGCAGATCAATCTCGTCTAAATGGCATTATTCCAAGTCTAATAAACTGGGAAAGTGAAAAGCCTATTAATAAAATGCAAGATAATCACTTAAATTTAGAAAAAATACAGGTTCTATTATCAGAAAGCCAATCAATCTATAAAAATTTCATAAACTCTTTAGGAGCTATTGAAAAACTTACATTTTCAATAACTAAACAAAAAAATAATTTGTCAAAGGTTGATTATCCTAAATTAAAAATAAATATAGAAGACAAAATAAGAGATAGAATTATTACGTTATAGGTTTTTTTTCGTAATAACTTGACTGCAAAATAATTTATATTTAGTAACTATCTTACTGTAAGGCGGAGTAGCTCAGCTGGTTAGAGCACCGGAATCATAATCCGGGTGTCGGGGGTTCAAGTCCCTCCTCCGCTACCAATAATCCCAATAAAATCAATGGTTTGCAAGGTTATAAAACAGTCCTGAATTTTCATACTTGAGTTATACACAGTTATACACTAAAATTCCGGATTATGTCCGTAAACCAAATCACACAAAGAATACACATGTCCAACGGATTATCTTTGTATAAGACTGGAAGAAGTCCATATTATTTTGTGAGGATTTGGAACCCAATTAAAAAGAAATATTTAACTCGTTCTACAAAAGAAACCACTAGGATTGATGCAAGACAAGTTGCACAAGAGTTGTTTTCTAAATTACACACTACAAAGTTTAAGAAAACACCTTCAAACAAAACATTTAATCATTTTGCAAATCTTTTGATGAAACAACAGAAGTCTATGTCTGGTAAAACTAGAAGTGAAAGATTTCATGTGGATGATGAGGGTTTAATCCTAAGAAAAGAAGATGGGATAAATGAATACTTTGGTAATAAAAATATTAACGATATTACAACATACGATTTAAGAGATTATCTAACAGTATTAGATGACAATAGAGATAAAGGATTATCTGCATCATCAAAATCTAAACATCTAATTATAATTAGTAAGATACTAAAAATTGCATATGAAAAAGGTTCATTAGATAAAATGCCTATGATTCCTAAAGTATCTAAAAAAGATAATCCAAGACCTTCATTTACAGAAAAACAATATAAATTATTTTTGAAGACAACTAGAGACGTTATTGATGATGAAGTGAAGGTGAGGGGAATACAAATAACTGATGAGTTATATTACTTCTTTGTATTCATGGTTCACTCATTTATGAGACCTGTTGAAAGTGAAATTTTTGCAGTTAAACATGAAGATATTGAGGTTAAGTATAAACCTAATAGGTTGGAGATTAAGGTAAAAGGAAAAACTGGATATAGAATGGTTTCCACAATGCCAGATGCATTAGACTTTTATGATAAGTTAAGAATATTAAACCCAGATTATAAACCAGATGATTATTTATTTTTTAATAATTATCCTAATCGTTCAACTGCAATTAGAAATGTAAACAGACAATTTAATTATATTTTGCATCTCGCAAAGATTAAAGAAACGTCAGATGGACAAATTCTCACACCATACGCATTAAGACATTATTCGTTACAGACAAGACTTGTTAAAAGTAAAGGTAAGGTGAATATATTTAATCTTGCAAAGAATGCTGGGACAAGTGTTGAACAACTTGAAAGGTTTTATCTTAAAAATTTAGAAATGAATGATGATCTAGTAGAAAACCTTCAAACTTTTTAATAGGGAAGTGCAAATAAAACTTTGTCAGTTTTAGGGGGTGGATGTTCCATTTAAGATTGGTTTTAAACCTAATGCACCAGATTTAATTTCGTTCTCTAATCTTCTTACAATTGCATCACTATCGTCTGAATTAAAACTAATAAATCTATAAGACAAATTTTCATGGATATATTGCTTAGTTAATTTGTCTAATGATCCTCTTTCTGGTTTATAATTTTTTTGTTTCATTAAATTTGGGATAACAAAGAAATCGTGAATATAAACACAAAACTGATCACCACTTCTTAAACCAGATGCATGAGATATCATTCTAGAAAGAGGGTTTCTCTTTTCTATAGATTTTTGTAATCCACTAATCCCAATATAAATGAATTTTTCATTAACATCCCATACCGAGTATATTATTGAACCATTTTTTGGAATGTTTTTTCTAGGATCATCAGAGAAACTTATTGGAGTAATAGAAGTATCAAACAATTTTGATACATCATGTCCGTCTAAAATATAATTAGTCATAGATTAATTCTATTTTATTATGAGGGTAATTTTGCACGTCTGCATCTGAACGTAAACAATAAGTTTTTATAGTTTATATAATGACTAACATCATAAAAGTAGTCTTTAAAAACATAATAAACGTTTCCAAGTTTATTGTCTTCATTATCCATTTTTCCAACAATCTTTCCATTCTTGACTGCTTGCAAACATTTTTTCAAAGAAACACTTTCTTGGGTCTTAACTTGATAATAAGTTTCACTTATAAATGGTTTATTTTTATCGAACTCAGCAATCGCATTAAACCCTATTAGATAAAAAGAAATTAAAAATAAAAATCTCAAAACTTTCTCCATTTAAATTAAAAAAATAATTATGTAATTAATAGACTTTAGTTTTAATCAATTTACTATCCTCATCATAAAACTCCCATACACCTGTCTTATTTCCATCTTCATAAAACTCTAACTCACGTAAAACACCATTTTCATCAAACCTTTTCAAAAATCCGTGCAACTTTCCCTCATTATAATTTGTATCAATCATCAAGTATGATCCATCTAATTCGTCATAATATTTTTTATAAGATCCATGTCTTTTATTAGTTTTAAAGTTCTCTGCAACCATCAACTCTGGTTCAATACTTGGATAATATTTTTTTCTTAAACCTTCTTTATTTCCTTGATAATAGGTAACAACAGAACTTAATTTTCCACTTTCATAAAAATATTTCCACTCACCATCTTTTAAACCATCTTTGTAATTACCTTCTGAACTTTTGATACCACCCGAGTAAAAGTTCTCATGTGGTCCATCAGGAACACCATTTTTTAGACTACTTTTTGAGTCTAATTTACCACTTTTTTTAAGTTTTATTGAAATTACTTTTGACATTTTTACTCTTAAATAAGTTCATCACCATAAATTTAATGCTATTAAAATTATATATATTGGAAAACTAAAAAATATTCCTGATAAAGGACTTAAAAGAAGATGATACAAAAATCCTGGATCATGTGACAGTGGGTCATTTTTATTTTTTTTTGTTGATATTCGTGCCCATATAAGGGATGCAATACAACCTAAAATATAAGGAGATAAATATACTAGATTAATATTTCCTGCATAAAACCAATCCAAAATATTTTCCAAAAAAGTTTATATTACTATCTTAAAAATTATTATGAACTTAACAAGTTAAATTATTGAAATTACGAATTAATGTAAGGGCATACAATTGATATTTCTCTCTGGATACTATCGTGGTTTATAGATTAGGTTTTGGTTGTCAGTTTTGAGGGAGTGGTTTCAACACCCTTTGTATTTCTTACGGACACATTCACGGGCAAGTTTCTGTGCAGTTGAGATGTCGGCAGATGTCATTTTCTTCGCAATAAGGTCTCTATTTTCGATTGCAGTTTCAGATCCAATAGAAGTGCCAATGTTAGCAGCACCAACATTGGTCCACATATGAGCATAAATATTGTCTTGTATAACTCCTTTTCCCAAAGCATACGCTAAACCTAGATTGATTTGAGCACTAGCATTACCTTGTTTAGCAGAAAGTTTGTACCATTTTACCGCAGTTTTATAATTCTGAAGCACACCATCTCCTCTTCTATACATCTGTCCCAAATTGTACTGGGCAGGAGCATCACCTTGTTCGGCAGAAAGTTTATACCATTTTACTGCAGTCTTATAATCTTGAGTAACTCCTTTTCCTTCTCGATATATCTGACCCAGACTGTACTGGGCATAAACATTTCCTTGTTCAGCAAGAGGAGACCATTCACGAAGAGCAGTTGCAAAATCACCTTTATTATACGCATTAAAACCCTTTTGAAAATCTGCACTCCAACCAACAGATGAAGTCATGCAAAAGAGAATGGTAAAGAATGTGATAAGTATTTTGTTCATACCTACAATTTAATCAAAATAATCAATTAAGGTAAAGAGTAATTGATATTTCTCTTTAGATATTATCGTAGGGTTTTAAACATTTGGTTAAAACCCCAGTTAATTGAGATTCAAAACTCTTGGTTTTCTCTCGTATTTTTTGATTGATTTTGAAAGGGTTTAAAACCCCCTCAATAAATAGTAGTCATAACTAGTTACTAACTCTAGAACACACCCAAGTTACCTTAAAAAAAGTTTTAAAATTATAATCTAGTTAAGTTTATAACTTCCTTTGAATATATTCTTACTTTGTGTAAAACCTTTTTTTGCCGCTTGAATTTGAATTCGTGTTACAGTTCCTGAACCAGATATAGATTTATACTTACCAGTTCCTCCAATAAACTCATATTTTGATGTACCATTCTTACCTACTTCTCCTGTACCTGTATATTTTGTAAAAGCAGTATCCCCATTCGCAAATAGAAATTTACATATACCAGTTTCGTCATTAAATTTACCTTCTGATGTAGTAAGTCCACCCACACATTGAACAGATGAGTTATTTCCAAATTTAGTTCCATTCATAGCAACACCGCTGTAAAGACCATCATATGTTATAGATAGATTGCCATTGCCAGCATTCATAACATTTAAGGACCATGCACCAAATCCTTCAAGGTGTATTTTACCTGAATGACCATCTGCATATGTGCTAAAATTAATAAACAAAAAACTAAAAAAAACTAAAATTATTTTCATAAAAACCTCAAAATTTAAAAATATTAATGTAAATAAGTATCATAACTAAACTTAAATTATTTTAAATAAAATTTTTAAAATTAATTTTTTCATCTTAGTTGTATCTAGTCTTTTATGGTGAAACTATATTCTGTAAACTTGTTCTATTCTTTCTCAATGTAGAGAGTTCTTCTAATTTCTTTCTCACTACAAGTCTTATTCCCTCATTGATAATGGAATTTGCAGAACAATTATCCAGAGTTTTTACTTTTTGAATATCTTCCCAATGTTCGTCTTTTACTCTGATTAGATAGTTATGTGTGTTCATATAATTACACTCCTTTTTAGATTATTAAGTTTTGTTTGATTTGATGTTGATAGAGATTCACGAAGTTTTCTAAAGAAGGAATATCCAGTATTTCCATTCCATCTGGGTTTAACTCCAAACCTTAGTTTTTGTTGTTTTGTTTCTTGTTCTTCTTTAAGTTTTTCCATAAGATTCAGTTTATATTTTAGGTTCATTTTAACTCTTTTCTATAGTATTTTGATAAGGTGATTATAAGTTTATCAATATGAGTATTTAGTCATACTCAGCAGTCCTTAAATGGTTACTAATGATATTTATAAGAGTGTGTGTTTGATAAGGTCTAATTCATTTTGTTAACCTCATTCTTAAATAAATTAATAGAATATTGATAACGTATTAGAATCTTAATTTGATTTAATATATGTATGTAATTGAATTAAAATTAATGATGAAAATTTCAACATATTTCTTATTAATATAAGTAAATTTTTAATTTTATAATCTTTTTCTAAAAATCACTTTTATTTAAAATTATTTTAATAAAAATGAAATGCAAGATTGCAATACAAAATCATGTTTATTTTTTTAAAGATCCTATTTTAATGGAAAGTATTTTATTTCATATTATGTCTGGTCCTAATAACGTTTCTAAATCAATGTTAGGTTTTTTACTTGCTAGAACTGCTGTTGAAGAAGGACATAAGGTGGAAATATTTTTATCCGGAGATGGTGTTCAACTTGTTAGAAATACCATTATTGATAACTTAGTAGGTCTTGGAACGGGCAAATTAAAAGAGCATATGGCAGTACTTACAAAAAAAGGGGTGACCATTTACGTCTCTTCTATGTCATGTGAAAACAGAGGAGTTACAAATTTAGACTTAGAAGGAAAAAAAATTAGAAAAGTTTTACCTAAAACTTTGTTAGATTTAGTTTTAAGCACTGACAAAACACTAATCTACTAAATATTTCTGACTAATAAATTATCTTAATATACTCTCTCCATTAAATTGTTTTTACCTTTTAAAAGAAATATTAATTTTTATTTTTATCTATAGAAAAATAATAAGTTCAATATAAGATGTTAAACATAACTTTAGTTTTAGAATTACCTAGACCAGTTTAGGTAAACAGACATTTTAGTTTTTTTGCTGATATCAAAATAATGATTTATTACAAAATCCATAGTTCAAACTACTTGAGTAGATGATTTTGGACACACTTAACCTACTCAAAGGTTAAGTGGTTTTCTTGAGTCTAATGACCAAGTTCACATCTTCATCTGAGAAACTACATGAACCAATAGTATTACCTTTGTAATTCATTTAGTTGGGTGAGAAGTCCGATATCCCATTCCCTAACATCACTCTATTATAGAAATCCAAGTAAGGTCTTTCTCAACTTTAACTTCGGTCAGAATATGAGTCTGATGAAGATAAACTTTATATTCTGTAAGGGTTATTTCTCCCTTGTCCTGCTGGGAATATTTTAACACCATTCCAACTTGGGTGTATCATAATAAAAACTGGTTACCTAACTAAGATCCGTTCCAATATATAATTGTAACTCAATAGGTTTGTAATCTCACACAATATAAACTTTAAACACAAGAGCATTATCTTTTCCTTCTGTTTAATTAATACTATTTATAAGAATTATGATTTTGATATTTGAGGTATTAATTATCCGCAGATTAGACGGATTTATTTATTGCTAATCCAAAAAAAAATACCACACGAGGGGGGGGGAGGTGTGGTACTTTTTTAAAAATTAGATTAAGAGGATCTAATATTTAATTAATATCATATTAATACTTAACTAGTTAATAATTATAGTTCTCTTAAATTTATTTTGTAAATATGATTAAAATCGAATCAATAAAAATTCAAAAAAAACAACATGATTAAAATATGAACAATAAATTTTTTTGTTCTCTTATCTTGAGTCTTTCTAATTGTTTTGGAGTTGGTGGTTTGTAGTTTGGGTTTTGATAAAGTCTGACCCATTTGGTTAATCTCATTCTTCCAGACACTATGCAACTTCACCTAATACTGTTCTCACAGTCTTAACTGCAACTTTACATTCAACAGCAATCTTCTTTAATCCAATATTATTGGATTTCATTTCTATGATTTTGTTCTTAGTCAATCCACAAAGATTAGTTTTTCTTCCTAGAATTTTACCTTTCTTCTTTGCACTTTGAAGTCCAGAGATAACTCTATCTCTGATTAAATCTCTTTCATAAGTTGCAAATGCAGATGCAATGGTAAAGAACATAGAACCAGATGGAGTAGAGGTGTCTATCTGCTGATTTGCAATAAAGAGGTTTATATCTTTCTCTTTTAACTTCTCTACTATCTCAAGAAGATTCTTTGTTGATCTTCCTATTCTACTTAATTCCAAAGTCATAACCATTTCAAACTTTTTAGAAAATGCATCTTTCATCATTCTATCAAGTTCTGGTCTATTCTTTAATGAACCAGAGAACCCTGTATCAATATATTCATCTACAATGTGATAGTTATGATTTGATGCGATTTCTTTTAATTCAGAAATTTGTCTTTCGCAGTTTTGGTCTTTAGTAGAAACACGACAATAAAGGACTACTTTTTTCATAGTAAAATCTCCAATAAAATGTAGGGAATCAATATAATTATATTACTAAATTGTAGGGTTAGAGTCCAGATAATATATAGCATTTTCAATGACTTATATATTTATTGTTATACACTTAAAATTTAATTAACTTATAAAACATAATTTAAATACGAAGGTGAGGGTACTTTTTAGTAATTTGTTATACACATAAAGTTATACACTAGTGTTATACACACAAGGCAAGAATCAATTTAAGTTATTGATTTATATGTATTTTTTAATTTGGATATACGGAATCATAATCCGGGTGTCGGGGGTTCAAGTCTCTCCTCCGCTACCAAAAAATCATTTTGCAATGGGTTTTATTTTAGGTGCTAGTGTAATTGCACACGTACCAATAGGACAGTTTAGAGATATTAATTCTATAAAATATGCCCTAATTAAATATTGTAAAGAAAATCCTTTACGGCAAACAGTAGATGGAACAATGCATATTACAGATGAATTACGAAATTAGGATTAACTAATTAATCCATATTAGGGATTATTAGAAATAGAGTTAGAAAGTGTTTTAAAGATGAGTTATTTTTGTAATAAATGTGAACACCCATTCAAGACCTTTTTTAGATGTAAATATGATCATCATAAAGAATAGGTTTCTATTTGTTATAACTGTATTAAAGAAATTATATTTGTGAATGTTAGATTCATTTCAACAAATAATTTAAAATTTAAGGATTGAACTTATACATAATTTTTAAAATTGAATTAAAATGCAATTCATGTTCTGTTCATAGAATTATGAAATGTAAAAAAAATATAAAAATTTTAATTCTTCTTTTATTTTCATTTATTTTTTTAAATGCATGCAATCCAAATATTTCAGAAACAACAATTTATACTTCTGATTTTGAACAGGTTAAAAATGGTGAGGTTATAGAAGTTCCTATGAAATTATCGTTTCAAATGATAGGGGACGACGCAGATAATTCACTAGAAAAATCAAAAAATATTGCAAAAAACTTTTTACACCCAGACTCAAAGTTTTACATTACTAAGGGTCAATATACTCAAGATTTTGTTGTCGAAACATTTATTCCTATGATTAAAGCAGACAATAAAATTATAAATACATACTTTAAAACAAACAAAAATTTGGTTGCACTCTATTATCATCCCAAATTTACAAAAAGAGGTTCTGACAAAATTGAACTTGTATTTCAAAAGTCGTTTGCTAATTCACTAAACAATAAACTTTTTAAGATTAATCCATTATTACAATTTAAGTTTCCTGCAAATCAGATGAAATTTAGAGTGATTAGTGATAGTAAAAGAGAAAAAAAAGTGGGTGCATATTCTGTATGGGTTTCAAAAAAACCTTTTATATCAAAAACTGCTACTTTAAAACGTAGACAAGAGATTCAATTTGTATTCAAGGGAGGAGCAGATAGTATCTACAGTAATATTAATCCACAAATTTTTGTTGTTAACCAAGAAAATAGATCAACTACTAGGTAAAATATTATTCAAAGATCTTAAAACCACACAACGCTATAATTTTATTACCGTGGAGTGAGTGAGAACGTTATTTTCTTTACTAAAAAAACTTCAATTAGATACATTTGTTCCAACGTAAAAATAAGATTTAACAACCTTATATCAGAGCAAAATTCTAGTTGGAAAAGTCGAACTAGAACTTATTGAGGAATTTTAATGGAAGAATTTAATGTGGGTACCTTATGAAAACATTTGTTACTTTCATATTAAGTTACTAAATGCTCAAGATTATTTGTAATTATCTATAATTTGATTACTATTAAGATATTATTTTTAGTAGAGGTTGGAAATTATTAAAAAAATCATTGGAATTTTTTGCTTAATTTTTTTATCAGGTTGTTTTACATTTACAAAACCACCTTTCAGTCAGTCAGAAATGACTCCAATTAATGAATTGGAAATGGCACAGAAAATTATAACCTCAAGATCTTCTATTCCTTTATCAGACCAAACAAAAGAAATTATTGAATCTCTTGGAAAAATTAAAATGGTGTATGAAATAAGTCCAACTTTAGTTGTTGCACAAGAAACTAAGGATGGTGCCACTTCTCTAATCGCTCTTATGAAAAACGATCATCATTTTATGGTGTGCACTCCAACTCCAGAAGAAAATAAAGAAATTTCTATTGGCGGTAACGTTCAGATACGACCAGGTAACAGTCCAATGGAACCAAAAATTGTTGATGGTGATATAGGAGCACTAAAAAAATGGGCAGAAGATTATATTGTGAAAGGTTCTAAGTTGTGTATTGCAATACCATACATTGATGCCAGAAAAGTCAAAAAATCAAAAAAAGTATCTTGGTTTACAAATTTAATTACAAATAATGTGTCAACAAATCAACTCGTTATTAGAAAAAAACTAACCTTTTTAACCAACTCTAAAAAACCATACTCTGGTAATGTAAAGGATGTTTTTAATAATGGTCAGGTATCATATGAAGGTAAATATAATAATGGTCTTAAAAACGGTTTGTTTACAGCATATTACAATAATGGACAAATAAAAAAACAAGTAAATTTTGTTAAGGGTATCGAAGAGGGCAAAGTTGAAGAATTTCATGAAAATGGAAATATCAAAAGTTCTTCTATTGTTGAAGATGGTAATATTCAAGATGGATTATTTAAAATATATGATAAGGAAGGATATGTCGAAGAATTTGAGTTTTACTTAAATAAAAAATCTTTAGATTATTACGAATCCCATGACTTGATAATTGTTGGAAGCGGAAAAAAATTTATTAATGATAATTGGTTTGATGATGATGGCAAACTTAAGGCATTTAAAGTTATTGACTCAAAAACAAAACAACCTTTCACTGGGGAGTATTTTTATATTAACAAAATCAATAAAAAATTAAATATATATGGTTCAGTGATTTACAATTTTAAAAATGGAAAATTAAATGGTCAAGGTTCAGAGTTTAATGAATTTAAAAAAAGAACCTTTAGAGGGAATATGAAAGATGGGATGGATCACGGAATGTTTGAGTTAATAATATATAGTGATAAGGGACTAGTTGAAACAGTTGAAAGAGGGCAACATAATTTTAACAAAAAAGACGGAACTTGGATCATATTAGAAAATGGTAATAAAACAAAAGAAGTATGGGATAATGGTATTAGAAAAAATTGATTCATTGAAAAGATGATTAATAAAAATTTATAAGTAAATCATATAGTGAAATTGAAATTAAAATGCTTAAAAATTAATGAGTAAGAGTTAGATTTATTAATCAGATTGACAACTTTAAAAGAATGTAAACCAAAATCAAAACTGTTGAATACAAACTAATATTATACACAAAAACTTATACACACGAGTTATACACTTTAGATATTTGTCCTATAAACCACTGATTTTAATGATAAAATAGATTTAGGAAAAGGGAATCATAATCCGGGTGTCGGGGGTTAAAGTCCCTCCTCCGCTACCAATAATCTTAATAAAATTATTAATTTAAGGGAATTTACTAGATCTAAATATATTTTCTATTGTTTCATCAAAGTCTTAAGGCTTGAAAGAAATACAGAATTATTGTCTTTTTGTTTAAATTTAACCAGAGCAATTTTATCTTTAACTTTAGTTGTTTTATCTACATAGGAATTAAATAACTCTTCTCTACTAGATTTTGCTTTTTGTGCTTTTTTTAATTTATCTAATTTATACTTTTGATTATCCATTACTTAAGTATTGCTTATTTGTATCAATTTATAAATATATAATTTAAACAAATAAGATAAAAGGTATAAAATTTGCACATTTAAACAAAGTAATTTTCTTCCTCCTTAATAAAAGAGAGTCCAAAAGACTCTCTTTTTATTACGAAAAATAAATATAAGTTTTTACTACTTTCCAGGTGCCTTGTATAATCCAATCATTTCAGCACCTTTTCTTGCAATTGCATTGAGATCTATATCTTCCAAGATAGTTAATTCATCAAATGCTCCAGTTTTAATCATTGACAGTTTCAATGCTGTCATTGTATTTGAACTTGGTGCTTCAACATTTACCACTACGTCATAAATTCCGCGCGTATAAGATATATCAAGTAATTTTCCTCCAATTTTTTCTGATATACTTTGAACCATAGCGCGACGATCTTCGTCTGGATTATCCAACCAACCGTCAGTACCTTGTTTTGTATATTTTGCTAAAACTATAAACTTCATATTTTCCTCCATTTATTTAGAAAACTAAATCTAAACTATTTAATTCTAATTCAATTTATAATTTCCTTTGAATATATTCTTACTTTGTGTAAAACCTTTTTTTGCCGCTTGAATTTGAATTCGTGTTACAGTTCCTGAACCAGATATAGATTTATACTTACCAGTTCCTCCAATAAACTCATATTTTGATGTACCATTCTTACCTACTTCTCCTGTACCTGTATATTTTGTAAAAGCAGTATCCCCATTCGCAAATAGAAATTTACATATACCAGTTTCGTCATTAAATTTACCTTCTGATGTAGTAAGTCCACCCACACATTGAACAGATGAGTTATTTCCAAATTTAGTTCCATTCATAGCAACACCGCTGTAAAGACCATCATATGTTATAGATAGATTGCCATTGCCAGCATTCATAACATTTAAGGACCATGCACCAAATCCTTCAAGGTGTATTTTACCTGAATGACCATCTGCATATGTGCTAAAATTAATAAACAAAAAACTAAAAAAAACTAAAATTATTTTCATAAAAACCTCTGAATTTAAATTAATTGGTATAAATAGACTTGAATAACAAAATTGTTATTTAGTATAAGTTTGATACTCTATAATTTTTTGTAAATCAATATTTAACTTTTACATTTTATTTTTGAGAAAATTTGTAAAAAGATTATTTTAATTACTTCATCAAACTTGGTATCAAAAAGTAAATTTAAATTGGATAGTAACTAGAGAGAAATTTAGACACATAAATTAAACACTTTGAATTTAATTGAATAAACTACTTTTATTATAAATCTTTTGGTTGGAGAGCTTGTGTCAAAAAAAGAAAATTTAAACACTGAAAAATTAATTTTAAAATTTCAAAAAATCCATGGTGATGTTTTTGATTATTCAAAAGTTATATTTGAAAGTCTTACATCAAAAGTAATTATAATATGTCCTGAGCATGGTGAGTTTACACAGCAGCCAAGACTTCACTTGAGAGGAAGCAATGGTTGTAAAACTTGTATCAAGTTAAGGAAAAAAAGAAAATAAATCTTCATTTATTTTGTCTCTTTTTATTAATTATATTATTCGCTACAAACGCTCCGTTAGATATACAAGCTTGTAACAAATATCCTCCTGTTGGAGCTTCCCAATCTAACATTTCTCCTGCAACATAGGTGTTTGGTTTATTTACAAGCATAAAATCTTCATTTATTGAATTAAAACTTATGCCACCTGAAGTTGAAATACACCGTTCAATTGAAAAAGGCTTGTCTAGAATT
This sequence comes from uncultured SAR116 cluster alpha proteobacterium, assembly GCA_902533225.1. Lineage (GTDB taxonomy): Bacteria > Pseudomonadota > Alphaproteobacteria > Puniceispirillales > Marisalimonadaceae > Marisalimonas. The sequence continues at coordinate 47,637 of CACALC010000009.1, read as the reverse complement.
ATTTTATAATTTTTTATCATATAAGCTAGATTACTCATTTGATGATTATTAGTTCCTTCTTTATTTTTAAGCTCCATAAGTAAACCGATTGCGACCTCTGATAATTTTAAAGTTTTACGCAAATAATTTGTAATTGTTAATTTTAACCTTGGCTTCAATAGGAGTTCCTTTATTTTTTCAATAGTAAAATCAGGTTTTAAATCTATTGTGATTTCTGTTGATCCCATTTCATTTATATTATCTCGTAATATAGAAGAAAAAGAGTAAATAATTCCACCTTCTATCCCTTCTTTAGTGATAATAAATTCTCCTTTTATTTTTTTATTTTTAAAGCTTAGCTCTACAGCCTTGAGAGGAAATCCTGCAAAACGATTTTTAAAAATGTTAGACCATTTTACAAAAAAACCGCAATTTGCAGGTTGTATCTTTGATACTTCAATATTATTCTTTTCTAAGATTTTTATCCAAGACCCATCTGAACCTAATTTAGGCCATGACAATCCACCTAATGCTAATAAGGTAATTTCAGCATCTACTGTAATTTTTTTTATTCCAGTTTTAAAAATTAGTTTATTATCTTCCCATCCAACCCAATCATGATTAGTTATCATTTTAACATCTTGATTTTTTAATTTAGATAACCACGATCTTAAGAGGGGGGAAGTTTTAAAACTTTTAGGAAAAACTCTTCCACTTGAACCTATAAATGTTTTTTCTCCTAACATTTCACAAAAGCTCATAAGCTTATTTTGAGAAAAATTATTTAAAATTTGTTCAAAAATTTTTGCAGAATTACCATATTTTTCTAAAAATTTTTCTCTACATTCCGAATGAGTAATATTTAAACCACCCCTACCAGCAAGCAAAAATTTGCGACCAAAAGTTGGTTTTCTGTCATACAGTGTCACATCAAATTTTTTTTGAGATAATAAATATGCAGCCATAAGACCAGTTGGTCCACCGCCGATTATAATAACTTTACTTTTCAAAACTATTAACCAAGTTTAAATTTATATTTTATTCATTAAAGTATGTACAAGTGTAGTTAATTAATTTTGACACTTTTACCTTGAATGAAGAATTCTTAGGAACATTGAAACTCATGCCTCCTCTAATTATTTTCCATCCTGGATTATCTGGTAATTTTAAATCTAGTTCTCCTGTAAATATTTCCATTAGTTCTTTTGATTGTGTACTGAACTCATAATCACCTGGAAGCATTACTCCTAGTGTTTTTTTTGATCCGTCTTGAAATGTGATATTACGACTAATTACATTTCCATCAAAATATATATTTGCTAGCTTATCGACAGTAACATTTTCATATTTATTCATATACTTACTTTCTTTTGTTTTTTAGAAATTATTTTAAAAGACACTACATCAGAAATTAAATCATAATAGTACTACATTAATTTTTTTTTTGACGTATTATTTATATAATAGAAAAATTAATTTATTATGGAGCTTGTAATGTCTGTTTATGCAATAAAAGTATGGCTTTCAAAAAGCGAGAAAGACTGGTTTTTGTATAAAGATTTAGAGGATCATGTAGTTCATACATGGAGTAGGAAAGAAAAGGCAGAGGAAGTTATGAACTTACTAGAATGTACTAAAGCAGAAATCACCGAAGATATACCCCCTCCAGCTCTTGCAAGGTCAACAGAAAAAAAACAAAAACTTAAAGTACAAGAATAATTCATTAATTAAAAATTGGAAAATATTATTAAAAAAAATGAATGGAAAGTTAGATTTGAGGTAACATTTTATGGAAATGATCCAACAAGAGGCTCTTTCAGAGAAATTAAAGAGGACTCAATAGTAATTAATGAAGAGTTTCAAATAAATAATAAAGTAAATTTTGATTATGCAGAGAATGTCGAAATTAATTTTTTACTTTGGGTAGATAAATTACCAATTGAAAAACTTACTAAAGTTCCTCATGATTATAACAATTCTAATGTGAGGTATGACCAAGAATCTATTGAAGTTTTAGAGGTTATAAAGTTATAATAATTTAAACAAAGTATTTTGGAGTTTACTAATGAGAATTGAAGGTGGATGTTACTGTGGTGAAATTAGGTACGTATCTAATGGAGACGCCCAAGCTTCCGTTCAGTGCCATTGTAGGGAATGTCAATATATCACAGGAGGACATCCCAACGTTTTAATGATCATGCCTTTAGATGGGTTTAAATTTCTATCTGGTAAGCCTAATGAATTTAAAAGAAATGATTTAGAAAATTCAATGACTCGCTTATTTTGTAGTAAATGCGGTACTGCTATTGGAACAAGAAACCCAATGAGACCAAATTCAATTATTTTGAAAGTAGGTACCTTTGATGATCCAGCTATTTTTGAACCTGAAATAGCTATTTTTACGTCTGATAAACAAAAATTTCACTATATTGATGACAATGTAACGTCTTTTGATAAAAAGCCTTAACTTTAATTAATAAAATCTAATGTCTTATAATAAAGCCATAGAAGAAATTTCGGTTATAATTCCAACGTATAACAGGTGTGATTTATTAAAAAGAGCTATTAATTCTGTTATAAAACAAACAATTACGCCAAAAGAAATTATTATTGTTGATAACGGTTCAACTGATCAAACTTATCAGATGGTATCATCACTATTTCCAGAAATAAATTATTTCATTGAAAAAAAAAGAGGTGTAAGTGCTGCTAGAAATAAAGGAATCTTAGAAAGTAAATCAAAATGGATTGCCTTTTTAGATTCTGACGATGCTTGGAAACCAACAAAATTAGAAAATCAGATAGGATACTCTGTTTTTAATCAGGATAAATACAGAATTATTCATACAGATGAAACTTGGTATAGAAATAAAAAATTTTTAAATCAATTAAAAAAACATAAAAAATCAGGTGGAAATATATTCAAAAACTCCCTTCAGTTATGTTGTATTTCTCCAAGTAGTGTAGTTCTTAAAAAGCAAATCTTTGACGATTATGGACTTTTCGACGAGAATCTTGAGGTTTGCGAAGATTATGATATGTGGATAAGAATAACCGCAAAAGAAGAAGTTGGATTTTTAGATAGTCCATTAGTTTTAAAATATGGGGGACATAGTGACCAATTATCTAAAAAATTTTGGGGAATGGACAGATTTAGGATAAAATCATTAGAAAAAAATTTAAAAAATGAACATTTTTCAAAATCACAAAAAATAAATGTTTTAGAAACTTTAATTGAAAAATTAACTATTGTTTCAGATGGCGCCCTTAAAAGAGGAAATAAAGAAATTTTTAAAAAATATAATGGTAAACTTCAAGACTGGTCAATTGAATTAGATAAACTTAAAAAATGAATAAAAGTGAATTGTTGAATAAAATGTCAGTTAGATGGGTTATTGCTCTCAAAGAAGAAGCCAAAGTAATTTTAGATTATTACGAAATGGCACTTATAAATAAAAAAACTTTATATCCTATTTACAAGAATATTGAAGAGACACATTGGCTTATCCTATCTGGAATAGGAAGGCATAATTCTGCAGCCGCCACGTCATATCTTTATACAATTAGTAAGGCTTCTAAATGGGCCTCATGGATCAATATAGGTATTGCGGGGTCTGGCAAAGGTGATTATGGAAATATATATCTAGTGGATAAAATTTTTAATCAAAACTCCTATGTTACATATCCAGCAACCATGCCTAAATCGAATTTACCTAAGATGAGTCTATTAACGACAGATATACCAATAACGGATTATTCTTCAAAAGAATTAATAGATATGGAAGGAAGTGCGTTTTTTGATATTGCCAGTAAATTAACTTCAAAAGAATTTATTTGTATTATGAAAATTATTTCTGATGGTCCTGAAAATAACATTAAACAATTAACTAAACTAAGGATAATTGAATTATTAAAGTTAAATCTTACTAAGATTGCTCAAGTTGTTTCATATTATGAAAATCTCTCTCTAAACGAAAATAAAATAAAAGCAAAGCCTGATATTTTTTTCAAAATTTCATCTAATTGGCATTTTTCAGTAACTCAATCATTTCAATTAGAGAATTTATTGAGACGCTTAAAAGTTTTTTGTGATAATAATGAAATAATGGATTTAATCAAACAATGTAAAAGTTCAAGTTCTGTAATTAATTCTTTAAATAATAAAATTGAAACCAATAAGGTTAATTGGAGCGACGTTTGATAGAAACAATTTATATTGAAAAAAAAATAAAAGATCATCCGAGAACTAAATCTATACTGAAAAAATTCAAAAAGTCTCGCTTCATTGAAATAGATAAATACGCTGAAATTTTTAACAAGCGAAATCAAAGCTTCAGAATACAAAAAGCTAACCCTAATTTAATTCTTGCTCATAAAAATGAAGGTTTTGTGCTGCGTACCCCAGAAGGTTTTGGAATAGGGTCTTCAAAAAATTTTTACTTTTCTCACATGTACAATTGTATTTATGATTGTAGGTATTGTTTTCTTCAAGGGATGTTTTCCTCTGCAAATTACGTTATTTTTGTTAATTTTGAAGATTTTGATGCTAGTATAAAAAATGTTATTGATCAGAATATTAATTCTAAAATAACTTTTTTTTCTGGTTATGACTGTGATTCTCTTGCCCTTGAAAACGTAACAGGCTTTGCAAAACACATATTGCCAATATTTCAACAATACTCAGAAGTTGAAATTGAATTTAGAACAAAAAGTATTCAAAGAGAGCCATTTATGTCAATAGAACCAATGGAAAATGTAATTATGGCATATAGTCTAATTCCTGACATAATGTCATCCTCCTTAGACAATAAAGTTCCTTCAATTTCAAGACGTATCCAAGCTATTTCTGATTTAGCATTAAGAGGTTGGAAGATTGGACTAAGATTTGATCCATTAATTCATGGAAAAGATTGGAAATTTTTATATGAAGATTTGTTAGAAAAGGTCTATAATTCTATTCCACTAGAAGCCATTCACTCCGTTAGTTTAGGGCCATTACGTTTTCCAAAAAAAATGTTTAAGGATATTTTTAATCTTTATCCCAACGAGCCTTTATTCACAAGTCCTTTATATAGTAATGATGGTATTATTTCTTATGATAAAAAGATTGAAGAAGAAATGTCAGTTTTTTGTAAAAACCTAACATTAAAATATTTGGATAATAGTCAAATTTTTAGATGTTATGCTTAATTATATTGGTACAAATTTATGAAAGATAAATGTGTTTTAGTTACAGGAAGTTCTAGTGGCATAGGCAAAGCAATAACTGCTAAACTACTTGATTTGGGAGCTAAAGTAGTTGGAATTTCTCGAGATCATAAAAAAGCAATAATACAACATGATAATTATATTACATACACACTTGATATAAGTGACATACATAATTTAGAAAAAAATATAAAGCTAATTTTAAAAGATCATCCTAAAATTAATGGATTAGTTAGCAATGCGGGTAATGGTGAGTTTGGTCCTCTTGAAAATTTTTCTGTTGATCAAATTAATAATTTCATTTCGATGAACTTAACTTCTCACTTAATTATAACTAAAGGCTTACTCCCTCATTTCAAAAAAATAAAAAAAGGTGATATAATATTTATAGGATCTGAGGCTGGCTTGTCTGGTGCCAAAAATGGAAGTCTTTATTGTAGCTCAAAGTTTGGATTAAGAGGTTTTGCACAATCACTAAGTAAAGATGTAGCGAGTAATAATATACGTGTATGCATAATAAATGCTGGAATGGTTAGAACAAACTTCTTTGATAACTTAAATTTCTTACCTGGAGATGATCCAGAAAACGCTATTAGTGTTGATGATATTTCAAATTCGGTCGCTAATATTTTAACACTTAATAGGAATACAGTTGTGGATGAAATTAATTTGTCACCAGCAAAAAAAGTAATTAAATTCAAAAATTAGATGTAATAATAATCCCTGAATGGGAGCAAATAGCTGTAATTCCAAATAGTAGACAACTAACTTTTTTTCATAAAAATAGAAAATACAATTTTCAAAATTGTTATAATAAATTAAGAGAAATTTCCTAAAATAATGAGCTTATTACTTTAATTTATAGTAAAAGAAAATGACTTAAATAGTTGCAAAAATAATAAACAGCGATTTAATTACGGTATATACATTTTAAAATATTTTATTAAATCTTGAACTTATCCTAATTTTAAAACCACAAACCTTGATAATTCATTCACAAATTTCTTTTATTGCAATTAGAAGCTGATAAACCTCTTCAATTGAGTTGTAATGACATAAAGATATTCTAACACAACTATCCTGTTTTAGTGGGTTTAATATATTTCCAGAATAATGGTCAGCTTTTCTGAGATGTGTTCTTATCCCATGTTTATTAAGTCTATTTACTACTTCAGCAGACGGTATATCGTCAACATACATTGATACAAGTCCTTCTCTAGCAGGATTATTTAATCCACCAATTATGTTGACTTTATTAATCTGTGACAAACCAGCTATGTTACCATAACCAAATATCATTGTTTGAGTTAAATTTTTTTCATGTTTATGAATAGCCTTACCAGCTGCAACAAATTTATCTCTTTTTATATTACTATTAGTAAAACATTCGCCTAACCATTCAAAATATGAAACTACCTCTGATAATGTTGCGTAAGCGCCAGTGTCTCTTGTACCTAATTCCCAAGTTTCTTTAGGGCCGTCAACTAACATGTCATGTGGTAAATTTGTTAATTTATCAGAAATCCAAGCCAATCCATACCCATGTCTTGAAAACATTTTGTATGGAGAGATTACGTAAGCGTCTATATCGTAATTGTCTATGTCAATTTGACCATGAGCTGCATGTTGAATACCATCTACAATGATAAAACAATCAGGGGAAACAAATCTAATTTCTTTTGCAATTTCTTTTATATCCATACCCATGCCGGTGACCGGCGATGTGTGTAAAATTGTTGCTACCTTTGTATCCTTAGTAATATACTTTGAATATTGTTTACTACAAACTAGACCTTTTTCATCATTATGTGGAATTAAAATATGTTTTTTACCAGATATCTTAGACCATCTTGAACAAGCACTTCTTGTAGCAGGATGTTCTACTGTGGATCCTAATACAATGCCTTGATTATTTGTTCCTAAACACGCATTCATAATTATTCTAAATAATAATTCGGTTCCACTTTCTCCGACAAAAAATTGACCAGAAGAAGCATTCATGAAAATTCGCATATCTTCTTTAGCTTTATTTATTGTCTTTACAAGTTCGTGTGATCCATCATTATCTCTTCCTTGGTTATCAGGAATTGCAGCATATTTCATAGAACATTTTACTACTGATTTAAGAGTTAATGCTCCACCAGCATTTTCAAAAAAAACTCTTTTTCCCTGAATTGGACACTCATCTATTTGTTCAAATTTATTGCGAATATCTGTCAAAATTTGGTTTGATAATTCTTGCATTTTTTTACTAAAAATTAAAATTACATATTATTAAGTATTCTTTAGATATTTAATAAATCTAAGTAAAGGCAATAATTACAATTATCAACAATTTTGAATTGAGATTAATAAATTTCAGTTTATTTTAAAATAATTAAATTTATGAAATATAATAATATTAATCAATAACGGTTACGGCACGTCTGTTTTTTGACCAAGCCATACCATTTGAACCAACAACTGCAGGCTTTTCTTTTCCATAAGAAATAACCTTAATTCTGTCTGGATCAATACCTTGTATAACTAAATAGTCTCGTACGGCAGTAGCTCTTTGCTCACCTAGGGCTAAGTTGTATTCACGTGTGCCTCTTTCGTCACAATGACCTTCAACTATAAAATTTAAATCTGTATTTGCTCTTAGAAACCTTGACTGTGCATCAAGAAGTATTTTAGCGCTTGAATCTAATTTAGCTGAGTCATAGTCAAATAAAACTCTATCACCAACAGCAATTAATTTATCTGCAGCAGTCTGCTTGGCTTGGGCAAATAAACTTTTCTTTTTATCAACTGAGCTTGAAGTTGAGGAAGAAGTTGATCCGCTTGAAGACGATGCAGCACTGCCAGTAACTACTTTCTGAGATGCTGTTTCACAAGCTGAAAGTAGAGCCACAGCTCCTATTAAAGCAATAATTCTCTTATTCATTTGATTTTCCTGTAGTGTAACCTTTGTTTATAATTTTAGTAAATAATCTAGAAACTGAGTTTTTTGGCTGTTCACAATGTTTTGCTTGAGTAATAAATCTATCATTAATTGCAAATTCGCTTAAATAAATTTCTTCAGAGTTTTCAGATTTAAGCTTATAATGCAATATTCCATTTAATAATTTTTTTCCAGTTATAGAATAAACTATATCTAGGTTGTCTTTTTTAAAAATTTTAGTATCTATTTTAATTTCGGCCATAGTGAATATCCTTCGTAAAAGAATTTATTACACCATTTTTTTTACTAGGGAGCGGCCACCTAAAAACAGTTAATACTTATAATTAGTTATAATTAAATGTCTACCTATATATTTCACGTTTCGTGAATACATATTGTTGATTTTTACAAAAGTTTTTATTTTAAATGTGAACGTGAGCTCAGATTTTTTCCAACTAGCACCTCTGAGTTCACATTTCTTGAAAAGAATAAATAACTATAGCTATATTTCAAGTAATCTATTAAAATAATATTACCTAAGCTAGTTGGGGGATTAGTAATTGGGTTTAAAAGGAAGTGAATTTCTAAAAATTAATTTTTTATCCGTTTGGCATCATTTTCTATTATTTGAAATTGAAAGATCTAAAGCTGGTGTAAAAGCATGGGGTAATGCAAATGGTTACTTAGTTTTTCAAGTGATTGCATGGCATCATGTTGTAATTTTAACAGCAAAGTCAAACTCAAAGTTTAGAGATGATGCTGTACAACTATGGTATAAATTCAGTAAAGCTGGGTTTGAAACTAATACTGTACTTACATACACTTTAATATCGGAATTAACTTCGTTAAGTATTGAAACTGTTAGACGACAAGTAAAAAAATTAGAGAATAATAATTGGGTTTCATATTCAAAAAAAAATGGTGTTATATTAAACCCTAGTAAAGAAAATAATGATTATTTAACCAATATTTTTAATGTGAAAGAAGTTCAAAATTTGGGATACTTTTTAGACTTATTAGACAAAAGAAGGTCTTGTTAAAGAGATTAAAAGGAAGAAAATTTGGAAATTACAAATAAGGTTATAGTAGTGACTGGAGGAGCCGGAGGGATTGGGCTAGCTCTAGGAAAAAGTTTTTTAAAAGAAAATCCAAAAAAAATAGTTCTTGTAGATATAAATTTTAAAGAATTTCATTTTAAAAATGAAAAAATAATTTGTAAGAAATGTGATGTAACTAATGAATTGAGCGTTCAAAATTTAATTGATGAAATAAACCTTGATTTTGGGTTAATTGATATTTTTTGTTCTAATGCAGGAATACTCTCTTTGGGGAGTGAACAAACATCAAATGAAGATTGGAGTAAAAACTGGAATTTACATGTTATGTCTCATGTTTTTGCAGCAAAGAAACTATTACCTGACATGTTAAAAAGAGGCAGTGGATATTTTGTTAATACTGCATCTGCTGCTGGGTTATTAAGTCATATTGATTCTATCACATATTCTACAACAAAACATGCGGCCATTGGTCTAGCCGAATGGCTAGCAATTACATATGGAAAACAGGGAATTGGTGTATCAATTTTGTGTCCGCAGGCCGTTGAAACTGCAATGACAAGAGGACGAGAAAAAGAAGTTTCTGCTTTGGATGGTATGATGAAGCCTGAAGATGTAGCAATAGATGTTATAAAAGCCATTAAAAATGAGGTTTTTTTGATTTCTCCTCATGATGAGGTCATTGGTTATTTCCAAAACAAAGCTAATAACTATTCAAGGTGGATTGGCGGAATGCAAAAATTAAAAAATAGACTTAAATCTTAGAAATTAAATTGCATCAGCGATCGCTGAACCACAACTATGAGTATTTGCCTTACCTGCTAAATCAACAGTTCTGTACTCTTCTTTTTCTAAAACTTCTTCAATAGCGCTCACAATATTATCTGAAGCCTGCTTATGACCCAAATGCTCAAGCATCATTGCGCCGGCCCAAATTTGACCAATAGGATTTGCAATACCTTTACCTGCAATATCAGGAGCAGAACCATGCACAGGTTCAAATAATGAAGGAAACTTTTTTTCTGGATTAATATTTCCAGACGGAGCTATTCCTATTGTTCCAGTACAAGCGGGGCCTAAATCTGATAAAATATCTCCAAACAAATTTGAAGCTACTACTACATTGAATTTATCAGGATTAAGTACAAAATGAGCACAAAGAATATCGATATGATATTTATCCCACTTTACATCAGGGTATTTTTTAGCCATTTCCTCAACTCTTTCGTCCCAGTAGGGCATGGTAATTGAAATCCCATTAGATTTCGTAGCTGATGTTAAATGCTTTTTATCTGAACTTTGGGCTAATTCAAACGCAAATTTTAGTACTCTATCTACACCAACTCTTGACATTACGGTTTCCTGCATAACAATTTCTCTGTCAGTGTCTGGAAACATTTTTCCACCTATTGAGGAATATTCTCCTTCAGTATTTTCTCTAATAATATAAAAATTTATATCTCCAGGATTCCTGTTCGCTAATGGTGAAGGAACACCTGGCATTAATTTTACTGGTCTGAGATTAATATATTGATCAAATTCTCTTCTAAATTTTAATAATGATCCCCAAAGAGATATATGATCAGGGATTTTATCTGGCCAGCCAACTGCCCCAAAAAACAGAGCATCATGAGATCCAATTTGACTTTTCCAGTCATCCGGCATCATTTGACCATGCTTAGAAAAATACTCAAATGAACTGAAATCAAAGTGGTCAAAGTGAAGATTAATACCATATTTATTTGATATCACCTCCAACACTTTTAATGCCTCTGGCATTACCTCAGTTCCTATTCCATCCCCTGGAATTACTGCAATATTATATTTGTTTTTTGTCATAATCTATTCCTAATTAGTTTGATATGGTGTCCATGGAGCAACTGTCATTAGTTTATTTTCTTGAGTTAATACAAGTGGTCGAAATTCAGTAGCAAATTTTATAAAATCTTTATCTTTATATATTATTTTCCATAATTCCCTTCTCGCATTATCGTCCTCAAATTGCCAAATATGGATAATTTGGTTTAAGGCACCAACATCACCGATATAATATTTTATTATATTTTTTTTATATTTTTGAAGAGCTGGCCATCCTAAATCTTGATAAATCTCTATAGCCTTTGATAATTTGCCAACATGCAAAGTGTAAGTTCTTAATTCAAAAATGTTCAATATATCCTCCAATAAGAAATTTTTGGCTTTTTAAATAACAAAGTCTCATTGAGTTTTCTCTATTATTATCTAATAATTACATATCAGAAAATATAAGGAAGTTTAATGGATATTTTAGAAATCAAAGATTTAGAAACTTTAGCTCAAAAAAGAGTTCCAAAAATGTTTTTCGACTATGTAAATTCAGGTTCTTGGACTGAAACCACATATAATGAAAACATATCTGATTTTCAAAAAATAAAACTAAGACAAAGAGTGGCAATTGACATGTCAAATAGAACCCTGGCAACTAAAATGGTTAATCAATCAGTGTCAATGCCTGTCGCGATAGCGCCAACTGGTCTTACTGGGATGCAAAGAGCAGATGGAGAAATACTAGCTGCCCAAGCAGCTGAAGAATTTGGTATTCCTTTCACTTTATCTACCATGAGCGTATGTTCTTTGGAGGCTGTTGCTGAAAAAACAAAAAATCCTTTTTGGTTTCAATTATATGTTATGAAAGATAAAAAATTTATGGCTCGTCTTATAGATAGAGCAAAAGAAGTTAATTGCAGTGCCTTAGTTTTAACATTAGATCTGCAAATTTTAGGTCAAAGACATAAAGATGTTAGAAATGGATTGTCTACTCCTCCTAAATTGATTCCAAAACATATTTATCAAGTTTTAACTAGACCTATGTGGTGTCTAAGAATGCTTGCTACCAAAAACCATTTTTTTGGTAATATTGTAGGACATGTTGAAGGAATAAAAGATGTAAGATCTTTAGGTTCTTGGATAAGTACTCAGTTTGATCAAAAACTTGATTGGAAAGAAGTTGATTGGATTAGAAAGAGGTGGGGTGGTAAACTTATTATTAAAGGAATTTTAGATTCTGAAGATGCGCTTTTAGCTGCAAAAACAGGAGCAGATGCGATTATTGTTTCTAATCATGGAGGAAGGCAACTAGATGGTGCGTCTTCAACAATAAATATTTTACCAGAAATAGTCGATAAAGTTGGCAAGTTAGTTGAAGTCCATTTGGATGGAGGGATTAGATCTGGTCAAGATGTAATAAAAGCGATGTGTTTAGGAGCAAAGGGTACGTATATTGGTAGAGCTTTTCTATATGGTCTAGGTGCTTTGGGTAAAGACGGTGTTACCAAAGCTTTAGACATTATCAAAACAGAAGCAGACATGACTATGGCTTTATGTGGAAAACGAGATGTCCATGATTTAAATAGGGATAATATTTATACGCCTAAATAATCTATATAAGGCAAAAATTTAAATGACAAAAATAATAAAATTAATAACTTATGATTTAAGGTTCCCTACTTCTGATAATCTTGACGGTTCTGATGCGATGAACCCAGATCCCGATTACTCTGCAGCATATGTAATTCTTGAGAGTGAAAATAAATTATTAAAAGGTCATTCTTTTGCCTTTACACTTGGTCGCGGCAACGACCTTTGTTGTGAAGCGATCCGAGCATTACAACATATTGTACTAGGACTTGATATAGAATGGATAAGATATAACCTTTCCTCTTTTTCAAGAATGATGACCTCTGATTCACAACTAAGATGGGTTGGTCCAGAAAAGGGTATAATCCATATGGCTAGTGGTGCAATTATAAATGCCGTTTGGGATATTTTGGCAAAAATGAATAATAAACCGCTTTGGAAACAAGTCTCAGATATGAGCCCAGAGGAAATATCTGGATCTATTGATTTCAGACATATAACAGATTTTTTAAATCAGGATGAAGCTAATCATATTCTAAAGTCTCATCAACAATCAAAATCAAAAAGAATCTCTATTTTAAAAAAAGAAGGTTACCCATGTTATGTAACTTCAGCAGGCTGGCTTGGGTACAGTGATGAAAAATTGAAAAGATTATGTGTTGATGCAAAGAAAAAAGGGTTTGAATATGTAAAATTAAAAGTGGGTAAAAATCTTAGAGATGATATGAGGCGTCTAGAAATAGCAAGAAGCTCATTGGGTCCTGAGATTAAAATTATGATTGATGCAAATCAGGTTTGGGAAGTTGATGAAGCAATTAAATGGATGAAATCTCTTTCTGAATTTAATCCATATTTCATAGAGGAACCAACAAGTCCAGACGATATTATAGGTCATAAAAAAATAAGAGAAGCTATTTATCCTATAAAAGTGGCTACAGGTGAAGCCGTTCAAAATAGAATTATATTTAAACAATTAATATCAGAGAAAGCTATTGATATAGTCCAAGTAGATGCCTGCAGAATGGGAGGTCTAAATGAAGTATTGGCAGTACAATTAATGGCTGCTAAAAATAATCTTCCAGTTTGGCCTCACGCAGGTGGTGTAGGTTTATGTGAATATTCACAACATCTTGCAATGATTGATTATATATGCGTATCAGGTAGAAAAGACAAACAAGTCATAGAGTATGTAGATCATCTTCATGAACATTTTATTAATCCCTGTATAATAAAAAATGCAGCATATATGCTCCCAAAAGAAAGTGGATTTTCAGTAGAAATGAAGCCTGAGACCTTAAAAAATAATTTATTTATTTCCTAGAAAATATTTCTTTTGCAGCTTCACTCATTTCTTTTATGCATACTAAGGCGGTTGGTAATTGGACAGAATTACTTACAAAAGCATGCATCTGTCCTTCAAATAATCGATAATGGACTTCATTACCAAAAGATAAAAGTCTTCTTTTATATGCATCACCTTCATCAACTAGAGGATCCAGTCCTGCTCCAAAAATATATGTAGGTGGAAGGCCTGATAAGTCAGGGGTTAATAGTGGTGATGCTCTCCAATCCACCTGCTCTTCATAAGAATTTAAGTAATGGTCTGCAAAATATTCTATAGTTTTCTTATTTAAAATCATACCTTCAATGTCTATATCCATTGATCTTCTACACATAGTCATATCTACCCACGGATAAACTAGAATTTGACCATGAACTTTTGGAATTAATTTATCTCTTGACATAATAGTTCCAACAGCAGCTAAAGCCCCTCCAGCACTATCACCACACAAAATAACTTTATTTTGATCAATATTAAATTCATCTGCTCTACTTATAATCTCAGTTATAGCATCTATTGTATCTGTAATTGCTGCTGGAAATTTATGTTCGGGGGCTAGTTTGTAATCAACTGCTATTATAGTTGCATTTGTTTGTTTACATAAATGTCTGCAAACTAAATCATGACTTTCAAGGTCTCCCATCACAAAACCGCCACCATGAAAATAAATAATTAATGGTTGTTTTTGGTTTATAAGTGTATCTGAATTTTCGTTAAAATATTTTCTTACAGTTATAGATCCTAGAGAACCCTTAAGAGTAAAATCTTCTACATATGATATATATACTCTAAGTTTTTCAGGAGTTTCTGCCATTTTAGCTCTCAAAGCTCTCAGTTCTTGAGGAGAAAAGCTCTCCAAGGGAGGTGCATTGTTTTTAATACGTTCATCAATTAAAGTTTGTGTATCTTTATCAATTTGCATGCTAAATTTTCTCCAAACATTTCCTTTATTTATAACCTTAATTTTAGGGTTTTGAAAATGATATTTTAGCTAACTAATTAATCTTATTTTTGATAAATATTAAAATTTACTGAGTAAACTCGAATTTAATTAAAAGCTTTTAGTGGTATAAATAATGATGATTATATTTTTAGTAATAATTTTTATAGCTTTAATAATCTTTCCATTATGGGTTTCAAGGAAAGCTGAAAATAAATCTAAGAGAAAATAAATTAGCTAAGACTAACTTTATTAGGCTATTGACGTGAATAATGCCATGTGCAATATAAAATGTATAAACAATTTTTTTAGATTAAACATGATAAACAATCCTACAAACCAAGTTTCAGGCCAATTTGTAATCAAAAATCAAAAGATTTTTAGTTATATTTTTTTACTTATAGGAGTTTTCTTATTCTTTAATATAGGTAACGAAACTTGGGATATCATAAAATCTTCAATTGCTGATGCTTACATACAAGTGACAAGTTTTGTTGCAGGAACGTTGTTGTTTTTCTATTCATTGGAAAAATATCTAAAAATTGATTTAGAAAAAGTTCTTAATAAAAGACCAAAACTAGAAATATTTGTTAGCTCATTTCTTGGTGCCCTTCCCGGTTGTGGGGGGGCTATTATAGTCTTAACTCAATATTCTCGTGGAAAAGTTTCTTTTGGTTCAGTTGTAGCAACATTAACTGCTACAATGGGTGATGCAGCTTTTTTACTAATAGCTAAAGAGCCTAAAATTGGATTATTTATTATGTTAATTGGGTTTTTCGTAGGTTTTGTCTCAGGGATATTAGTAAATTTAATTCATAAGAAAAATTTTATGAAAATGAATGGTTGTGACGTTATAAAACTAAATAGTAAACCATCAAAATATAAGACTTCAAAAAGTTTAGATTTTATCTGGATTGTTCTAATTATTCCTGGCATATTTTTCGGAATTTTAACAGCTTTTCAAATCAACTTAGATTTATATTTTGCAAATAAATTTATAGAAAATCCAATTACTTTTTTTGGTTTTTTTGCTGGTTCTTTATGTTTCATCATGTGGATATTACCAATAATTAGCGGTTTTAGATACACCCCTTCTGGATCAGATGAAAAGATTGTAAGAAGGACAGTATCAGATACTAATTTTATTACAGGTTGGGTTATTTTAGCTTTTCTTGCATATGAATTAACTGTTCATTTAGGTGAGTTTGATTTAGAGGCTATTTTTAAATCTTATTACTTTTTTATTCCATTGATAGCAATTTTAATAGGTTTTTTACCAGGTTGTGGCCCTCAAATACTAGTTACAACTTTATATTTAAATGGAATAATTCCTTTATCTGCTCAGATTGGAAACGCAATTTCAAATGATGGAGATGCATTGTTTCCAGCAATTGCCCTACAACCCAAAGCAGCTTTTATTGCCACTATATATTCGGGTATTCCTGCAATAATAGTAAGCTATAGTTATTTTTTTATTTTTGAATTTTACTAAATTTGATTTTTAATGAATATGTTCATTGTTTCTAATAGATTGATGTTATATGATCTAATAAACTATAAGTAAAAAAATGACATTTAAACCTGCTAATATTCCAACAAATGATAGTAAAAGAGTACAAGCTGTAGTCCGAACAGGAGTATTAGATACAAACTCAACAGAACTTTATGACGTTTATTGTCTTTTAGCCAAAGAAATTACAGGATGTCCTGTAAGTTGGACAGGGGTAATAGATGCTGATAGACAGTTCGTCCTTGCTAGAGACGGTTTTCCTGATGAAGTTCCAATTGAGATGCCAAGAAAACAAACTTTATGTCAGTTTGCTCTAGAGAAAACTAATCCACTCATAATTAACGATATGACAAAAGATAAGCGATTTATGCTGCATCCAGCAGTAACAGACATTGGTGTTAAGTTTTACGCAGCTTTTCCAATTATTACTTCAGACGGATATATATTAGGAACATTGTGTGTAAGTGATAATAGAGTAAGAAAGCTGTCAAAACACAAGATTGACTTGTTAATAAGTTTAGCCCAAAAATTAGCATATCAATTAGAAGTTCAAGTTGCTCAAAGAAAAAGTACTGCAGAAACTACAATAAATATAATGCATAAATTAATGTCTAATTTTGCAGATATAAGTCTTCATAACGCTATATCAATATTAAAATTTTTAATAAATGATGTAATTACAAGTGAAGAAAAAAAATTAATCATTAAGCTTGGTATTGGAGAAAGTAACGAAGGTGATATTTATATTTCTAAATATGGGATAAAACTACAAGAACAGCTAAATATGAATATTGGAACTTTGAAAAGAATTAAAAATCTATCTGAGGATGAAGATGAATTAATGGACATGCTTAGTAAGATAGAAGGTTAAAGATGTTTGGAAAAATTTTAAATTTTAAATTCACATCCGTAAGTGAAGCTAAACTAGCAGCTTCTTTTTGTTCAGAAAAGTTTGGCTCTAAAATCTCTGAATATAATATCATTGGTCTTAATATTTTTATAAGTCAATCTGGTGATTTGAATGTTTCAATAAAATTTGAAAATCCAGATGCATTAAAAAACTTTGAAAATAATTACATTAATATTATTGCAGATTTAAAAGGAAGTTTGGTTTTTAAAGAAAATAACTTTGTTGGTGTTTGTACTTTTACTTATGAAAAAGAAGCAGCAAGTACTGAAATGTAATATTTTATTCGGAGACTTTAAAAATGATAATGGCATCAGAAACCTTTGATGGCACGTGGCCGTTTAATCCTAACTTTTTCGATGGCAATGGTTTTTTGCAACATTACGTAGATGAAGGACCCAAAGAGGCAAAGCCGATTATTATGCTACATGGAGAGCCAACTTGGGGTTATATTTATAGAAAATTTATTCCAGAATTATCTAATAAGTATCGTATTATAGTTCCAGACATGATGGGCTTTGGCAAATCAGAAACACCTCAAGGTAAAGACTACACTCTTAAGACACATGTTGAAAATCTTAGTAGATTAATAGAATTTTTAGATTTAAGTGATATAACATTTGTAGGCCAAGATTGGGGTGGTCCGGTCACAGGTGCTTATTCAATCAGAAACATTGATAAGGTTACTGGTTTCATTTTAATAAATACTTTATTTGGTTATAGTAAAGAAGAGAGACCTAAAAATTTATCACCCTGGTTTCAATGGATAAAAAAACATTATGAAGCTGAAACATTAGAAGGTATTTTAGGTGAATTGAGTTCAACATTATTATCAGTTATGAAAATTCCAAATTTTACAAATAACCATGTAATAAGTGAAAATTGGATAGAGGCCTATTCCTCACAATTTCCTGATCGAGCCAGTTGTAAAGGAGCTATAAATTTTCCATTGGATGCTCTATTAAATAGAATAGTTCCTTATGTTATTGAGGGTATAAAACAAGGAGATTTAAAGTCACTATGTTCTAAGTCAGCTGTTTTGGCTTATGGAATGCAAGACAGGGCAATTGAACCAGATTACGCAATAAGAGATTTTAAATCTCTTTTTCCGAATTCAAAAGTTTTTGAAATGCCTAATGCAGGTCACTATTCACAAGAAGATGAACCAGAAACTTTAATAAAAATAATTAAAGAATTTATGTTAGAAAATAATAATATTAAATGAGTTTCGTTTATAAAATTTGTTCTAAGAATGAATGGAACAAAGCAATAATAGAAAAAATTTATAGTGGATCAGAAGTTGATAATAGAGATGGCTTTATACATTTATCTACTAAAAAACAATTAAAGGAAACAGTTGCAAAACATTTTAAAGGACAAGAAAATCTTCTTATAATTTGTTTTAGGATTATAAAAATAAAGGATAAACTTAAATGGGAAATATCTCGCAATGAAGAAATGTTTCCTCATTACTATGGAAATTTAGAAACTAATAATGCTGAAGAAATTTATAATTTGAACTTAAATGCTAATAGTGTCCACGAGTTTCCTGAAAACTTTTTCTCCTGAAAAATAATGCATAAACTGTTTTTTTGCTTGTGAGCCGTATTCTTTTCTTTTCTTTTCATTATTAATAGCTTCCATAAGAGTGTCTGACAGTTCTTTTAGACTTAAGGGATTTACACACCATCCAGACCTTGAATGATTTACAGCGTCTACTACTCCACCTTCAATACCAGCAATAGAAGGAATACCATAAGCAGCAGCTTCAATGTAAGAAATTCCAAAACCTTCTATAGAATTCTTAACTTTATATGACGGCATAATAAAAAGATCACTTTTTTTTATAAAATCAACTTTTGAGTCTCCTGATATTTTTCCAATTAATTTTACTTGTTCTGATAGCCCAAGTCCCTTTATTAAGTTTTGAATTTTATTTTTTTGTGGTCCTTCACCACAAATGTTCCATAAGAAAGGTTTTAAAAACTTATTACTATTTAATTCTGACAAACATTTTAAAACAGGAATAATTCCCTTTCTATCTTCTAACCTACATATTGTTAAAAGTGATACTAATTTTGATTTTGCTCTAAATTTTGTATTTTTTTCAGATGGAACTCCAATTGAATATGTAGGAGGTATAACTATTTTTTGAGTATCTGTAACTTTAAATTCTGTAATCAAATTTTTTGTGTAGCTTGAGCTACAAATAATACAACTAGCTCTATTTAATGATTTTTTGATTTGCACAAACTTTTTTTTAGTGGATAAAAACTCTTGTCCGTGGGCTAAGACAAATATTTTTTTTACTTTTGATGGTACAGCCTTAACAGATTTCCAGCTATCACAAATAACGACATCATTATCTTTATAGATTTTATTAACTAAATACTTTTTAATAAAAGGCCTAAATATTTTTGGAGAAAAATTATTATGGATGTGAAGCTTTGAGTTTATATTACCATTTTTTTTGGTTAAAAAGTGATCAGGAAAAACATGTGTGTCTTCTATAGATGAGAGTCTTTTACTTATTGAGGTCATTACATTTTGCATTCCTCCAATTCTTGGGGGATAAGTTTGTGTAACTATTATGTATTTCATTTAAATCTTCTTAAAAATTAAATATTATTAAATCAAATTATTTGGTTTAATAGTATAGTAGAATTAACAATAAATAAATTTTATTGAGGTTAATATGTATAAATTGACTTTTAGTCCGGCTTCTCCTTATGTACGTAAAGTATTATTATCAGCCTATAGCGCTGGAATTGAGGAAAAAATAGAACTTATAACAGCTGACTCTCAAGACAACAGTTTACTTAGAAGTCAAAACCCTCTTGGAAAAATTCCAATTTTACAAAAGCCAGATGGCTTTTTTTTATTCGATAGTAGGGTGATTATTGATTATTTCAATAGAATTGGTGGTGGTTTGATACCTATGGATGGACCTGAAAGAGATATCGTTTTAAGTAGATCAGCTCTTGCTGAAGGTCTTATAGATGCATCACTTTTAGTAGTATACTCAGATAGGTATTCGGGAGGAGAGGTTCCCTCCAAAGTATGGTTAGAATTACAATTGGGTAAAATTGAAAGAACATTAGATTTTTTAGAGAAAGATATTATTAATTGGACTAAACTAAGCGGATTTGACGCTGCTAATATTGGGCTTGGTGTTGCATTGGGCTATATGTCATTCAGAAATGTTCAAGAGTGGCAAACAGGCAGGCCACAATTACAAAAATGGTTTGATTATGTTGCTTCTAGTCTGCCAGGATTTTCAAAAACAATACCTGTAGGATAATCTAATTTAAGGGTTGATTAATACAGCTCTGAAATCATTAACATTTGTTAGAGTTGGTGAAGTAAAAATTAAATCATTAATTTTTTTAAAAAATGAATATGAATCATTTTTGTTCAAATAAGTTTGTGGATTAACTTTTTTAAAAATTGCTTTTTTCAGCGTTTCATCTGAAATAAAAGCTCCAGCATTATCTTCAATACCGTCTATTCCGTCGGTATCAACTGCAAGGGCACTTATATTTTTTGCTTTATCAAGAGTTATTGCCATTGATAACATAAATTCAGTATTTCTACCTCCTCTACCATTTCCTGTGACCTTGACCGTTGTTTCTCCTCCAGATAAAAGTAAAATTGGTTTGCTTAAACTAATATTTTTATACTTTTTTTCATTACTTATCTTTATCGCTAATTCAGCCATTTTTTTACCTTCAATTTTAGCCTCACCTTCAAGGCTGTCAGATAAAATTATAGGAATATAACCTTCTTTTTCTGCAACATTAGCTGCGCTTTTGAGGGCCATTATTGGATTGGCAAGCATGTACTGAGGTGATTTTATTAGTTGGGGTAATGTATTTTTATAAATAATTTTTTTAATTTTATCACTTATAGCTATTTTGTAATTTTCTAATATAGCTATTGAATCTTGATTTGAGCCATTTGCTTGTATTGTTGGACCAGAGCCAATATAGGCGGGATCATCTCCTGGAATATCTGATATCATATAGGTAGTGAGCTGTGCCGGAAAAATTGCTTTAGCAAGACGTCCCCCTTTTAATTGAGATAGAGATCGTCTTACAATATTCATTTCATCGATTGGAGCACCACTAATTAAAAGTTCTTTATTTATTCTTTGTTTTTCTTCAAAACTTATACCACTTAAAGGTAATGTTAATAAAGATGAAGCTCCCCCAGAAATAAGAAAAACAACATGATCCTTCTCAGATGAATTCGTAGCTATATTAAAGATTCTTTTTGAAGCAAGTAAGCCATTTGCATCTGGCTCTGGATGTGCGGCCTCAATTACTTTTACAAATTTTGTTTTTGTGCGATGCCCATATCTTGTTATTACTAGGCCTTCAATTGGTCCTTCGTAATTATTTTCAAACTCTCTTGCCATACTGGCTGCAGCTTTTCCTGCACCAATAACTATAAGTTTTCCTTCTGGTCTAGTTGGAACTTTTTTAAACTTATCTTTTGGTTTAGCAGCCGCTAGTGCAGCACTCATAATCAGTTTAAGTGATTTTTCATTATTCATAATATATTTGCAATTTATTTAACTTTCTTAAAGAATGAAATAGTAAATATATTATTTCAATCTCACAATAAATTACAACATAGGAATTAAATGTCTATAATTGAAAATAAAATAATTGGTAATACTTTGATTATTACCTTGAATAATCCATCAAAAAGAAACTCAATGATCAAGGGATTTCATGACGAATTTCAGTCAGCTATAAAAATAGCAGAGGAAGATAAAAATGTTTGCTCTGTTGTCATTGCAGGTGAAGGGGATTTTTTTTGTGCAGGTGGTGATCTGAATGCATTAAAAACAAGGAGATCAATGACTGAACCAGAAAGGTACCAAACTTTAAATCAGTTAAATGGAACCATCGAAGCTATTTATAATTGTTCAAAACCAATTATAGCCGCAATTGAAGGAGGAGCAGCTGGAGCGGGTGTTTCATTAGCTATGGCCTGTGATTTAGTAGTCATGAGCGAACATAGTTTTTTTTCATTGGCGTATGTTAAAATTGGTTTAACTCCTGATGGTGCTGCTACTAAATTTTTGTCTGAAACAATGCCCCGCCAAATGCTAGCTGAGATGGCAATGATAGGAGGAAAAATTGATGCATCAAGACTATATAACATTGGAGCTGTTAATGTATTAGCCCAAAAAGGTAATGCAAAAGAGACTGCTGTAGAATTATCTAAAAATTTTGAAAATCTTCCTAAAAACTCTATCTCGAGAATTAAAAAATTATCTAGAGCAGCCTACGGTAATGATTTTTCAAAACAAATTAAATTAGAAACTGACTATATGGTAAAATCTCAAGGTGATAAGGAAAGTATGGAAGGCATAGACGCTTTTCTAGAAAAAAGAACACCAGATTATAAAAAGTTGAGATAGTTTTTTATCTGGCATAGTGATTGCTAATGTACAGTATGAACTTATTTAAGAGCTTTTTAATATTTATTAGTATTTTTATTTTTACAATAAAAGACACATACGCATTTACCTCAAAAAAAAATAATTCCTGTGAAAGTGTTATTAAAACTTTAGAAGACTATACTGACATTCCAAAAAATCTTCTTTCAAGTATTGGTAAAGCTGAATCAGGTCGAATATTAAAAAATAATAAACATACTATCTGGCCATGGACAGTAAATCATGCGGGAAAGAGTTTTTTTTTCGATACAAAAAAACAAATGGAAAAGTATGTTTTAAAACATGTTGAAATGAAAGATTTTAACCTTGATGTTGGTTGTATGCAAATAAACATAAAGTGGCATAAAAATAATTTTAAGAAAATAATTGACATGTTTGCTGTTGAGCCAAATGTTTCTTATGCAGCATCATTTCTATTACAATTAAAAAATAGACATGGTTCATGGGATAAGGCCATAAAACATTATCACTCTTCAGATCCAAATAAAAATCAACCTTATTTAATTAAAGTTAATCAGTTTTGGAAAAGTGAAAAATATAAGACAATGAAGTCAGTAACAAATACCAAAAAAAAAGAAGCTAATAAAAATTCACTTTCAAGCAAAATAAAAGACAGTCAGCCTTATTTATTTGCAAGGATTGAAAAAGTAAAATTTTTTAGAAATATATTCTCACAAAATTAAATTTATTAATTGATTAAAAATTAAATATGTAAATAGTTAAAGAGTTAACTATTTAGAAAAAATGCATGGGGTTATAAATATGAATGTAAAGGAAGCGTTCTTATCAAGAAGGTCTGTAAGAAGATTTTTATCTAAGCCAGTACCTAAAGATAAGATTAAAAATATATTAGAGTGTTCCGCTTTTGCGCCAAGTGGTCATAACATTCAACCTTGGCATGTATATGTGGTCGAAGGGAAGAAAAAAGAAGCTATAACAAACTCTATTTTAGAATCTATTAAAGATGGATCTGCTAAAGAGTTCAAACAAGAGTTTGATTATTATCCTACTGAATGGTTTGAACCTTTTATATCAAGAAGAAGAGCTGTGGGGTTTGAGCTTTACAAATTACTTAATATTGGAAGAGAAGATTTCGAAGCTAGAGACAAACAAATGCAAGAAAATTTTCATTTTTTTGGTGCTCCACTTGGAATGTTTATAACAATGGATAGAAGGCTTGCTACTGGTACATTTATGGATGTTGGTATGTTCATTCAAAGTATTTTAGTTGGTGCTAGAGGAGAAGGTTTGCATTCATGTGGTCAGGTAGCATTTACTAAATTTCATACACTCATCGCCGATCAGCTTAACTTTAAAGAAAATGAGATGTTAGTTTGTGGTGTATCAGTTGGGTATGAAGATACTAGTGCACCAGAAAATGCATTAAGAGTAGAAAAATTGGATTATACTGATTATACAACTTTTCTATCGGAATAAATTAGAAATTATAATTTTAGGTTCTTAATCATGAAAATGATTACTTTAGATAGTACAAAATCTTATTCGATTCCTGACATCTATTTGAATATTGGCCATTTATTAGATCATTTTATGATGTTAATTTTTGCTAAGGCTGCTTTTGATGCTGGAAGGGAATTTGGATTATCTTATGAACAAATTATTGTTTATGGTACCCTAGGCGTTGTTTTGTTTGGCGCGGCTGCTCCATTAGCAGGCTGGTTGGCAGACAAGTATTCTAGAGCAATATTAATAACTATTTATCCATTTGGTTTAGCTTTTGGCTCTATTTTAGCTGCATTATCTAGTTCAACGATTATGTTAGGTATTTCTCTTGGGATTGTTGGTTTTTTTGCTGCAATATATCACCCAGTAGGAATTGCTATGATAACAAAAAGACCAGGTAAAGTAGGTTTGAGGTTGGGTGTTAATGGAGTATGGGGAAACATGGGTGTTGCCATAGCTCCAATTTTAACTGGCTTTCTGATACTCTATAGTGACTGGAGGCTTGCATTTATTGTTCCATCACTAATATGTTTCTGCTTTGGAGTTTCACAAATATTTGCCTTTATAGAATTAGAAGAAAATAAACCACAAGACAATTCAAATAACACAAATAAAGACTCATCAATTACATCGGAAGGTTGGCAAACTGTGCTTCTTTGTTTAAGTATTGTAACCTTATCTGGTGGATTTATTTTTGGATCTTTGACATTTCTTATACCAAGACTCTTTGAAGTAAATATGTTGCAAATTTCGAATGATGTAGCAGTAACGGGACTGTTAGCAGGATTTGTTTACGCAATTGCTTCATTCTCTCAAATAGGAACAGGGTGGTTGGTTGATAAAATTCCTCCAAAATTTGTTTTATCAGCTATGGGTTTAGGTCAATTAGTTTTTATATATATTGCAAGTTATTCTTATGATTATAGTTTACTATTTATTATGTTAGCAGCTATGATTTTTGTTTTTGGGCAAGTTCCTATAACAGATGTTATATTAGTAAAATACGTTCAAGATAATTGGAGGGGTAGGGTTCTCTCGATAAAATTCATGGTCAATTTATGTGCTGGAGCTTGCGTGTTACCCGTAACATCATATCTATTAAAAAATGGATACAATTTTTCTTTTATTCTTGAGGCGCTAGCGTTTATATCTATAGCCGTTATAGTCTCAGGGTTGCTTTTGCCTAATAAATCATCAAATTTATTTGTAGCAAAACAAAAATCTTTATAATGTTGAAATTGCAGTTAAGTTCCCGATTATGAAATATGAAGATATTTTAATATTTACAGACCTAGATGGATCTTTATTAGATCATGATAATTTTGAATTTCAAGATATTAAAGATTTCATATTAAAATGTTTGGATAAAGGTATAAAAATAATACCTAATTCAAGTAAAACTAAAATAGAAATTGAGCTTTTTTTTAATCAATTAGGAAAAAAATTACCTTTTATTTCTGAAAATGGAGCAGCAGTTCATAACTTGGATTTACTTAATGCTAATTTAAAATTGAAAGATAATTCAATAATTTTAAGTAGATCAATCAAAGAAATTTTAGAAATTTTTAAAACGAAAGTTCCTTTAGAATTTCGTGAAAAATGTGATTTTATTGAAGATATGACACAAGATAAACAAATGCAGACACTTGGTTTAAACCATAAATATTTACCCTTCGCGTTAAATAGAGATTATTCATTGCCATTAATTTTCAATGGATCACAAAAACTCATTAGAGACTTTAGTTTATTTTTAAAAAGTCTTGGATTAAAATTACATGAAGGTGGAAGAGTTTTTAATATTTGTGATGACTGTTCAAAAGGTTTTGCAATGAAATCAGTTGTTAAAAAACTTAGAACTGAACTTAAGTCTAATCCGTATACTATTGTTGTTGGTGACAGCCCAAATGATATTTCGATGTTAAAACAATCAGATCAACCATGTATAATACCATTACCAAACAAAGATAATTTGATTGATTTAGAAATGAAAAATATTATTAGAGCTAAAAAATATGCTCCAAAAGGATGGGAAGAGGTTATAAAATCTTCCTTAAAAAAAATAAATATTAATTTTGTAGGATAAATAAATGGGTAGCTTTTATCAAAATGGTATTGTAGCCAACTTGCATGATTTTTCTTATGGTTCATCGTCAGAAAAGAATTACAAAAAATTAGAAAATGATTTAATTAACTTTTCAAAAGATAATCCAATGGAACTAATACTTCCAAGTTTGTTCTCTGAAATTGATGGAAAAGCTCTTCCTAAAATAATTAATGAAATAAATAAGACAGATTTTTTAAATCATATTGTAATAGGGTTGGATAAAGCAAATCACGAAGAATACAAAAAAGCATATAATTTTTTTAAAAAATTAAAACTCCCGTTTTCTATGCTTTGGAATGATGGACCAAGATTAACAGAACTTGATAAAGAATTAAAATCAAAAGGATTGGCTCCTGGTGAGTTTGGTAAAGGAAGAAACGTTTGGTATTGTATAGGTATGACATTAGCTAGAGGTAAAGCGGAATCTATAGCCTTACATGACTGTGATATTCTGACATATGAAAAATCACTTCTGGCTAAACTGTTTTATCCAGTAGCTAATCCAGTTTTTAATTTTCAGTTCTGTAAAGGATATTATCCAAGGGTTGCGGACTCCAAAATGAATGGTAGAGTTTCCAGATTATTGGTGTTTCCGCTATTGTTAGCAATGGAAAGAACAATAGGAAAAAGTGATTATCTAGATTTTATGAAGTCTTTTCGCTATCCACTTGCGGGTGAATTTTCTTTTAGAAAAAACTTACTTCCACAATTAAGAATTCCATCAGACTGGGGGTTAGAAATAGGAATCTTATCAGAAATGCAAAGAAATCATTCTAGTAATAGAATATGTCAAGTAGATTTAGCTCAAACCTATGATCACAAACATCAGGATTTATCTGAAAAGGATGATAATCTTGGTTTATCTAGAATGTCTATCGACATAACTAAAGCACTCATTAGAAAACTTGCAACCCAAGGTAATATTTTTACTTTAGAAACATTTAGAAGTATAAAGGCAACTTACTATAGATCAGCCTTAGATATGATTGATATATATAGAAGTGATGCTCAAATGAATGGCTTAACTTTTGATTCTCATATTGAAGAAAAAACAGTTGAACTTTTTGCTTTAAATATAATGAAAGCAGGAGAATCATTTTTTGAAAACCCTATGGAAACACCATTTATTCCTACATGGAACAGAGTTCTGAGTGCAATTCCTGACTTTTTAGATAGATTAAAATCAAGTGTTGAATTAGATAATGAAGAACTCAGATAATAATATTAATGATAATATTAATTTAGACGTTTTAAAAAGATTAAACTATATTTATAGGTCAACTATTTCTGCTGACAAAACCCTTGATTATTCCAAAAAAATTAATCAATTAATTAATCTTTATAAATCAAAAAATATTTCTACCGATGTTAATGAGCCCTGGTCTGAAAAAACGACTTTACTGATTACATACGCCGATAATGTTAAAAATGGGCTGTATGGAAAAACAATAAGTGATTTTATTTCATTTTATAATAAATTTTTTTCTTCATTCATAGACAGCATTCATTTTTTACCTTTTTTTCCATCAAGTGGAGATGGAGGTTTTTCTGTAAAAAATCATGAAGCTATAGACCCAGCATTTGGAACTTGGGATGAAATAAAAAAATTATCAAAAAATGCTAACGTTATGACAGATTTGGTCTTAAATCACGCTTCTTCTGAAGGGAAATGGTTTAAAAATTTTCTTTTGAACAAGAATCCTGGTAAAGACTATTTTTTTACAATTAATAATAATTACGATTATAGTAATGTTATTAGACCACGAGATCACGATCTTCTTAAAAAGGTTAAAATATCAAATGATACCAAAAATTTATGGTGTACATTCAGTTATGATCAAATTGATTTAGATTTTAGAAATCCAGACGTCTTATTAGAGTTTATTACTTTAATATTAAAATTGTCTAGTTATGGGATAAAAATTTTTAGATTAGATGCTGTAGCTTTTATTTGGAAAGAAACTGGAACCACGTGTCTCAACTTACCTGAAACTCATGAAATAATTAAGTTACTTAGGGATATTGTTGATCAACTTGATAAGAATATAATTATAGTAACAGAAACAAATTTACCAAAAGAGGAAAACCTAAGTTATTTTGGAAAAAATGATGAAGCACACTGGATATATAATTTTCCTTTACCTCCATTAATTGTCCATACATTTTTATTTGGAGATTCTACGTCACTCACAAAATGGAGTATGAAAATGCCACCTGCACAAGTTGGTAATGCATATTTAAATTTTATTGCATCTCATGATGGAATAGGGATGAGACCAGCTGAAGGTGTTTTATCTGAAGAAGAAATCAATGGTATGTTGATGAGATTAGAAAAGAACGGTAGTCAGTTTTCAATGAGAAAGTTGCCTTCAAAGGAAGAAAAAGTTTACGAAGCTAACATATCATTATTTAACGCTTTACAGTATACTGATGAAGACAGTCTGGGAAAGTATTCTTTAGAGCGTTTCATAGCATCACATTGTATTATTTTATCTATTGAAGGTGTTCCTGCTTTTTATTTCAACTCTTTTTTTGCCACCCAAAATGATGATAAATCTTACCTAAATAGTAAGGTGAAAAGAGACCTTAATAGGCATAAATGGAATTATTCAAATTTAGAAGTTACTTTGAATGATGAAAACTCAGTTGAAAATAAATGTTACGAACTTCTAAAAACATTAATATCTATTAGAAAAGCCCAGCCTGCTTTTCATCCAAATGCAACTCAGTTTACTTTAAATTTAAATAAAAATGTTTTCTCAGTTTGGAGACAGAGTAGGGATAGATGTCAAAGCATTTTTGCAATTACAAATGTTACTTCAAAAAATATTGACTTGAATACTAACATGATAAACTTAATTGATGATGAGAAATGGTATGATTTATTAAATCCTGAAGTCAGTTTCAAGGATGAACAGAATATTAAACTAAATCCGTATCAGACAATTTGGATAACAAACTTTAAAGAAGAATAATTTAATTCTAATTTAAAGATAATCCTCCTTCAGTGTTCAGAAAAGACGTAATTTTTTCTATACCGTGGTTATTTTTCATTTGACCAAAAACATAGGGTAATTTATTCCTTGCAAGTTCAACATCATTTTGCATTACGTCTAAATTAACTCCAACATATGGAGCCAAATCAGTTTTATTTATTAAAAGCAAATCCGATCTTGTTATAGCTGGCCCACCTTTTCTTGGGATATCGCCCCCCATTGCGACATCAATAACATATATTGATAAATCAACTAGCTCTGGGCTAAATGTTGCAGCTAGATTATCTCCCCCAGATTCAATTAAAATTAATTCTAAATCAGGAAATTTCTCTTTTAACTCGTCAACAGCTAGCAAATTAATAGATGCGTCTTCTCTAATAGCGGTATGAGGACAACCTCCCGTTTCCACACCTTTAATTCTCTCTAAAGGCAGAGCTTGTACTTTCATGAGATACTCAGCATCTTCTACAGTATATATATCGTTAGATATAACTGCCATTGAGATTTTTTTTGAAAGTTTTTTACAAAGAGCCTCAGTTAAACTAGTTTTACCCGCTCCTACAGGTCCTCCAATACCAACTTTAAGTGGTCCAAATTTATTAATCATGTTTGATAAATCCTATTGTTCAAAGTTTCGTGATACATACTTGTTAGGTCTGATATAAATGCTGAAGTCCCTATATCATCAATTTCACACTCTTTGTATTTCAAAGCTAATTTTCTTATATTAGGTAATAGCTTTACCAGAATTTTCTGACCGTCATTCTGCCCTAATGGTATATGTTTAATACCTACATTTATTAAATTTGAAACAAAACTTTGCATGAATATTATTAAAAGTTGTTCTAAAGGTATTTTAAAAAAAGCGCCAGCTTTCCCTAAAGCTACTGGATATGCCAAGTTATTTCCAATATTGAAAGACCAATTTTCATTGATATTTTTACAAAAAGCATTTCCTAGTTGTTTTGTTTCAATCCATCTTTCTTTTGAAGGGCATAAAGCAAAGGCAAGTTCATTTATATTCTTACCTTGGTACGAGTTAGAAAGTAAGATGCTATCTGTTTTAGCAGATCCACAATTAATTAAATAATTTATCCAATTTTCTAAACTTACAATATCTCTAATATAATTCATTTCTATTGCAGCCTCTAAACCGTGAGAAAAATTATAACTTCCTATAGGAAAATTAGGGGAAAACCATGAAAGTAACAATTGATGGTAATCAAATTTTGGTTCTATTTCATTAATGCTTATGTCCATGTGTTCTTCCTAAGCCGTAAGCTCCGCCTTCTGGACAAAACTCTTCATGTATTTTTTTAATTTTACCACCTAATTTTATAATTAGTTCTTCAATTACTTTATCTTCTTGTATTAACAGACGATCAAGTTCAATTTGACACGGTATATGTCTATTACCTATGTGCCATACTATTTTCATTAAGTTTTCACTTACTATTTCTAACAAAGGTTCCTTTGCATATTTAATTAAAATGAAAGAACCATTTTCTAGCACAAACGAACTATTTTCCTTTAATGAAATAGTCTCAGGTAAATTAACTAAAAACTCAATTTTATTATCTGAAATAAGTTTTTTTCGCCTAATAAATCTGTCGTGATATGTTAATGTAATTGTATCCTTTATTTTTTCATTTGAAGCATCAGTTATAACTTTTTCTACTATCATAAATACACCTAAAATAAAAAATATCTTTGAGCTAATGGAAGTTCAGTTGCTGGTTCACAAGTAAGTATATTGCCGTCAGCTGTAACTTCATATGTTTCTGGGTCTACTGATATATCAGGACAGTAATTGTTAAATACCATATCTTTTTTTGAAATATCTCTTGTTTTTTCAACACCAATTGTCTCTTTAGCTAAGTTTAAATTATCTAAACTTCCAGTTTTGATTGAATCTTTACTTACAAAAGTTATTGATGATGCTTCAAGGGATCTTCCGAAAGATGAGAACATCGGCCTGGTATAAACTGGTTGAGGAGTTGGAATAGACGCGTTGGGATCACCCATTTGTGCGCAAGCGATACTTCCACCTATCATTACAATTTCAGGTTTAACACCGAAAAAAGCAGGATCCCATAAAACTATGTCTGCTCTTTTTCCTTCACTTATTGAACCAATATGTTGAGAAATTCCATGTGTAATTGCAGGGTTAATAGTATATTTGGCTATATATCTTTTTACTCTTACATTATCGTTATCACCATTTTCTTCTTTAAGTCGACCTCTTTGTATTTTCATTTTATGAGCTGTCTGCCAAGTTCTTATTATAACCTCTCCAACTCTTCCCATAGCTTGACTGTCAGACGCAATTATTGAAAAGGCTCCCATATCGTGGAGTATATCCTCAGCCGCTATTGTTTCCTTTCTTATTCTACTTTCTGCGAAAGCAACGTCTTCAGGTATTGATTTATCTAAGTGATGACAAACCATAAGCATATCGAGATGTTCCTCTAGGGTATTAATTGTATAGGGTCTTGTTGGGTTTGTTGATGATGGAATTACATTTTGATTTCCACAAACTTTTATTATGTCTGGCGCATGTCCTCCTCCAGCTCCTTCAGTATGAAAAGCATGAATGGTTCTATTTTTAATTGCCTCAATAGTATTTTCTACAAATCCACTTTCATTCAATGTGTCGGTATGTATCATAACTTGCACATCCATTTTATCTGCAACATTTAAACAGTTATCAATAGCCCCAGGTGTAGTCCCCCAGTCTTCGTGAAGTTTTAACGCACATGCGCCAGCATTAACCTGTTCAATCAACCCTTCAGGTTTTGAAGAATTTCCTTTTCCTGCAAATGCTAAATTCATAGAAAAAGCATCTGCAGATTGGATCATTCTACTTATATGCCAAGATCCAGGTGTACATGTGGTTGCTAAAGTTCCATGAGCTGGACCAGTCCCACCGCCAAGCATTGTTGTTAAACCAGAGTGAAGCGCATCCTCAATTTGTTGGGGACATATGAAATGAATGTGGGAATCAAAACCTCCTGCTGTAATTATCTTACCTTCTCCAGCTATAATTTCTGTTCCAGGCCCTATTATGATATCAATTTGAGGTTGTGTATCAGGGTTCCCTGATTTCCCAATTTTATGTATTAAACCATCCTTTATTCCAATATCTGCTTTGAATATTCCATTTATGTCAACAACCAAAGCATTAGTAATTACAGTGTCAACAGCACCATCTTTACGCGTAACTTGAGACTGTCCCATACCGTCTCTTATAACTTTTCCACCTCCAAATTTCACTTCCTCGCCATAAACAGTAAAATCATTTTCCACTTCTATGATTAAATCTGTGTCTGCCAATCTAACTTTGTCACCAGTTGTAGGGCCATACATCTCACTGTAAGAAGATCTTGAAATATTTGAACTCATTATAGTGCCCCCATTATTTCTTGATTAAATCCAAAAATATTTCTTTTTCCTTTTATGTCTATTAATTCTATCTCTCTAGTTTGACCTGGTTCAAAACGAACAGCAGTTCCTGCTGCAATATTTAAACGCATTCCTTTTGCGAGTTCTCTATCAAATGACAGAAATTTATTACTTTCAAAAAAATGGTAATGACTTCCCACTTGAATTGGTCTATCTCCAGTATTAGAAACTTTGATTTTTTTAATTTTAGATGCTTCATTTAAGGTTATTTTTTCATCAAGCGTTATTATTTCTCCAGGCTTCATCGGTTTCTCCTTTATCTAATAGGGTGGTGAACTGTCACTAGTTTTGTTCCGTCAGGAAAGGTAGCTTCAACTTGAACGTCATGAATCATATCTGGTATACCAGACATACAATCGTCTTTTTTAATTACGTGAGCACCTGCTTCCATTAATTCAGCTACGCTTTTTCCATCTCTAGCTCCCTCTATAACAAAATCAGTTATAAGTGCTATTGCTTCAGGGTAATTAAGCTTAACACCTCTACTTTTTCTGTTTCGTGCAACTATTGCCGCTAAACTTACTAAAAGTTTATCTTTTTCTCTTGGTGATAATTTCATTTTTTCTCCTCAACTATTCCATACTCTAGGCAGATTTTTATCTGATAAACATAATATTAATTTTTTTTTAATTAATTTCAATTCATAGGCATCTTTGGAAACTATTCTGATAAGCATTTTATCATTCCATTTTGAATGAGAAGATAAAATCATTTCTGAGCTTTTGAGTGTTTGGATTAAATAATCTTCTTTGGATAAAAAATTTTGTCCTGATATAAAAATATTACAAATAGCTACAGCATTATCAGCACAGGCTATGCTTGATAGTTTATCTTTAATGTTACCAGTTAAACTTAATGCTTCAGCATGTATTAATTTTTTATTTACATAAATCTTCCAATTATCCTTAAAAAACCCTTTTTCTAAAAATTCATCCATTGCCGTTCTTCCAAATATTGTTGTTTCAGCTAAGAGAAAATTTGAATTTGATTTTAAATCAACTTCAATTCTCCTGTACAGATTACAATTATTAAATAGGATAAGTTCTTGAGGTATCCAAAATAGTTTACTCGTGTCATCCAAAGACAATGTAATTTTAATTTCAGCATTATCATTTATTCCTTTGTAAACTCTTTCGGCGGTCTGAGTTGTTACAAAGATTTTTGACTTGTTAGTTATCTCAACATTATAAAAAAAATTATCACCACTAGTTAGTCCACCAGCAGTATTTACAAGGACTAATTCTTTAATTTCTTGTGGAGACTTTGGATAAAAAACTTTTGCAGAACCTGACTGGTAGAAGCGATTAATTTCGTTTTTATTAATTTTGACATTAATATTACCATGTGCCCTTTGAAATTTTTCTCGTGCATTTAACATCTATATGCTGACAGCTTTCCTAAGTTTTTTTTGGTCTATAATAGCTTTTCTTCCTTCGTAAACGATTTCGCCACGTGTAATTGCAAATATATGGTCAGCTCGTGCAAATGCAAAATCAAAATACTGTTCAACTAAAATTATAGCCATGTTTTTTTGAGACTTCAAATAATCAATAACCTCTCCAATCAAGGTAATTATATTAGGTTGAATCCCTTCTGTCGGTTCATCTAAAAGCAAAAGTTTAGGTTTCATTATTAATGCTCTTGCAATGGCTAGTTGTTGCTGTTGCCCACCAGATAAATCTCCGCCTTTTCTAGATAACATTTTTTTTAAAACAGGAAATAAGTCAAAAATTAATTTAGGAATATATCTTTCATCTTTTTTTAAAACTGCAAAACCAGACATAAGGTTTTCTTCAACTGTAAGTAATGGAAAAATAAAACGACCCTGAGGAACATATCCTACGCCGCGCGAAGCTAGCTTGTGAGCCTCAAAATTAGTAACGTCTTTTTCATTTAAAATATAATTTCCTGAGCTACTTGGATGATTCCCAGACAAAACCTTTAGCAATGATGTTTTGCCAACACCATTTGAACCCATTAAGCAGGTAATTTCTCCAATCATAGCTTCTATAGAAATATTATATAAGATTTGAGAAGACCCATAATGAAGACATATCTCATTAGTTTTTAGCATTCTTATCTTCCTAAATAAACATCAATAACTTTATCGTTTTGGGACACATAATCTAGTGAGCCTTCTGCAATAACACCTCCGTCATGTAAAACAGTTACCCTGCATTCTAATGATTTAACAAATTCCATATCGTGCTCTACAACTATAACAGATTGATTTTGAGATAATCGTTTTAAAAGTTCTACCGTTTTTTTTCTTTCGGGAGCAGTCATACCAGCCGCAGGCTCGTCAATTAGAAGTAAGTCTGGTTTTTGTGCTAACAACATTCCAATTTCAAGCCATTGCTTTTGACCATGGCTGAGTTGGCCTGCTAAAATACTTAAGCTTTCTGTTAAATTCACTTCATTAGCAATAATGTTTATTTCTTTTTTATCAGCTATTGATAATTTATAAAAAAGTGTTGATAGGGGATTTCTAGACTTTTTTAGAGATAACAATAAATTTTCAAAAACAGTTTGTGTTTCGATTAGTGTAGGTTTTTGGAATTTTCTACTAATACCTGCTTCTACAATTTGTGCTTCACTCATTCTAAGTAACGAAAGATTTTTTTCTCCCCATAAAACAGTACCTTCGTCAGGTTTTGTCTTTCCAGTAACAATATCCATAAATGTAGTTTTACCAGCACCATTAGGACCTATAATTGCACGCAGTTCTTTATTTGATATTGAAAAACTAAGATTATTAATTGCCTTAAAACCATCAAAGGAGACACTAATCCCGTTTACTTCTAACAAAACACTCATATTCAACTTCTTCTAAAAATTCGCTCAATTAGGCCCCCAATCCCTTTAGGGGCGTAAAGAGTTGTGATAACAAAGCTTAGTCCTAAAATTACTACCCACCAGTCAACCCATTTAAGTGTAAATAATCCAAAATTAATGTTAGGTATTTGTCCACCGGTGAAATAGCTAGATGCTAAAGAAACAAAAGCTGCTCCAATAAGAGCACCGTATAAGTAACCTCTTCCACCAATAGCGACCCATACTGCCAAATAAATAGAAGCAATTGGTGCAAGCTCTGCAGGATTAATAATACCTGCTTGGGGATAATAAAGAGCTCCGGCAACTCCAGAAATAATAGCCGTTATAACAAAAATAAATAATTTGTAACTTTCAACTTTATACCCCAAAAACCTAACTCTTGTTTCATTGTCTCTAATGCCTGTTATAATATTCCCGAGTTTACTATTAACAATTAAATTACATATATAATAAGTAAATATAAGGGTTAGTGCACTTAAGATAAGAAACCATATCGATAACTCTGCTTGGGAAAAATCATCTAAGTTTGGAATATTTTGTAAACCCGATAAACCATTATTGCCTCTTAAACCACTGTCATTTTGAAATAGATATAATGAAAGCGCTAGTGTCATTGCTTGAGTTAAAATTGAAAGGTAAACGCCAGTCACTCTTGACCTAAAAGCCAGCCAACCAAAAATATAAGCTAACACACCAGGCACCAGAAGAATTAATACAATATGGATTAAAAGTGAATCTGCAAAAGACCAAATTAAGGGTATCTCTGCACCACCCACGACTCCAAAAATTTGAGTTCCTACAGCCTCGCTAATTTCTGTTTCAGTTAAGGGGAGCACATTATTTTGAGTTGACTCTACGACGATATTTTTAGTTCTTTCGAACATAAGCCACATCCCAATCATGTAGCCGCCAAGACCAAAAAAGGCAAAATGGCCTAAAGATAAAATTCCACAATATCCCCAAACTAAATCCATGGCTAAAGCAACAATACATAAGCATAGAGTCTTTCCAAGCACTTTAGTAAAACTAGTTGAAACTAAATTTAAACCATATGCCTCACTAAGTAGGATTATAATTAGTGTAAATAAAATAACTATAGATGAAACCCAAAAAAAAGAGTTTCTTTTGTCAATATAGTTCAAAACATCCTTTTTCATAATCAATCCTCTGCGGCCCTTCCTTTTAACGCCATTATTCCTTTTGGTCTGAACTGAATAAACAATATTATAAAAATAATCATATAAGTCTGAGCAGCAAGAGTGTTAGATGGATTAAACCATTCAATAAATTTTTGAAGCATTCCAATCATTGTTGCTCCTGCAAGAGTGCCCCAAATGTTACCAACCCCACCTACCACAACAGTCATAAAGCTTTGGACTATATAATCTGCTCCTAATTCTGATGTTACTTTAGAAAACAATCCAATGGCCACACCAGCAATTCCGGCAATGCCCGATCCAAATCCAAATGTTAACATATTTATTCTGTCGGGATTAATCCCCATACTTGAGGCCATCATTGGGTTTTGTGTAACTGCTTTTGTTTCTAGCCCTAGTCTTGTCTTATTCATCACTAACAAAAGTAATACTAAGAAAATTAACCCCAAAACAAAAATAGCAATTCTTATTAAACTTATAGATAAAACATCATTGACTACCAAAGCACCATCTAACCATTCAGGAGAAGTAAGGGGCCTTGCTTGTGTACCAAAAATGTTTTTTGCAATTTGTTGTAAAGCTATACTAATTCCAAAAGTGGCTAATAAGGTATCCAAAGGATTTCTATATAAATGTCTAATAACTAATCTTTCCATAGCAACTCCTCCTAAAAAAGTTACTAAAAATGCTAATGGAAAGGCTACAAGTAGTGAAATTGTATGATTAGGTATGAATAACTGGACCACATAACC
This sequence comes from uncultured SAR116 cluster alpha proteobacterium, assembly GCA_902533225.1. GTDB lineage: Bacteria > Pseudomonadota > Alphaproteobacteria > Puniceispirillales > Marisalimonadaceae > Marisalimonas. Next base: position 10,137 of record CACALC010000009.1, on the reverse strand, counting down.
AGTATATGCGCCAATCATTATAAATTCTCCATGAGCCATGTTAATTACTCTCATTACTCCAAATGTAATTGCAAGACCTATAGCTCCTAAAAAATATATAGAAGCTAAACTCAATCCGTCTAATATAAGATCTAGATATTCATAAAAATTAACCTTATAATTTATGTCGTTAAAAACCAATTTTGCTGTATTGATTACTTTTGGTGATTTTTCTTTATAGACAGCATAAAAAAAATGTCTCTTAATTAAGTCATCAATTTCCTTATCAGATTTTAGTGGAATAGCTTTTCCTAATTTTACTAACAGATTGTAAGCATTGTTTCGTTCTTCACTTGAATTTAATTGCTTTACAGGTATTCCCTCAATATGGGAGTTTGAAATATTTTGTTTTAAAATTTCGTCTCTTCTTGATGGTGTAATATGATCTTTTAAAAAATTATTTTTAATAAGTAGATTTATTGCTTCTGATCTTGAAATTTCTGGTTTTTTATTGAAATAAAAGAATGGTTTGTTACTGGACCCATCAGCATTTTTATATGAATTACCAGGTATGATATTTCTAGCTAAATTTGGTAAATCAGGCATTTTATTAGAGACATATAATTTTGACTCAAGTAGAGATGCAATAGTGCCTCTTGCCTCTATAGACATGTTGCCCCTTAGAGAATTTAACGAAGATATTTTTTCATCCTCATTTTGAGAATATTTAATAGTTCCAAAAACTAGTAATTCAGACATTCTTTTTTTTAAATCTGGATTATTTTCTTTTTTTAGAGCGTTCTTTAAGGGTATTAAATATTTTGAATTGAATTTTCTTGTAAGTGTTTCTAAACTTTTAGATCTAACTTTAGGATCGTCATTTAATAGTTGAAAACCAATAAGAGCATTAGATATTTTCGATCTAACACCACTATTTGGCTTAATAACTTTTATTTCTTTCTTTTTAAAGAAACCCAGACTAGTTTTGTTTGAAAACTGTAATAGTTCGTAACCATTAGAGTTTTTTTGTTTTAAAATCGCTATAAGCTTAGATTTTTTGACATAATATAATTCTTTATTTCTCCAGCTTTTGAGAAATTCTTCAAGGTTAGGTGATTTGGTACTTAATAAATCTTCAATTACAGGCTCAATAGTTCTTGAAGAACTTTTTATAATAAGCTTGAAATTATTATTTAAAACTTTTTCAAGATTATTAGATTCTGATGCATATAGAGGGTTAGAAAAAATTAAAACGAAAAAAAGTTGGAAGATTAATTTTAAAAAAGAATTCATTTTAATTTCCACTGTAGAGCTTAAGGAAAGCTCTACAGAATAATTTTAAATTATAGATTAATAATTAGATTTCATTTGGACACAAGTTTTAGTATCTTTATTATACATTCCGCAACCTAAGGATTTCCAATCAGAGACTAGAGGCTTTGATTCAGCTAAATAATCAGTCCAAGCGTCACCAGGCACTTCTTTAGTTTGACTAATAATGTCAAATTGTCCATCCGCTTGTATTTCACCAATAAGTACAGGTTTTGACAGGTGATGATTAGGCAACATTTCAGCCATTCCACCGGTCAAGTTTGGTACTTTCATGCCATACATAGCTTTTCTAACAGCATCTACATCTGTCGTGCCAGCTTTTTCAACTGCTTTTACATACATTTTAAATCCAATTACATGTGCTTCCATCGGATCATTAGTAACTCTCTTATCACCCATTGTAGATTTCCATTGTTTAATAAAATCAGTATTCAAGTCAGACTCAGCTGATTGAAAATAATTCCACGCGGCAAGATGACCAACCAAATTTTTAGTATCAAGACCAGATAATTCTTCTTCACCAACAGAAAATGCAACAACTGGAATATCATCAGCTTTAATACCAGCAGCAGCAAGTTCTTTGTAAAAACCTATATTGGCGTCACCATTGATAGTTGAAATAACACCAACTTTTTTGCCGTCTGCACCAAGCCCAACCACATCAGCAACGATTTTAGACCAATCTGAGTGACCAAATGGTGTATAGTTTACAAAAATGTCTGATTCAGGAATTCCTTTGTCAATAAGATATTGCTTTAAGATTTTATTAGTTGTTCTTGGATATACATAGTCAGTTCCAAGCAATGCAAATTTTTTGACACCTAATTCTTCTAAATAATAATCGGTTGCGGGTATTGCTTGTTGATTAGGTGCAGCGCCAGTGTAAAAAACATTTTTTGAACTTTCTTCACCTTCATATTGCACGGGATAAAACAACAATCCATTTAATTCTTCAAGTACTGGTAATGCTGATTTTCTGGAAACTGAAGTCCAACAACCAAACATAACATCTACTTTAGATACGGTTAATAGTTCTCTAGCTTTTTCAGCAAATAACGGCCAATTAGATGCAGGGTCAACTACCACAGGTTCTAATTTTTTTCCTAAAATACCACCTTTTTTATTTTGTTCATCAATTAACATTAACATTGTATCTTTTAGTGTTGTTTCAGAAATAGCCATAGTTCCTGATAACGAATGTAAAATACCGATTTTAATTTTACTGTGACCGTCGGCTAAAACGCTGTTTCCCAAAAAAAAAGCAAACATAACTAATGTTAATCTTTTAGTTAAATTAAATAACATAAATATTCCTTTCATTAATAAATATAAAAATTTATGTTATGTCTTTTTGGTATGAATTTTTCGTATATTACAAATTGCGACATGTAAATGTGTTAAAGGTCTATTTATTAATCACTTTAAATACTAATTGACTCGTAATGATTAATTTACATACATTTAAGTATCGCAATGATCCATAAAAAAATTATTTTTATGAATCAATTACAAACAAGAATAATGAACCGTACCTCTATCATCCGTTTCACTTTTAGCCTGTCCAGTTACATCTAAATGAATTAAGTGTGCTCTTGCTTCTCCAATAGCAAAATGCATTTGTTCGTCACCAATTTTTCTGTCAAAGATAATTTCAATTGAATCCATAATTGTAATACTTCGATTTTCTAACTCATTTAAAATTAAACTAAGTCTATTATTATGGTGTTTGATTAAATCTTGAGCCCGTTCTGAACCGTTAATGAAAGGCCAATCATGACAAGGAAAAACTTTTGTATCAGAACCAATTACTTGAATTTGATTTAAGTATTTAAAATATCCTCCTAGTCTATCATCAAAAGGATCAAAAAAATTATCAGAAATGTTAGGAGATATACGAGGTAGTAAAAAATCTCCTGAGAGGTATAACTTTCTTTTTTTGTCCAATAATGAAATATGTTCTGGTGAATGACCTGAGTCAGTTCTTACTAACCAATTACCATCATTTGATTCAATTTCATGTCCAGATTTGATAATTTCAAATTCTGGAAGTTCATAAACTCTATTTTTATAAAGTCTTGTGGCTGGTCCCTTTGCGATAATATCTTCTTCACTCATACCAGCCCTTACAAAAACATTTCTGAAGATATCAGCATATTTATCATCTGGCATTGAACGAAATGTTTTCGCTGTAAAAAGCTCTTTTTCACTAGTGTAACATTTTATGTTTAATTTATCTTGGAGCCACCCGGCCATTCCTATGTGATCAGGGTGATAATGAGTTATTAACAATCCAGCAAATTTTTTTGATTTGAGTGGTCCATTAATCAATGCCTCCCAATGTTCTTCTGAGTGATCTGATTTTAAACCTGCGTCTAAAATTAAAATGCCGCTAGGGGTATCCATAAGAAATAAATTTACATGGTTTAATCTAAAAGGTAGCTCGAAATGTGCCCAATATAAATCAGAAGCTATCTGAGTTAATTCACCAAATTTTGGCTTATTAATTTCTAATTTTGTCATTTATATCTCATGAAAAGTCGGTTGGTAATAAATACTTAAGAAGTTAAGAATATACATTAAAATTAATTTAGTTCTAGTAAATCTAATATTTAATTAAAACAATGCATATTTAATTTAGTTTGTATATATTTCAAGCCAGACAATAAAATTAAAACACAATAAGAGATTAAAATATGAATAATTCATTAAAGGGTATTAAAGTGCTAGATTTAACTAGGGTATTAGCTGGTCCATATTGTACCCAAATGCTAGGAGATTTAGGGGCTGATATAATTAAAGTTGAGAGACCTGGAGGTGGCGACGATACTAGAGGATTTGCTCCACCTTTTGTAAAAAATGATGATGGCGAAGAGACAGACCTTAGCGCGTATTTTTGTGGCGCTAATAGAAACAAAAGATCAATTACGATCAATCTTAGTACAAAAGAAGGTCAGGGCTTAGTTAAAAAATTATTATCTGAATGTGATGTTTTAGTTGAAAACTTTAAAACAGGTACCTTAGAAAAATACGGACTTGGATATAATAATTTAAAATCAGATTTTCCAAAGTTAATATATTGTTCTATTACTGGTTTTGGACAGACCGGGCCATATGCATCAAGACCAGGTTACGACGGATTAATTCAAGCAATGGGTGGTGTAATGGCTTTAACAGGAGAGCCAGACGGTGAGCCTATGAAAGTTGGGGTTCCTATCGGAGATCTAATGGCGGGTATGTTTGCTTCTGTTGGGATATTAGCAGCTGTCAGGCATCAAATAAATACAGGTGAAGGTCAGTTTATAGATATTGGGATGTTAGATACTCATGTTGCATGGTTAGCAAATCAAGGTATGAATTATTTATCTACAAATAAAAATCCAGATAGATTAGGTAATCAACATCCAAATATTGTTCCTTATCAAGTTATGCCAACATCGGATGGTTACATCGTTTTATCAATTGGTAATGATCCTACATTTGAAAGATTTTGTAAGTTGTCTGGAGATGAACAATTAATAGATGATCCTAAATTTAAGACAAATGCAGATCGTGTGTCTAATAGGGAATTTGTAACAAATACATTAAATGAAATTACCAAAAGACATACTTCATCTTGGTGGCTTACTGAGTTGGAAAAACAAAAAATTGGATGTGGTCCAATTAATACACTGAGTGAAGTTTTTTCAGATCCTCATGTAAGGGCTAGAGAAATGATTATTGAAATGGACCACACTAAAACAGGAAAAGCCCCACTAAGATTAATAGCCAATCCAATAAAAATGCAGGAGACACCTCCAAGTTATAGATTGTCACCCCCATTATTAGGAGAACATACTGAAGAAATTTTATCTGAAAAAATTGGCTTGTCTTTAGACGAAATAAAAAATTTAAAGGATAAAGGCATAATATAAATTTAATCTAATTAAATCTTTTTTAATATAATTAATGGTGGGTGTCATAAGCGCATTTAATACTACCTCTAATATAGAATATGACAGCATAAAGTCTTGGATTAGGCTTATACTTTTATTTACTATAGATGTTATTGGTACAGTTGGTATGTGGTCAGTTGTGGTTGTCATGCCTGCAATTGAAAAAGAATTTAATATAGATAGGGGGCAGGCAAGTTTACTATACGCTACTACTATGGTTGGTTTTGGACTTGGTAATTTTTTAATTGGAAAAATTATTGATAAATTTGGCTTAAAGTTCCCAATTATTTTCGCAATAATAATTCTTGTTTCTTCTTATTTAATTGCAATCATATCTACCGAATTTTGGCATTTGTTAATCTTGCAAATTTTCATGGGAACGGCTGCTGCGACTTTTTTTGGCCCATCTATGGCGGATATAGGAAATTTTTTTGAAAAAAGGAGAGGGTTAGCTGTTGCGATTATTGCTAGTGCTAATTATGTAGCTGGAGCTTTTTGGCCTTTAATCATTAGTTATTTTCTTGAATACACCACTTGGAAAGAAGTCTACTTATATATAGCAATAATCTGTATGGTGATTATGTTTCCAATAGCATTATTTCTAAAAAATAATGTTGCAAGTAACATATCTAATAATGATTTAAGTACTGATGGAAACAATTTAACCAACTTAAGTCCCAATACATTACAAATCTTATTAATTTTGGCAGGAATTGGTTGTTGCTTGGCAATGGCAATGCCACAAGTACATATTGTTGCTTTGTGTGTTGAGAGAGGCTTTGGATTGAGCATCGGAGCTGAAATTTTGGCTGTTATGCTTTTTTCAGGAATGATAAGTAGAGTTGGATTTGGTTTCTTGTCCGACAAGATTGGTCCTGTTTACACTTTATTTATTGGATCATTATTACAAATGCTTTCCTTAGTATTTTTCTTGCCGTTTGATAGTCAATTATCGCTTTATATTGTTTCGTTAATGTTTGGGTTGTCCCAAGGAGGTATAGTGCCTGCATATGCTATGATAATAAGAAAATATCTGCCAATTGAACAGGTTGGTGAAAGAGTTGGATTAGTCATTATGGCAACAATTGTAGGTATGGGCTTAGGTGGCTGGATGTCTGGTGAAATTTTTGATATTACCCAATCTTATAAATTAGCATTTGTAAACGGAATATTTTGGAATTTTACAAATCTTTTGATAGTAACATTCATAATGTGGCAAATTTATTTCAAAAAAGATAAGCTAGTTCTAGGTTGAAGAGGAATTACTAATGAATAAGATCAGAGAGCTTACAAGGTCATCCCTTGAAATTACTTATGAGCTATTCATAATAATGATACCAACTTTAATTATAGTAAAAATACTAGATGAGTTAGGTTTTGTTGAAATATTAAATAAGTTCTGTGCTCCTTTGATGTTTTTGTTAGGATTACCAGAGGCTATATCACTAGTTTTTACCACATCATTGCTCACAAGCCCCTATGCAGGTTTAATAGTTTTTTCAGGTCTACCAGCCGACATGCCATTTACTGCTGCTCAGGCAAGTGTATTAGGACTTTTAATTTTATTCACACATTCATTGCCTATTGAAGTTATTATTTGTAGAAAAGCAGGAGTAAGAGCCCGTGCTATGATATTTATTAGATTAGGCCTTGGTATTTTATCATGCTATTTTTTAAATCTTTTTTTTCAACTTACTGGTTATATGAATTATCCAGCAACAATTTTATTACCAAGTTTAGAAAGTGCACCTGATTTGTTTAGTTGGGGTTTATCTCAACTAAAAGGGCTGGGAATGATCTTTGTTATTATTATAGCACTAGTAATAATTTTAGATTTTTTAAAATACATAGGCGTTGAAAGATTAATAGAAAAAGCTTTAAAACCCTTTTTAAACTTTCTTGGAGTTGGTGAAAAAGCTTCTACAATTGCAATAGTAGGAGTGACCCTTGGGATTGGCTTTGGTGCTGGACTTTTAATTAAAGAAGTGAAAACTGGAAAACTTCACTACAAAGATGTTTTTGGCGTTTTAGTCTTAGTAGGAATGCTTCATAGCATAATTGAAGATACTGCAGTCATTTCACTTATAGGTTCAAATATTATAATAACGCTTTTTTTAAGAGCGGTTTTAACATTATGTATCGTTTATGTTTTTATGAGGTTAGGGGCTAAATTAACGCAAGAATTTTGGCAGAAACATCTTACTAATTATAATATACCAGAATACAAACCTAATTCTTAATAGGGAATAATTTTATTATCCCAATCAAATATTTTACCATTATCGGCTACTGTCTTTGTATCAATAACATTTACCAATTTTTCTGCAGAAAATTCGGGGGTAAAATATTCTTTATCTTTTTTTTGAAAAGGTTTCGATAATTTTGAATCTACTGTGCCTGGATGAAGTCCAAAGATAATACTATCTGGATTTGATCTTTTTTGTTCAATTGATAATCCTTTTAAAACCATATTTAAAGCAGATTTAGATGCTCTATAAGAATACCAACCACCTAGTTCGTTGTCTTCTATACTTCCAACTCTAGCTGAAATTGAAGCAAATTTTGTTATTCTATCTCTGTATAGCTTCGGTAAAAAATATTTTGCAATTAAAGCTGTTGGAATAGTGTTGGCATTAAACATGTCAATAAATTTTACAGAGGATAGATCTCTTATTGATTTCTCTGGTTGTTCAAGCGCACCAATTGCCACAATAATAACGTCCAACTTACATTCAAGTGATTGAGCAGTCTCAGCCAAACTATTTTCATTTAAATAATTTACTTCTTTTGAAATTATAGATTGGTGATCTAATTGAACACCATTCCTAGAAAAGGCGAATATGTTATTTACACTATTATTTTTTGAAAATTCAAAACATAATGCTTTTCCAATTGCACCAGAGCTCCCAAAAATAGCTATATTAAATGGTTCCATTCTAATTTCTTTTATTTAAATTAAGTGACACATATTTATTATTGATAGTATTATATTATCATTTAATTGATAAATTTAAAGAGATCTATATGACAAATAATAAACCTAATTTTGTATTAGTTCACGGTGCTTGGCATGGTGGGTGGATTTGGAAAGAAGTTGCAGATCTTTTAAAATATCAAGGTTATAATGTAACTTGTCCTACCCAAACAGGTTTAGGTGAGAGAAAACATTTATTGTCCTCTGAGATAACTTTAGACACATATATTGATGATATAATTAATCATATTTTATTAGAAGATTTAGAAAATATTATATTAGTAGGACATAGCTTTGCGGGAAGTATTATAAGTGGTGTTGCTGACAGATTAAAAGAGAGAATTAATAAGCTTGTTTATTTTGATGCAATGATTTTATCAAGTGGTCAAAGTCCTTTTGATATTGCTCCAAAAGAAATAGTTAAAGAAAGAACGGCTTTAGCAGAACAATCTGAAGGCAAGCTCTCAATTCCTCCTCCATCACCTGAAGCATTTGGAGTTTTTGATATAAGAAAATCTTTAATCTTGTCTAGTAAATTAACTCCTCATCCCGTAAGCACTTTTAAATCAAAACTAAATTTAGAAAATGAAATTGGGAATGGGCTTTCTGTTTCCTATATATTTTGTACTGATCCAGTTTATCAATCTTTAGAAAGTTCAAGGGTATCAGTAAGAAAAATGAATTGGCCAATTTTTGAATTGAAGGCAGGGCATAATGCTATGTTTACACATCCGAAGGAAACTTTGAATTTACTTATGAAAATTTGTAATTAAAATATCTATTTTAGGAGGATAGAATGTCATCTTGTATAACTGGCTGGGCTCATAATAAATTTGGTGTAAATAAAGATCAATCTTCAGAGAATATGATTGCAGAAGTTGTTGAACAGGCAATAAATCATGCAGAAATTTCGCCAAAAGATATAGATGCAATTTATGTTGGAACGTTCAACAATGGGTTTCAAAAGCAGGATTTTCATGGTGCATTACCAGCTGTTTCTCAAATAGATCTAAGGTATGTACCAGCTATGAGAGTTGAAAATGCGTGCGCAACAGGTTCAGCGGCCATTCATACAGCGATGAATGCAATTGAAGCCAAAAGAGCAAAGACAACACTTGTTGTTGGTGTAGAGAAAATGACAGACACATCTTCTGAAAAAGTTGGTGACATTCTCTTGGGTGCAAGTTATCGGCCAGAAGAAGGAGAAACCAAAGGGGGATTTACAGGTGTTTTTGCAACTATAGCAAATGCTTATTTTCAAAAATATGGGGATAAATCAGATGTGCTGGCTAAAATTGCTGCTAAAAATCACGAGAATGGAAGTGTAAATCCTCTTGCTCATATGCAAAAAAATCTAGGTTTTGATTTTTGTAATTCTGTTTCAGAAAAGAATCCTTACGTTGCAGAGCCGTTAAGAAGAACAGATTGCTCTATGGTATCTGACGGTGCTGCTGCTTTAATAATTCAAGACATAGACCTTGCACTTTCTGCAAAGAGAGCAATTGCCTTTAGAGCAAGAAGACACGTAAATGATATTCTTCCACTGAGTAAAAGAGAAAGAACAGAGTTTGAAGGTGCTCGTCAAGCTTGGAGTTATGCCCTGCAAGATGCTAAAATAAATCTTGATGATTTGTCGTTTGTAGAAACCCATGACTGTTTCACAATTGCAGAACTTATTGAATATGAAGCAATGGGTTTAACTAAACTAGGCGAAGGTTATAAAGCAATCGAAGAGGGCTGGGTTCAAAAAAATGGTAGACTTCCTATAAATCCCTCAGGCGGTCTTAAGTCAAAAGGGCACCCTGTCGGCGCTACTGGAGTTTCTCAACATGTGATGTCAGCAATGCAACTCACTGGGGAGGCAGATGACATGCAGGTCAAAGATGCTAAATTAGCAGGTATTTTTAATATGGGCGGAGC
>CACALC010000008.1:0-70219 GCA_902533225.1 uncultured SAR116 cluster alpha proteobacterium | reverse complement strand
TTGGTTGGAATCCCTTTTTTGATTGGTGTATACAAAGGAGGAATTTTTGGAGGTTCTATTCCAGCAATCCTAGTTTCATTACCTGGAACGGGTGCATCAGTGGCAACTACCTTCGATGGACCACCCTTAACAAAAATGGGAAAAGGCAGAAAAGCACTTGAAACTGCATTATTTTCCTCTGTAATAGCTGATTTTTCAAGTGATATTGTTACTATTCTTCTTATTGGTCCTATAGCTTTAGTCGCATTATTAATAGGACCTCCTGAGTTAGCAGCTATATTATTTTTAAGTATTTTAATTATTTCTTCTACATCAAATGGAAGTGTAGGAAAAAATATGATTATGTTAGCTACAGGACTATTCATAGCTATGATTGGTCAAGACCCAATAGCAGCATTATCAAGATTTACGTTTGATGTTTTTGAACTTAGAGCTGGTGTTCCTTTATTACCAATGCTTATAGGATTATTTGCTATTCCAGAGATTTTAATAAATATTGAAACTAAAGCCAAAGAATTTGTTAAAACAAAACTAAATTTAAAAAAAGAAGAAAAATTAACTTGGGAAGAATTTTTAAAGTTAAGAAAAACAATCCTCAGAAGTACCATCATAGGAACAACCATTGGAATGATTCCTGGAGTTGGTCAGGTTGTTGCAGCTTTTGTAGGATACGCGGCAGCAAAAAATTCCTCTAAAACACCTGAAAAATTTGGAAAAGGAGAATTAGAGGGGATTGCAGCACCAGAAGCTGCAAATAATGCTGTAAACGGCCCTACTCTTGTTCCACTTTTAACACTAGGAATACCCGGAGATAATATCACTGCTATTTTACTTGGGGCCTTTATTGCACATGGCTTAAGGCCTGGACCAGAACTAATGTCAGAGCAAGGAAGTATAGTGTTTGCAATTTTATTATGTATGTTAATTGCTAATATTCTATTTTTGATTTTAGGTTATTTTACAATGCCATTATTTTCAAAAGTAGTAACAATAAAAAAGTCTTATTTAATTCCTTTAACAATCATTTTTGCATTTGCAGGGTCATTTGTATTTAGACATAATCCTGTTGACTTATATTTTTTGTTATTTTTTGGAATTTTTGGTTATATATTGAAAAAACTTCAATTTGACGTAACACCTTTAGTTATGGCTTTTATTTTAGCCCCATCTTTAGAATATGCATTTGGCCAAACATTAAGTTTAGGCGATGATAATGTTTTAATGTATTTACTCTCTGAAAGACCAATAGCTGCTCTTATTATTGTGTCTACTCCAGTAATAACTTGGAAACTTTTTCAGAGAAGTAAAAAGTTGCGTGACGTCGCAACTTCACTTACCTCATCGCAGGTAAAATCAAGTTAATTTCTCATTTGAAAGGAGGAAAAAATGAATAATTTATTAAAAACTCTTATAGCTATATTGGCTATTATTAACTTTTCGTGGATAGCTAAAGCTGACTATCCTGAAAAGCCAATTACAATGGTTATCCCTTTTGGCCCTGGGGGATCTCACGACTTAAATGCTAGGGTCTTTACAAGTATAATTCCACAATATCTAGGAAATGCGATTATAGTTAAATTAGTTCCAGGTGCTAGTGGTCAAACTGGAACTGCTATGGTAGCTCAAGCAAAACCAGATGGTTACACACTTTTGTTTACTCATAATTATGTGGACCAACTTCAGCATCATGTAAAAAAGTTACCTTATAAGCCTTTAAGTGACTTTGTTACTGTCGGAAGATTAAACTATGCCGCTGCTTGTATGATAGTTTTAAGTAAATCTAAATATCAATCAGTTCAGGATGTTTTTGATGCGGCTAAATCAAGCAATGGTAAGTTAAAACTTGGACATTCAGGTATGTGGGGAGCAACAATGGTTCCAATGGCTCAATTAATGTCTTGGGGTAAGGTAAATGCTAACTTAACGCCATTTAAGGGTGGTGGCCCTATGGTTAAAGGGTTGCTAGCGGGAGATGTAGAGGCAGTATTACACTTTCCATCAGTAATTAAAGGTCAAGGATCAAAAGTTAGAACTTTAGCATGTGGAGCAAAAGAAAAAAGTCTTGGGACACCTCCAACATTTGAAGAACTAGGTTTTACAGGACAAATTGGTTATATGGACAGGATTTTGATGGCACCTGCAAAAACACCGCCTGAACGAATTAAAATCCTTCAAGATGCTCTGTCAAAATTAAAAGATGACAAAACATTCAAAAAATTTATGAAAAGATTAGGAGAAAACATGAAATTTATGAGTGGTCCAGATTACGAAAAGATTAGAGCAGAAAAGTCAGATAATTATAAATCTTTAGTTAAGCAAATGACTAAAGGTTAAATTTCAAAATGGTATGCCTATATTAAAAGGCATACCAACTTTTAATTATGTACCAAGAAATAATATCAATAACTGGACCTGTTTTTTTATTAATATTTTTAGGTTTTGCAGTATCTAAATTTAAGATAGAGATTCATGAAAAAACATTGGGTTTTTTACTTACTCATATTGGATCTCCATGTTTAATCTTTCATACTTTATCTACGACGAATATTGAATTAAATATTCTTCTTGAAATTTTCTTTGCAGCAATAACTGTAATTTTTATTTCATCAATTTTAGCTCTAATTGTTTTAAAATTATTTAAAGAGGAGTTTAGTCCTTATTTTAGCTGTTTAATACATCCTAATTCGGCTAATTTAGCATTACCTTTATCTATATTAACATACGGAGAAACGGGTCTTATGTATGCTATTCCATATTATGTTGTAGTAGCAATATCCCAAAATACATTTGGATATTTAACTATTCTAGGATCTTTTAGGTTTTTATATATGTTGTATCATCCAATTTTTTTACTAACTCTTTTGGGTTTGATAGTAATGACATTCAAATTATCCTTACCTTCAGTTTTAATAAATTCAACAGATTATCTTGGTCAAATTGTTATACCTATATCACTGATTTTATTAGGGTATTCACTTTCAAATTTAAAAGTTAAAAATTTTATAAAGGGATTTTTTTATACACTTGCTCGTTTTTTTATTGGTTTAGGAAGCGCTTTAGTTGTAATACTTTTTATGGATATTACTGGTGTAAAGGCCGGTGTCATTTTGATTATGTCTACGATGCCAGTCGCTTTATTAAATTATATATTTACTGTTCAAATAGATAAAGACACAACAACAGTAGCTGGATTGGTTGTTATATCGACAATATCAACTTTGATAATTCTACCTTTTCTTTTGAGTATCATTTTAATATATTTTAATTAAAGCAATTTATAATTAAATTTTATAACTAATTGTTTTTAAATTATTTACTTAAGTGTCAAACACAGCTACTGCCCTAATAGGGCTGCCAGTCCCTCCCCTGATTTTAAGTGGCAACCCAATAAACTTAAATCTACCTTTCCCAATAAGTTGATCTAAGTTTGTTAAACCTTCTATATGTGTAAAGCCCATTTCTTTACAGACATTGTGAACTTCAAAATTATTTTTACCTGGAGTGCCTGGGCTTACAGCCTCAACTCCAAAGCTTGTTATACCTTGTTTTCCTAGCCATTCAGCAGATTTTCGTGTCAAACCAGGAAAATCAGTTAAAAATTTATTAGTGCCATAAGTCCTATCATAGTGAGCCATATATAATAATACTGTATCTTTTGGGTTAATGCTTAATTCATCTCTTTCTAAAGCTGCTTCTAAATCTTTTATTGTTATATTAGACTTAAGTGGTTTATGAGATAAATCTAAACAAATACCTTCTGTATAGAAATTTTCTAAGGGCATTTTATCGATAGATTTTGCATTAGGATCCGGGTCAAAATGTGAAAATGCATCTACATGAGTTCCAGTATGCTCTCCCATGGACATATACATAGATGCACACGAAAATTTTATTCCTTCTGCTTCTCTTATAGTTTTATGTGTCTGGTAATCAGATATTACCATAGGGGGATGATTAGGAAGTGTGGGACATTTTTGATATATTTCAACAGAAAGATCAATTATTTTACTGTTCAATTTGTTCTCCAATTAGTTTTAATGTAAAATTAAATTTAACATGTTTTAGGGTTTATTAATGAAAAAACTTATTAAAGTTGCCGGTTATCAAGGAGATGCTTCCGTGCATACGAGATCAATGGATTTTTTTATTAATATATTGTCAAAAACTTTTGATTTTGAATATGAAAAAGACATAACATTATCAGGAAAAAAAGCTTCATCTCTAATTGAAATGACTAGAAACAACAATATACAAGTATCGTATTTATGGTCTAGTTATTATGAAAAATTATTACCAGAAATACAACTCTTAGACTTACCTTTTTATTTCCAAAATAAAAAAGAAGTAAAGGACTTAATTGAGATTAAGTTTAATGGATTTGTGTCAGAAAAGTTAGAAAATAATCTCAATTTAAAACTATTAGGCTTTTGGGATAACGGTGCTAGACATATTAGCACAAATCGATCATTTATAAATGATGAAAACTCCTGTACTGATCTTAAAATTAGAACGACTCCTAGCGAATTACATATAAATATTTTTAATAGATTAGGTTTTAAATCTTGTCCTTTAGATGTCAGAGACTTTAAAAAAGCATTATCAAATAGTGAAATAGATGCTCAAGAAAACCCTTTAACTAACTTTTGGAATTTTGGAGTTCAAAATTCTCAAAAATACCTTACTTTATCCTCTCATCTTTTTGGTTTTTGTTTATTTGTTATTAATCAATATTTTTTCAATAAATTAAACGAGCTAGAGAAAAAGTTAATTTTAGAAGCATCAAAAGAAACTATAAATTATCAATATAAGTTAGCAGAAGAGGATGATAAAAAACTTATAGATATGATAAAAAAAGAAAATGTACAAATTTATGAAATGACAAATTTTGAAAAAAATAATCTACTGAGAAAAGTTAAAGATTTTCACAATAAGTTTTTTATAAAATTTCCTAATATGAATTTTAAATTATAAATTTAAAAGTATGCTTCACCAGGCTTAATTGTTGGGTCCCATTCACAATCACCAAAAGGTCCATCACCTTTGTTACTAACATAAGCAATTCTTTTATCATTAGTCTTACCTTCTAATAATGCTTTTTGTAGCCAATCCATTATATAATGATGACAATCTAACTTTCCTAAATTAGGAATACCCCACAATGGATGAAATTGATCTTCAATTACCCATAATTCTTTTTTACAAGTTAAATCTTCGTAAACCTCAACAGCGTCCTCTAATGGACATAGTGGATCAAATTCACCGGTTGCCAATAACGTTGGACATTTAACTTTATCAGCATATCCTTTGACAGTCATTTTTTCAGCCATTTTATCAAACTCTTCTTCATCATCCATGCCTGCCATATACATAAACATTTGTTTAAATCTAGGAGAAGAAACTGAAAATATAGTGTTATTTGGATTAAATGTAGCTACACCACTAGCTAATGCAGCAGGCCTATTATCATAACTTGCTAATCTCAGAGACCAATAACTACCCATACTAACGCCATAAATACCAATTTTCTTGGAGTCAATTTCTTCTCTGGTCTCTAAATAATCTATAACTGCTGCCCCTGCTCTTTCATAATTATCAGCAACAGCTCTAATTTTTTGAATATTTGAATTGCCTTGACCAGGACCATCCATTGATATCACGTGCATTCCTCTACTTACCCCAAGACTATTCATTACTCTTGGAAAATATTCTTTAGTTTGATCCATTCCAGGTACATATATAACACAAGGAGCCTTTCTTCTGTCTGGTAATAGGTGCAACAAACATGAAATGGTTTTACCATCGTCAAAAGGTACTTCAACTCTTTCAATTGGATAAGGTGCTAATGCAGATCTTTTGTCTACCATTTCTTTTAATTTATTACTCAAGTAGATTTTAACGGGGTTATCATCAAAATAAATTGGATGCTGTGCCATTCGGTAAGATTCTACAGCATGATCATAATGTTCAAGAGCTGTCGCTTTAAAACCATTTTTTTCAGCAGTTTTTGCTAAAGCTTCATCATGTTCAGCTTTTTTTTTCCACATTTTAGGAAGCATTCTGTAATTATGAGCTCTTGCTGGAGTTTCAGGATCGTCCCTTTCAAAATTTTGAACTCTACCCCTCATGTTAAGGGCTAAATCTAACATCCACTGCTGATTATCTCTTTTAGTTCTCATGATAAGAAACTCCTTAATTAAAATTAATATTTATATTTGGTTCTAATGCTTTACTTAGTGTTGCATGAAGGTAACAAGTCTTCTCAGACATATCTATTAACTTTTCATTATGTTCGTCGCTAGCTGAGCCATTCACGAATAAATGAGTGTCTAATGGTAGCATCTCAATTGATCCATTAGAATTTTCTTTGAATGTTGCATATTGTGACATTCTTAATCCTTCTATATTAAACTTTTGATGGTGAATATATCTATGTGTTTGTGTTAAAAAACAAAAGGAAATTGCGGCTCCCATTGTGTTTACTGGCGAAGGAGCAATTACACCATTAATATCCATACCAATTACAAAATGTGTCATACCCGGCAAGCCTAAGACTGTATCAACTTCTATAATGTCATCTGAAGGTTTTGTAGTGCTTTGTCCAACTATAGTTCTAATAATTTTATTAAAATTACTGTTTTCGGAAACATTATTAGATGATTTTGATATATTATATCCGTCTACAGGTTCCACTTTTCCACTTGAAACTTCGCCAGTTTTTACAATCATTCTATCGCTAAAAAAATTATTTTTACTTGGTGAAGGTTGTTTATGATAATAATTGTATGGATCTTCAGGATTATCTAAGGAACTTTCGTTTAGATTTGAAAGATTTTTCCTTCTACCATTGGCAATCAATGAAAATGTGTTTTTAAGAGGTGTCCTTAAAGCAGTCAAAACTGGGGATAATTGAGAACATTTATTAACCAAGCTCTCAATTTTAGATTGATCTTCTGAAGTTTTAACGTCTAAATTTATTTCCGTTGGTTCAGCATGTCCTTCTCCATCCCCTTTAACAAAAGAACCAGTTAAATAATAAGAATTTTTAACTTCGCATTTAATTTCATCTATTGATAAGTTTTCTTTAGATGCAGTTTTTAAAATTCTTCCAACAATATCCCCATGTATAGAAGCATTAAAAAACCCAAGAGGAAATGGTGCGAGGTCAGTTCCGTTTAAGTGTTTACCTTCATCAGAAGTCAATCTCCAAGAATGGGCATTTAAATCACCTTCGTAACCTATAGTTTCTTTTTGTAAAAGAGCCATTTGACGGGTATGAGAAACGAAGGTTTTATTTAAATCGTCAGAATTAGTTGTAGTCCCTTTATTAATTAAGAAACCTAAAGGGTAACCATCTTTACTTATATCTTCGTATTTCATCATAACTCCTTGTTTATATTAGAAAATCAAAGTCTACACCCCTATCT
Source organism: uncultured SAR116 cluster alpha proteobacterium (assembly GCA_902533225.1). Classification (GTDB taxonomy): domain Bacteria; phylum Pseudomonadota; class Alphaproteobacteria; order Puniceispirillales; family Marisalimonadaceae; genus Marisalimonas. Next base: position 62,795 of record CACALC010000008.1, on the reverse strand, counting down.
GATTGAGTGACGTGTTCCATATAAATTTTATTATAACCTCTTCTACGCATATTTACTTTTTTTCGTTTGAGAAGTCTTTCTGCTATTTCTTCTTCTGAAATCATTAAATCAATTTTTCTTTTTGGCACATCGAGTTTTATTAGATCTCCATTTTGTACTATAGCTAAAGGACCATTTTCATAAGACTCAGGTGTTACATGAAGAATAATAGTACCTGATGCAGTACCACTCATTCTACCATCAGAAATCCTAACCATATCTTTTACACCTTGCTTAGCTAATTTTTTAGGTATTGGTATTAAGCCTGCCTCAGGCATACCAGGCCCACCTTTGGGCCCAATACTTTTTAGAACTAGAACGTCATCTTTTGCAACATCTAAATCATCTCTGTCTATCCTATTAGCTAGATCTTCTAGTCCTTCAAATACAACAGCTCTACCCTCATGAATTAATAAACTTTCAGTCGCTGCAGATTGTTTAATTATAGCAGAGTTAGGAGCCAAAGTGCCCTTTAACACGGCTATACTTCCAGCATTAAAAACTGGATTACTTTTGTTAGTTATTATATTTTGTGTCCATTTTGCAGAATTTTTAATCTCTTCTCCAAGAGTAGTGCCGTTAACACTTTTAGCGTCTAAATATAAGAAATCTCTTAATTCATAGAATATTCTCTGAGATCCACCTGCTTTATATAGATCTTCCATATAACCAGTTCCAGATGGCTTTAAATCTACAATCATTGGCAAATTTTTAGTTATATCATCAAATTTAATTAAATCTATGGTAATACCTAATCTTCCAGCCATAGCTGTTAAGTGTACTAAACCATTAGTGGAGCCACCAATAGAGGATAAAACCATTAAAGCATTCAAAAAATTTTTTTCTGATAAATAATCTGAGGGTTTTAAATTTTCCATTGCAATTTTAACAGCAGTTTTACCAGTACTTTCTGCAATCCTTTTTCTATCAGCTGAAACAGCTGGTGCACAAGCACTATTAGGCACCATTAATCCAAGCGCTTCAGTTGTTATAGCCATAGTACTTGCTGTACCCATGACACCACACGTCCCTACCGTAGGAACTAATTGATTATTAACTTCTTCAATATCTTCATCAATTAATTCTTCTGCTCGGTAGCTTGCCCAAAATCTTCTACAATCAGTACAAGCTCCAACTCGCTCGCCTCTAAATGAGCCTGTAAGCATTGGACCTGTAACTAGTTGTATTAATGGAATATCAGCACTCAATCCTCCCATTATTTGAGCTGGTACTGTTTTGTCACAACCTCCTATAAGTACACAAGCATCCATTGGTTGTGCTCTTAACATTTCCTCAGTATCTATTGACATTAAATTTCTTAAATACATTGACGTTGGATTTGCGAAAGATTCATGGATAGTTATAGTTGGAAACTCTAATGGAATAGCTCCGTTAGATAAAACTCCCGTTTTAACACTCTTAATTAAATCCGGAACGTTACCGTGGCAGGGATTATAATCACTAAAAGTATTTGTTATTCCAATGATTTTTTTATCTAACATTTCGTCAGAGTAACCGAGACCTTTTATAAATGCCTTTCTTAAAAAGATGGAAAAGCCTTTATCACCATAATTGGTAAGGTTTTTTTTCATTCCCTCTTCTTGATTTGTCATATTTAACCTCTTCCAACAAAAGGCATGTTAGTAGCCATAATGGTCATATTAAGTATATTAGTACCTAAAGGTAAAGACGCAATATAAGCAATAGCTTTTCCACAATCTTCAGCTTCAAACACTGGTTCTATCATATTTTGACCATTCGCTTGTGGAACTCCTGTTTTAAACCGTGAGCCAATGGCAGTATCTGCATTACCAATATCTAATTGTGAACACGAAATATTAAAATTTCTTCCATCAAGAGCAATTGATTTAGTCAGCCCATTTATAGCATGTTTTGTCGCGGTATAAGCAATAGTGTCAGGTCGTGGGGAATGAGCAGAAACAGATCCATTATTAATGATTCTACCGCCCTGAGGTTTTTGTTTTTTCATTAATTTTATAGCTTGTTGTGCACATAGAAAAGAACCTGTTAAATTAACATCAACTGTTTTTCTCCAATCATTCTCGCTAAGATCTTCTATGGGTACTCGAGGTGCACCCATGCCTGCATTGTTAAATAATAAATCAATTCGACCATTTCTTTCTTTAATTTTTTCAAAAAGCGATTTAACTTCATCGCTTTTAGTTATATCAACTGTAATTGGTACAATATCAAAGTTCTTATTTGTCTTAAGAGAAGATGTTTCTTTTAATTCTTTTTCCCTCCTACCTATTACATACACCTCAAAATCAATTTTGTTTAATTCAATAGCAGCAGCTCTACCTATTCCTGTTCCACCACCTGTAACCAAAGCAATTTTCATATCAAAAAACTTTCTAAAATGAATAAAATTTTTCAGGATTTGTTACTAATATTTTTTTTCTCATCTCTTCGTCAATTATCCATTCACCAAAAGCATTAACTAAGTCTCCATCATTTGGATTCACTTCGTATTTATTAGGATGTGGCCAATCAGTTCCCCACATGATATTTTCAGGGTTTGCTTCGACAAGAGCTCGTGCCATAGGCATAACATCATCATAAGGAGGTAAGTCAGTTTTGCTAACTCTATTAGCTCCTGAAATTTTTATCCAAGTATTACCATCTTTGACAAGGTTTAATAAAGTTTTGAAACCCTCGGAGTCAATGCCATTTACTGCAGGTTGATAAGCAAAATGCGCTATTGACACAGGAATAGTTGATTTTTTAAATATTGGAGCCAAATCAACTATATCTTTACCAGGAAATAAATATTCCATATGCCAACCAAGACCTTTAATTCTAGCTTCAAGTTCTGGAATTTGATCCAAGCCTATAGGCATCCCACCAATATTATCCATATTTAGTCTTACACCAGTTATTCCTTGATCATTTAATTCTTCTAAGAATTTATCGGTTACATCCATTGTTATGGCGCATACACCTTTTGCTCTTCCAGGTGTTTCTTCATTCATTGCTTTTATGCCTTTTAAAATTGCAGAATTATCAACACCATATGGTGAGGGTTGTGTGTAAACTACCCTACTAACACCTAATTGTTTATGAAGATGTTTCAAATCATTTAAAGTAGAATCGGGTGGATTATATCCGCGTCCTTCAAATAAAGGGTACTCTTTTTCAAATATATGTACATGAGTATCTATAGATCCATTGGGAAGTACTATATCAGGAATATTTGGATTTCTATCTGGTGCTATACAATCTCTAATAGTCATTTTAACCTCAAAAATAGTAAATAATATTCAAAGATAGATGATTAGAAATAAAACTTAAAATGATAAAAACAAATAATTTAAATCAAAAAAATTGATAAAAAAGGTTTTACAAATTATGTAAATCATTTTTCCTGATTTAAATTATTGATTAAAATCATTTAAGTTTTTTTATTATATATTTTAAAATTTTATCATTAATTTTTGGGGAATTTTTAAGTGGTTAATGGTTTTTTATTAGAAATATATGAATTACTTCCTAGTTTCACCCCTATTCAGTTTATCCTCACTTTGATGGTAGCTTTTCTTGGTGGTTTAATAAGAGGATATACTGGTTTTGCAGGAGCCCTTTTGCTTTTACCTGGTTTTGTTTTAATTATGGGACCTTTGCCTGCATTAAATGTAGTTGTTATTTCTGGAATGATTGGACAATTACTTATACTTCCAAATGCAATTAAAAATGCACAAAAAAAAATAGTATCACTTTATGGCTTAGGTATTTTTATAGGTGTATATTTTGGTTTATACTTTCTTTTTAAAAGAGAAATCCCCGACATTACTTTTTTTATGGGAATTTTTATAATTGTTGCAACTATTATTCTTATTGCTGGCTGGAAGTATAAAGGAAAAATTAATTCTTTAACGTCTGTTTCTTTTGGAAGTGGAATTGGTTTTTTTGCTGGGTTTTTTGGTGTTCCAACAGGTCCATTGACAGGATTGTTTTTTTTATCCCAAAATGAAAGTATTAAAATAATCCAAGCAAATATACAATGTACTGTAATTTTAACTGTGGCGGCATTTTTTTCTTATTTTTATTTTATAAATGGTTATGAAGAAGATTATTTGTTTTTGGGTTTGTTAATGTCTTTACCTTTAGCCGTTGGTTTAAAAACAGGACAGTTATTATTTAAAATTTTACCGGAAAAGATTTTTAGACCAGTTACATATAGTTGCTTAATAATTCTTGGAGCGACTTTGTCATTCAGTGCTTATAAGTAGCTTTATTTAGGGAGTGTAATTTGAAACAGAAAATAGGTGTAGAAAATATAGATCACGTTGGAATAGTAGTTCCAAACATAGAACAAGCTATTAGACATTATGAAAAAAATTTTAATGTTGAACGCGGTGAAATTAAAGTATCAAAAAAACAAAAAGTAAAAATCAGTTTGTTACAATTTAAAAATATTAAATTAGAGTTGATAGAGCCTTTGAATCAAGAAAGTCCTGTTAATAGTTTTTTGTCAAAAAATCCTCTTGGTGGACTTCACCATTTGGGACTTGAAGTTAATAATATTGATGAAACATATGACATTGCTCAAAATTTAGAATTAAATCCAATAGGAAAGCCTTCAGAGGGATATCATGGAAAATTATTATTTTTTTTACATCCAAAAAAAATGATGAACACCCTAATAGAGATTATTTCAAAACATTAAAAAGGAGAATAAAATGAAAACTGACTATAATGAAATAATAGTTGAAAGAAAAGAAAATGCCGTTTGGATAACTATCAATCGACCTGAGGTTAGAAATGCATTCAGAGAACAAACTTTAGACGAAATGCGTGAAGCAGTTCTTGAAACAAGAAATGATACTACAGTTACATGTATTGTATTTTCAGGTGCTGGAAAAGAAGCTTTTTCGGCTGGTGGCGATTTTTATGCAATGAAAAGATTAAACTGGTCTAATGCAAATCATTGGAATGATAGAATGCTTGGATTAGCAATGGCAATTAGAGGAGTTCCTATACCTGTTATAGCTATGGTTAATGGATTTTGTATGGGCGGAGGTCATGAATTAGCTTTGTGGTGTGATTTAGTAATTTGTTCTGACACAGCGGTGTTAGGTCAAACTGGTGCTAGAGTTGGAGCTTGTCCTACTGTTGGAGCAACTCAGTATTTGCCAAGAATTGTAGGAGAAAGGATCGCTAGAGAGATGATTTTTCTATGTAGGACTTTTACAGGAAAAGAGGCTGTAGATGTTGGTTTGGCTAATAAATGTGTCAGTCAAGATCAATTACTAGATGAGACTATGAAATGGGTGAGACAAATAAACACTTATAGTGGTCAAACTATTAGACAAACCAAAAAATCATTAAATTCAGAATCAGATGAGTTATATGCATCATGGCAACATGGTATGGAGTTGCTTGCTCATGTATGGGGATCTGACGAGTGCATGGAAGGAATGAATGCATTTATAGAAAAAAGAAAGCCAAACTTTTTCAAATTTAGAGAAAAAAATGCTCAAATTGTTAAGGATTATTTAACTGGATTAGATAATGACGACAACGTAAAACCAAGTTAAAAATGATATGAGTGTTAATCAAAGCTATCCATTAACTGGAGTAAAAGTACTTGACCTTACAAGAGTTCTTGCAGGTCCCCTATGCACTCAATATTTAGGGGATCTGGGAGCTGAAATTATTAAAATTGAAAACCCAAAAGGTGGAGATGATACAAGAGCTTGGGGCCCCCCCTTTTTCTAAAGATATTTCTGCGTACTTCTTAGGTGTCAACAGAAATAAAAAAAGTTTGGCACTTGATTTTAAGTCAAAAGAAGGTTTTGAAATTCTTACAGAACTTATAAAAAAATCTGATGTTGTTATAGATAATTTTAAGCCTGGATTTTGGGATAAGGTTGGTTTAACTGACGAATGGTTTAATAAAAATACGGATAGTATAGTTAGAAACTCTATTTCAGGTTATGGAGATGTTGGTCCTCAAGGAGGTCTTCCTGGTTATGATTTTTTATTACAAGCTGAATCAGGTTTAATGAAAATTACAGGTGAAGAAAGCGGCCAACCTATGAAATTAGGAGTTGCAATCGTTGATATAGTAACAGGTCTAAACGCAGTTATTTCTATATTAAGTGGTCTAATTATTAAGAACAAAAAATTAAATATAAACGAAAGTATTTTAACAGAAGTAAACTTATATAACACTGGTATTTTTTTATTAGCAAACGTTGCGTCAAATAATTTAATATCTAATAAAGAATCTAGAAGATTTGGAAATGGTCACCCTAATATAGTTCCTTATAATTTATTTAAGACCAAAGACGGACAAATTGCTCTAAGTGTTGGTAATGATAAACAGTTTAAAAAGTTTTCAGAATTAATTAAAAAACCAGAATGGTATTTGAATGATAAATTTAAAACAAATGAAAATAGAGTAATTAACAGATTAGAACTTGAAAAATTAATAGAAGTTTCACTTAAGCAGAATACTTCGGAATATTGGTATGATTTATTTATTAATGCAAACATTCCTTCTGCAATTGTAAGAAGCGTTAGTGAGGCACTTAAACACCCACAAACAATAGAAAATCAAATGGTTCAAAATATTAAACACCCTAAAAGTGGAACTTTCAAAACATTAAACACACCAATGACAATAAATAAGAAAAGAGGATTGAGTTCTCCTTTATCACCCCCTTTACTAGGGGAGCATTCATACGAAATTTTAAAAAATATAATGAAAATTGATAATGAAAAATTTCTAGAACTTTGTAATAGCGGAGTAACCAAAGATGGAAGAAATTAAAGATATAGTCTTAAAAAATAGTTTTGAGATTAAAGACATAGAAGTTTTTGCGTTAAATATCCCATTAAAAAAATCTATTAAAATGTCTGGAATTACTGTTCAAGATGCCCAAAATATTTTTATAAAAATAATCTCAAGTAATAATTTATATGGATGGGGTGAAGCATCTTCTGCACCCACAATGACAGGAGAGTTTGTTGAGGGTATGAATGCTGCCGCTAAATTTATAAAAAATCAATTAATTGGTATAAAGATAAAAAACCTTTTTGATGTTAATGTTTTGAAAAAACTTCCAATTTACGAAAACAAAGGAACTTTATCTGCCTTTGAGATGGCTTTAATAGATTTAATGTTAAAAGAAGAGAAGACATCATTTGAAAAATTTTTTAAGCTGAGAGAAAGGAATAATATTCCAATAATTCAAATGGTTGCTGGCTTAAATTTGGATGAAGAAATATCAAATGTTAAAAATGCAGTCTCTAATGGATTTACATGTTTTAAAATAAAAGTAGGATCTTCTAAAAGTTATAAATATGACTTGGAAAGATGTGCTAAAATCATCTCTTCAGTAGATAACTCTTGCATATTTTCTGCTGATGCTAATGAAGGTTACACTCGTAAAGACGCACTAAATTTTGCTTTAGAAGCTAAAAATTGTGGCCTTAAATTTTTTGAACAACCAATACCATCAAAAGATTTAGATTTCATGAACACTATTACAACAAAAAGTTCTATTCCAATTTGTTCTGATGAAGGAGTTCATTCTAAAAAAGATATAAATGATATAATCAATAATCGTACATCTAATGGAGTAAGTTTAAAAACTATTAAATTAGGAGGTATGGTTGATGTGATGAATTGTGCAATTTACGCAAATGAAAATAATATTTCTGTTAACCTTGCAGGCAAAGTGGCAGAAACTAGTATTTCAAGCTACGCTATAGCAAATATTGCCACCTCTATCCCTCAAATGAAGTGGGACTTGAGTATTACTAATCAATATTTAGTTGAAGATCCAGTTTTGGAACCATTGAACATCAAGGATGGAAAAGTGTATATAAAGGAAACAATTGGATTAGGAACTGAAATAGATATGGGTAAGGCAAAAAAATACATTATTACAAATTAATTTTTTTGAATTGATTTAGAGTTAAGATGTTCTAGAGTATTTAAACTTGATATATTTTGATTTAAGTAAAGGGGAAAACTTATGGAAGAAAGATTAGTAGATATCGAAGACCTAGAGGTTCATTTCCCTTTGAAACACGAAACTGTTAGAGCAGTAGATGGAGTTTCTTGGCATGTAAATAAAGGAGAAACTCTTGCCATAGTAGGAGAATCTGGATCTGGAAAATCTGTAACAGCTATGTCTCTTATGAGACTTACAGATTATTCAGGTGGTAAAATCAATTCTGGATCAATGAATTTTATAAAAAAAAGTGGAGAAAAATCAGACCTTTCTAAATTAGATCAAAACAATATGAGAGATATACGTGGCAATGATATTTCTATGATTTTTCAAGAACCAATGACCTCTCTTAATCCTGTTTTTACCATTGGAATGCAAATCTCTGAGGCTATTATTAAGCACCAAGATAAAACTGAACAAGAAGCATATGACATATCATTAGATATGTTAAAATTAGTAAGGATTCCTGAGCCAGAAAAGCAACTTGCACAATACCCTCATCAACTTTCTGGAGGCATGAGACAACGTGTGATGATTGCTATGGCTTTGAGTTGCAAACCTACACTATTAATAGCCGATGAGCCCACGACCGCTCTAGATGTTACTATACAAGCACAAATATTAGACTTAATAAAAAAACTTCAAATAGATATTGGTATGTCTGTAGTCTTTATAACACATGACATGGGTGTTGTTGCTGAAATGGCTGACAGAGTAGTTGTTATGTTAAAGGGTAAAAAAGTAGAAGAAGGTACTGCAAATGAAATTTTTCATAACCCTCAACATCCATATACAAAGGCTTTACTAGCTGCTGTGCCTAAATTAGGAAGTATGAAGGGAAGATCTCTTCCGGCCAAATTTTCAAATATAGATATAAAAAGATCAGAAGGTGATAATGTTACTAATTCTAAAAAAAGTGAATTGATCGAAATTAAAGATAATGTGAAAATTTCAGATGTACCATTATTAGAAGTAAAGAATTTAACTACAAGATTCTTAATTAAATCAGGAATAGGAACAACTAAAGGTCAAGTACATGCCGTAGAGGGTATAAATTTTTCTCTTCAACAAGGAGAAACTTTTGGCTTGGTTGGTGAAAGTGGTTGTGGAAAATCTACAACAGGAAGAAGTATTTTAAGGTTAGTTGAACCTCATAGAGGTAACATTTTATATCAAGGTCAGGATTTAACTTCATTAAATTCTAATGAATTAAGACCTTTTCGACGACAAATGCAGATGATTTTTCAAGATCCATTCGCTTCACTTAATCCAAGAATGACAGTAGGAGAAACTATCGCTGAACCCATGGTAGTTCATGGTATAACTGATAAGACTGGTGCATCTGAAAAGTCAGTTGAAATTTTAAAAAAAGTTGGTTTAACTTCTGATTATGCATCTAGATATCCTCATGAACTGTCAGGTGGGCAAAGACAAAGAATTGGTATAGCTCGTGCATTAGCACATGAACCTAATTTAATAATTGCAGATGAAGCAGTTTCTGCACTAGACGTATCAATCCAAGCTCAAGTTGTTAACTTAATGATGGAATTACAGGAAGAATTTGGGTTGTCATATTTATTCATTAGCCATGACATGGCAGTCATTGAAAGGGTTTGCCATAGAGTTGCTGTGATGTATTTAGGAGAGATTGTTGAGTTAGGGACTAGAGGACAAGTTTTTGAAAATCCCAAACATCCATATACAAAAAAGTTAATGAAAGCTGTGCCAATTGCTGATCCTAAATTACGAAAAAAAGAATTAAATTTAATGACAGACGAAATACCTAGTTTAGTTAAGCCAATAGGCTATGAGCCTGAAAAAATTGATTTGATTAAAGTTGAGGAAGGTCATTTTATAAAACCATATAATTGACGATTAATTAGTAAATATTATTTAACATATCATTTATTATGATATTTAATATGCAATATTATAATTTAACTTTTTTCTAACTTATTTTACTATAAAATAATGCTATTTATTATAGTAAGCAATCGATTTATTAATGGGGTTTTTAATAAATTTTTAATTTAACTAGGAGGAAATAATGCTTAATTTTAAAAAAAGCATAGTTGGAGTTTTAACTCTAGCTGCTTTCACCTTTACTGGAAACGCTGCTTTAGCTGCATCGTGTCCTAAAACAGGTGGTATAATGAAGTTTGGCGTAAAAGCTGAACCGCCAACTTATGATATGCATGGAACGAATTCCTATGCAGTGATGCATTTTGTGGCACAACATTACTCAACTCTTTTAACTTTTGATTGGAATAAATTTCCAAAATTGGAAGGTGATGTTGCAGATACTTGGAATCAATCTGCAGACGGTCTTAAATATACTTTTAAGCTTAAAAAAGGTATAAAGTTTCATGATGGAACAGCTTTAACTTCTGCTGACGTAAAGGCGACTTATGATAGACTTAGAAATCCACCAAAAGGTGTAATTTCTGTAAGAAAAGCTCTTTTTTCATCTATCTCGTCAATCGAAACACCTGATGATAATACTGTTGTGTTTAATTTAAGTAAACCAGACGCATTTATGATGGATGGTTTTGCATCACCTTTTAACGCTATTTACTCAGCTAAAGATATTGCTAAAGACCCAAAGTGGCATTTAAAAAATATTAATGGTACAGGTCCTTACAAATTTACCAGTCACTCAAAAGGTGAAAGCTGGAAAGCTGCTAAATACGATGGTTTTCATCATGGCGACAACTGTTTAGATGGTACTGAAGGTTACAGAATTAAAAAATTGGGTGAGCCTTTAATTGGTGGTCAAATCATGGCTGAATGGAGAGGAACGTCTCCTCCTGAAAGAGTTATGCTAAAGAAAGAAATGGGTGACGATGTTTCATTTCAAGCTAAAACACTTATGACTCTTTGGGTAGTATCATTGAATAGTAAAACTGAAGCATTCAAGAATAAAAAAGTTAGACAAGCTATAAATATGTGTATTGATAGACATGCTGGTCTAAAAAAATTAGCTAAAATAACTTTTACTGCACCTAGACCTTCAGGATATTTGTTATATAACTCAACATATGCATTGCCAGATGAAGAATTATATAAAATCCCAGGTTTTACTAAAGACATAGATGCAAGTAGAAAAAAAGCTATGGCCATGCTTAAGGAAGCAGGAGCTGAAGGTTTAGAATTTACATATAGTAACAGAGCTGTTTCACACCCATATGACCATATTGCTATTTGGTTGATGTCAGAGTGGAAAAAGTGTGGTTTAAAACCAAAAATGATAACTAACCCAACTTCTAAATTCGTAAAAATTAGAAGAGAAGGTGGTTTTGATGCTACAATTGACTGGGCACCATCTTTTTTACCTGATCCTACTCTAATGCATTTTAAATATATTTCTGCTGATAGAACTGCATCTAATTATTCTAAAAATATTGATAGAGACCTAGATAAGTTGTTTGATGCTCAAGCTGGCGAAACAGACGTGGAAAAAAGAAAATCTATTGTTCATCAGTTTGAAAAGAAAGCATTAGAAAATGCTTGGGTACTTCCAGTAACATATACTGACAGGGTTATAGCTTTAAATAGTAAAGTTAAAGGATATGTTATTGCAAACTCGCACATTTTAAATAACACTTGGCGTGGAGTTTATTTAGACTAATAATTATTTTAAGGGCAAAGATTAATTTCTTTGCCCTTAAATTTTGATCTTTTTTCTTAAGGTTTCCTAAAAAATGTTGAAATACGCCATCAAAAGAATTCTTTTAATGATACCCACTTTACTTGCTGTTGCTGTATTGGTTTTTCTCGTTTTAAGAGTTGTTCCTGGTGATATTGTAGAATTAAAACTTACTGCTGAAGGTGGAGAAGTTTCCCTAGAACAAATTGAGGCTGAAAAAACTAGATTAGGATTAAATGATCCTCTTCATATTCAATTTATAAAATATATGTCTGGTCTTCCAAGAGGTGACTTAGGTATATCTTTGTGGACAGAAGAACCTGTATCCGAAGAAATTTTTGCAAGAATAGGATTATCTTTTGAATTAGCTCTTCTATCTACGTTTCTAGCTGTTATAATAGCCTTTCCTTTAGGTACTCTTTCGGCTTTATTTAGAGGGACATTTATTGATTATGTTATAAGAATTATTACAATCGGAGGAATTGCAGTTCCTTCATTTTGGTTAGGTATGCTTTTAATAATGTTAGTTCTTAGTTTTGGAAAACTTCCACCTCTAGGGACAGTAAGTCTGTTTGTAGACCCTCTTACAAACTTTAATCAGATGATTTGGCCAGCAATATCAGTTGGTTATAGATACACATCGGTTGTTTCTAGAATGTTAAGATCTTCAATTCTTGAAGTTTTATCAGAAGACTATATTAGAACTGCTAGAGCAAAAGGCCTATATGAAAAAATTGTTATTGTTAAACATGGTATGAGAAACGCCCTATTACCAACTATAACAGTTATCGGTTTAGAGTTTGCTTTTTTATTAGGTGGATTAGTTGTAACAGAATCTGTCTTTAATTTAAATGGCATCGGTAAATTATTTGTAGATAGTGTGGTTAGAAATGATTTAAATTTACTACAAGGTCTAGTATTAACTGTTGCTACTTCGTTTGTTGTAATTAACTTAATAATTGATTTATTTTACGCTGCATTAGATCCAAGAATAAGGTATCAGTCATGAGTGAAGTACCATTAAATATTCAAAAAAGAAGAACTGTTTTAGATTTTATAATTCAACAACCCCTAGGGTTCATTGGATTAATTATGATTATTATAATGTTTACTGCTGCGATTTTTGCACCCCATGTTGCTCCATTTAATCCAGAAGATGTTGATTTTGAAGCATCACCTGCTTTAGGTGGCGGTCAACCTTCTTGGGAACATCTCTTAGGTGCAGACGCGTTTGGAAGAGATATACTATCTAGATTAATTTACGGTGCTAGAACTGCATTATCTATTGGTTTTTTATCTGCAATGTTAGGTTGCACAGTTGGCGCAATTATTGGAACTACTTCAGCTTTTTATGGTGGTAAAGTAGATCTTCTAATTCAAAGATTTATAGATTTAATGTTATCTTTTCCAATTGTTGTATTGGCTATTGTAGTTATAGCAATTTTTCCTAAAACAGTCGTAGTTGGTATAGATATAAACGTTATAATTGCAATAGCAATACCATTTACTCCTAAAGTAGCTAGAGTAATTAGAGCTCAAGCTTTAACTATAGTTACATTACCTTATATTGATGCTGCTAAAGCAAGTGGTTACAGTGCGTCAAGAATAATATTTAGACATATTTTACCCAATGTTTCAGCCCCTTTTCTAATTATGTTAACTGCTTTTATTGGCCAGGCCATCTTATTGGAAGCAAGTCTTTCTTATTTAGGACTTGGTGTTGTAGAACCCACTCCTTCCTGGGGCTTAATGTTATCAGGAGTTAACAGTGATTACTATAGAACCGCTGCATGGATGATTATTTATCCAGGATTAGCAGTAAGTATTGCAGTGTTTTCATTTAATTTATTAGGCGACTCTCTAAGAGATTGGTTGGATCCTAAATTAAAACTTTAAAATTTTATAATAATGAATAATCCAATTATATCAGTAGTAGGCCTTGGTAAAATGGGCTTAGGTATCTACAAAAGATTATGTCATGAAAATATTATACTTTATGGTTATGATAATAATTCTAAAATTATAAAAAATAATACTTATATAAATTTTCTAGAAATTGAAAAACTTTTAGAATTATCTGACTTAGTTTTATTTGTAGTACCATCAAATGATGAAATTTTTGATATAATTAAAAAATATAAACTTAAAAAAAATAGTGTTTTTTTAGATTTAACAACATCTATGCCCGATCAAACTATTAAAATTAAAAAATATCTTAGTAAAAAAAATGTTGAATATTTTGATTCTGCAATGTCTGGCGGTGCAAATGGTGCAAACAATGGAACATTAACTTTAATGGTTGGCGCTAAAGAAACCCAATTAAATCAATATAAATCCATCCTCGATAAAATTTCACAAAATATATTTTTCTATGGCAAAGTTGGTTCTGGCCATTCAATGAAACTACTTCATAACTCAGTATGTCATGGAATATTTCTAATGATGTGTGAAATAGGACATTTAGGCGAGGAAATGGGTATTAATTTAAATGATTTAATTGAAACTTTTAATGTTTCAAATGCAAGAAGTTTTATAAGCCAACATAGATTTCCAAATCATATTCTTAACAATAAATTCGATGGCAATTCATATTTGAAGAATTTAAAGAAAGACTTAGATATGATTGAATCAATTTCAAATAAAAGTAAAAACAGTAATAATTATATTCAATTAACAAATAAACTTTTAAAAAATTTCAATAAAAATTTTGATAACTACGATTTCACACAATTGTATAAATTGTGGCAAAATAATATAAAAAATTAATTTAATCTCTTTTAATATTTGCGTTGTTCTCAATTGCTTTTAATACAGATGCAGCATCTTTGTTAAAATGTCCTTGAGCAATTGCAGCATAGTAATATTGAAGTGCTACTTGATAGATTGGTAATGGCATCATGTATTTTTTTGATAAATCAGTAATGAAAGCAGAATCTTTAATTGGAGTTGAAAAGTTCATGCCTTCTCTAATATAATCCTCTTCAACCATCAATTTACCTCTATTTTCAAAAACTCCCGATGATGAGAATGTGCCTGATATTGCATCGTGAATTATTTTAGGATCTAGACCAGATTTAATGCCCAATCCTATAACCTCTGCTGAAACTGCGTTATGTACTAAATTTAATATGTTACCAATCAACTTCATAATTGTCCCATTACCAAAATCACCAACATCAGTGACTTTTTGACAAAAAATTTCTAAAATTTTTTGAATTTCCTCTTTATTTTTATCACAGCCGCTCAAATATGCGGATAGCTTTCCCTCTAAAGCTGCTATCCTATTACCTGATAAAGGAGCATCAAAAATTGTTATTTTCTTTTCTAGCAAAATATTTTTTGCTTCTAACTTACAATCTAACGGCAAAGTAGAGGTTTCAATAATGATCAATTTATCATTTTCAGACAATGACTTAGCAATATTTAATAAACTGGTCTCAGAAGGTAAGGAGGTAATTAAAAATTTACACTTATTACTAATTTTATCGATTGAATCATAGGCTTTAATTTTATTACTTTCAAGTCCCTCAAATACTTTTTCATTAATATCATATCCGCTAATAGATATATTTTTATCTATAAAGTTTTTAGCTATTGCAGAGCCTAAAACTCCTAAACCTATAATACCAATATTTTTTTCGAAAGATGATTTTGTCATTTTTTATAATAATTTGTTAATCTACCAATCATAGGTGATATGATAATTTTTAACAATTCATATCTATGGAGAACATTAATGGTACAAAATAATCTTGAAAGTTACCAAAATAAAATGAATTCACTACTTAATCTTAATTTTTCTAACTTATGTGTATTAACTGTAGACATGCAAAACGAATACTTAGACAAAGATCATGGCACCTCTCCTCTTGCTTCGGATGATATAAAAAATATTATTAAAAATACTGCAGAATTTCTTGCAAACATGAGAAAAAATAATGTTCCAATTATCCATTGCTATGTTGTTAGAAGAAAAGAGGAAATTAAAAAAAATTTTTTTATAAGCCCATATATTGATGTGAGTCAGTCAAATAACATATCTCAAAATATTCAAGCGCAAGCAAGAAAAAAACCCGAAAGAGTAGAAGGAACTATGTCTTCTTTGTTACCAGAATGTCTTATAGGAAAGCGAGATATCCATGTGACAAGTAAGAGGAACTTTGATTCTTTTCATGAAACAGAACTCCATCAATTAATTAGCCGAATACTAGGCATAGAAAATATATTAATATGTGGTGTTAATACTGATACTTGTGTTTATGGAACGACTTTTGGTGCTAGTAATAGAGGCTACAAACCCATAATAGTAGAAGATTGTGTTGGCAGTATGAGAGGAAAAGATCAACATGCTTCAGTACTTAAAATTATTTCAAAATCTATTGGTTGGGTAATTAAAAAGAAAGAAATTTATGAAAAGCTTAGAATTAAAAAATAATTCCAGCTCTTCCAATTACGTTCCCTTTTTCAATTCTTTCGTGCAAATCATTAGCTTGATAAGCGCTAACTTTTTCAGTAACAAGTGGTGTTATTAAACCACGTGATACGAGATTTAAGCTATCTATTACCTCTTGTTTTGAGCAGTACCTGCTTCCAATAATTTCAATTTCTTTTAACAACATATTCCCTGAGTCAATATTAAAAAATTCTCCACTTCCTCCTAAAGTTACAAGACGACCTCCGCTTCCTAATAATTCAGTTCCTATTTCTAATGAGCTTTTACTGGAAACAAAATCTATTATAACATCAAGGCCACTATTGTTAGTAAAATCTTCGATGACTTCTTTTTTAGAGTTTGAATTAGGATTTATGAATTCAGAAGCTCCTGAGTCACGACAAGATTTTTCTTTAATTTGTTTTGTCTCAATAGCAATAGTCTTAACATTATATAGATTTAACATTCTAAGCATATGGATACCTAATCCACCTCCTGCTCCAATTACTCCTACCTTATCAGTTATGCCAATTCTTGCTTTTTTAATAACTTTAAGAGGTGTTGCAATTGCATCAGAAATTATCCCAGTTTCTATAGGACTTTCTTTATAATTAATAGATAAAGGAATAGGTATAAAGTTCTTAGCTGGAAGAGAAATATATTCTGCGTAACCACCATTGATCTGCCTACCAATGTAACCTTTAAAATTATTACATAAAGTTTCTCTATTAATTTTGCACCATTTGCAATGACCGCAAGTAAGATAAAAATAAGCAGTCACAGGCATACCAACTTTTAATTCACCACAATCGCCTCTTAAATCAACAATCTCTGCAGTAATTTCATGGCCTATAATTATTGGAAAATTTACTTTAGTTCTTCCTGATTTGACATGTTGAATCGTTAAGCCAGAACCACAGGCTAATACCTTTGCTACAGCTTCTCCATTTTGAGGAATTGGATCAGGAACATCTTCAAATATAAATGGTTCGTTGGGTCCTTTTAAAATAAGAGCTTTCAAGTTTATATACCTATATATTAAATATCTTGAATTTTTAATATTTCCTTTTCTATATCTTCTGATATTTCAATTTTTTCTCCAATTTTACTTGAAGCATCCATTGCCATTGTCATAACTAGATTTCTATGGCCATCATTTGCTGTTGCGTGTGGGGTATCGGAACCAACATAAAGTCTTTGAAACCACGAATTAGTTTCTTCTCTCATCGGTCCCCATAATTGATTGTTATAAATATCGCCTGGAGGATATGATGTTAAAAAATCTACGTGCCTAGATGCAGTGGGTTCAAAACCAGAAGGATTATATCCATGACCTTGTGGTTTAGTACTTGCAAGTACTAAATCCCTATGCGTATCTTCAATATCAATAACTCCTTCAGTTCCAACTATTCCAATTTCTAGTCCGTATACTGATCCAGGCCAAACTGTAGGAAGAGCCCAACTAATATTCATACTAAAAATTGTTCCATCGTCCATAGTAAAAATACCAAAAGTAGCATCTTTAGTTCCATGACTTTGGAGTTTTTTATCTACAGATTGTGCAAAAATAGTTTTTGGATTTTTTCCTTCTAATAACCACAAAGACATATCTAAGCTATGAGTACCAGAAACTACCATTGGTGTTAAATTCTTTCTCTCATTTGTTCGTCTGACAGTTGCAATTGGCACCATACTATTCATAAAAGCTCTTGTTACAACAGAAGTGACATCTCCTATATTATTGTCATTTAATTTCTGTTTTACAGCTAGAAATCTCCTTCTAAATCTTTGAGTGTATCCTAAAACGGCATCAATGTTAGCAGCATTAATTGCATCTAAAACTTGTCTTGACTCAATTAAATCTGTTGCAAGAGGTTTTTCTATAAATAAAGATGCTCTAGCCTCTATTGCGGCCATAGTAGGTCCAAAGTGATGATTTTCGTCAGTAGCTATTATAACAGCATCAACCTCATCTCTTTTTAATAATTCGTTATAATCTTTAGTAAAAAAATCTGCTTTACAATCATCAAATAATTTATTAGCCAGATCACTATTAATGTCACATAATCCTATCCAGCCTATTCCTGGATAGTCTCTAGCCATTATAGCTCTAATTCTTCCAATTGTACCGCATCCAACAATAGCTAAACCTATTTGTTTTTTATTATTCATAGCAAGTACCCCCTAGTTTTCTAGTAGTTCTTTAGTAATAATTTCTTTTGTAAATGGCATGGTTTTAACTGTTTGTCCTAAAGCATCAGCTATTGCATTTGAAATGGCTGCGCCAGCAGGTCCTGCAACAACCTCCCCTACTCCTAAATAAGGAAATCCTTTTTGGTCTATAACACTAGTTTTTATATTTGGTATATTGTCAAATTCAATAATTTTATAAGTATCCCAATCTTTTGAAATTATTTCTTTAGTGTCAAATTTAACTTCTTCGTACAAACTCCAACTTGCAGCTTGTATAAATCCACCTTCTACTTGGGCTTTAATACCATCTTCGTAAGCCACTTCTCCAGCGTCGACAGAAATCCAAGCATTAATTAACTTAATTTCTAAATCATCATGTACTTTTAATTCCACACCAACAGCACAATAAGCTGCAGAATTTTTATATCTTGAAAATCCTATTCCTCTGTATGCACCACCGATTTGAATATCTATTATCATATGATCTTTTAAATTTTTTATAACATTGATAGCTCTTTCATCTCTTAAGTGGTTAATTCTAATTTCAAATGGATCAATATTTTTAGTTTTTGCTAACTCATTTAAAAAACACTCAAGTGCTATTACATTTGAAAATGCACCTAAAGTTCTAAGGGCTGAAGTACGAAGTGGTAAGTCATGAACTAAATTTTTAACTAATCTATTTTCTCCAAAATCATAGAGAGGATCTAAGTTTCTATGAATACCCATGTGTGCTTTAGTTTTGGGGGTAGATTTATGTTTAGTAAAATTATTATTAATTAAATTGTAACTAATAAAGTTATGAAGTTCTGTATTTGAAGGCCTGGTCATGTAAGTATCTGAAAAAGCCTCATTGGACCAATAAACTATTTTACCTTCATCATTTATTACTCCTGTTAACTTGTTCAAGGAAGCGCTTCCATAAGGCTCCCAACAATGTTCATCTTCACGTGTCCACTTAAGTAAAATATGTATATCCGGAAATTCTTTAGACAAGATTGCTGCCTCGAATGCGACATCATCAGCTCCATTATGTCCATAGCAACCTGAGCCAGGTCTAAATTTGAGTGTAATATTGTTTGAATCTATTTTAAAGTATTCACTACATGATAATTTTAGGTCATATAAGGCTTGACTGTGTGAGTAAATAGTAAACTTTTTATCAGTAAAAATTGCACAAGCGGCCGAAGGTCCGATGGGACCGTGCATAAGATAGCCTTTTTTGTATTCACTAGTAAGAGTTGTATATTTCTTATCTTTAAATTCTTTAAGAGAAGGAATATTTTCATAAAAAGCTTCACCGCCTGATTTGACCAAAAGACTTACTTTATCGTTATTTTTCAGAGAGTTGTAGACAGTATCTTCAGAAAGTTTTTTAACTTCCTCCCAAACTATATTTTGTTTAATAATACCTAAGTACTTAACAACTAAATACTCATCAGTTGATAAAATAGCTAAAAACGAATTTTTAACTATAATCTTAATATCCAATTTGTTAATTTTTTGATCTATATTATTTGTAAATTTTATAAATTTTGAAAAGTAATTTGGTGGCCTTATAATTCTAGCATGAAGCATTTTGGGAAATATCATGTCGTGAACATATTCGTATTTTCCAGTAACTATGTCATAAATCGTTTTGATTTCTACCTTATGATCATTTTTATATTTAAATTCTCTAATTTCTTTTTCATCAAACTTTTCAGGAATAGTTAATTCATTAAATTCATTTGTTTTTGCATAATCCCAATAAGAAATACTTCTATTAGATTTAATATCTTTAATAATTCCATTATCAAAAACTATATCTTCAAAATTTACATTCAAAGTTTTTAAAGAGTATTTCATAAAAGCTTTTCTTAAACTCAATGATGCAGCTTTGATGGCAGAGCCAGAATCTGGAACAGATAAACTACTTGCAGTCTTACCTTCATTTGGAGATATATCTGTATCTAATTTAATTATCTCAACTTGATCATAATTGATGCCAGTTATTTTTGACGAAATTAATGCAAGTGTTGAACTAATATGCTGACCAATGTCAATTTTACCAGAATAGACTTGTAAAACATTGTTTTTATCGAAATTAAACCAATTTCTTAATTTTCCATATAATTTTATACTTGGGCCAGAATGAAAACTATTCATTTTAAATATTAACTCGCTTTTAATTTGTCTATAGCTTTCATAACAGAAGCATGAGATCCACAACGACATAATTGTCCTTCTAGACAAGAAAGAATTTCTTTTTTTGTAGGATCATGTTTCTTAAGAAAAACTGATGAGAGAGAGATAATAATCCCACTCGTACAATAACCACATTGGGCGGCATTGAAATGTTTAAAAGCTTCTTGAACAGTGCTTAAACCTTTGTCAGTTTGTAAGCCTTCAATAGTAGTTATTTTACAATTTTGATAGTCTTTGGCTAAAATATTACAGGAATTTTTTTTCTCACCATCTATTAAAACTGCACAACTTCCACATTGACCTAAACCACATCCTAACTTTGTTCCGATCAATTCCAATTCATCTCTAATAACAAATATTAAAGGTTTGTCTTCATGGATATATACAGTTTTATTCTTTCCATTTATATTTAAGTTACATTTAATTTTAGCCATGTTATTATTTGCTTTTTATTAATCTGGTAATAATACTAATTTACCAAAGTGTTTGTTTTCATTCATTATATTTAATGCATCACTAGCTTCATTTAATCGAAATGTCTTAAAAATTACATGGCGAATTTTTCCATCAACAACGTGATCCCAAAGGTCCTTATTTGCAACTCTAGCTACATCTAAATTTTCTTCAATAGATCTGGTTCTACCTGTAGTCCCAACATAATGAAGTCGTCTTTTAGCGTGCAAATCATAGTTAAAATTACCATTCATACCGGCAAGTCTACCAATATTTATTAAATGACCATTAATTTTAGTAGCTTCCATGTTTTTATTTACAAAATCACCAGATAGCATATCTATTAAAACATCTACACCTTTTCCCTCAGTAACGTCTAGGACTTTGTCTAACCAATTTTCTTTAGATGTATCAATTAAAATATCTGCTCCATAGCTTGATAGTTTAGATAATTTATTCTGATTTGTAGATGATCCTAAAATTAAAGATGCTCCTAGTGCTTTTGCAATCTGCAACCCTATAATTCCAACCCCACTACTCGCTCCTTGAATAAAAACAGATTGACCAGAGATAAATTTACCGTTGGTAACTATTGCATCATGCATAGTTTGAAGATTACCTTGGATTGACGCAGCTTGTTCCCATGAAATTTGCTCTGGATTAAATTTTATAGCTCTTTTATGATTTGCAACAGCATATTCTGCCCAGCCAGAACCTCCTCTACACATAACTTTGTCTCCAACTTTTAGGTCTTCGACACCCTCACCTAATTCTACAATCTCTCCAGCGAATTCTCCACCAATAATTTTAGTATCACCACCAGTATGCCCAAAGGATTGCCCTTGTGTTTCAAGAAGATCGGATCTATTTAAGCCACAAGATTTTACTTTGACTAATACCTGTTCATTAGTAGGTTCTGGATTAGGTAAATCTTTTATTTCAACTCCATCATCTCCAAGTGTTACTGCCTTCATTTTGTCCTCCAATAAATGATAAATTTTATAGATAAATCTCTAATAAAATAACATGTTAAAATAAAGGTCAAGTTTAAAGTACCGATTAGTATTTAATATCCTATCTAGCAGTCCAACCACCATCTACTAACACACTTGATCCTGTCATCAACGAAGAAGCATCAGATGCTAGAAAAACAAATGGACCCATTAAATCTTTTACTTCTCCAAGTCTTCCTAATGGTATCATTCCAATTGTTGCTTTTTTAAAATCATCATCTGTTAAAAAAGGTTCTGTCATTGGAGTTTGTATAAAGGTTGGACAAATAGTATTCACCCTTATTCCTTCTGGACCTAATTCAACTGCTAGAGACTTCGTAAATCCCTCAATAGCAAACTTACTTGTGCAATATGTAGTTCTGCTAGGACCGCCTACGTGTCCCATCTGAGAAGAAACGTTAATTATAGAACCTTTAATATTACTATCTAACATTTTTTTAACCACTAATCTTGTAAGATTAATTACTGATCTAACATTTAAAGACATTACGTAAACGAAATCTTCAATTTTGGTATCAATTAATTTTGCAGGCCTGTTAGTGCCAGCGTTATTAATGAGAATGTCAAAGGGAGCACTATTATTTATAAAATTTGATACTTCGTCTTCCATACTTACATCTAATACTTCATAGGAAGCATTATAGCCTTGGTTATTAACATGTTTTGTTAGATCTTGTAATTCGGTTTCAGTTCTTGAAACCAAAGTAACATCTGCTCCAGATTCTGCCAAGGCAATGGAAGCGCCCACTCCGATACCACGACCAGCACCAGTAATTAAAGCTCTTTTACCATCAAGTCTAAAACTTGGTAACTTTGGATAATTCATAAGTTCTCCTATTCAGCTGCAGCATATGGCTCAATGTTTTTTCTACCATATCTTCTAACTCTAACATTAGCTTGCTCACCGTGACCAGAAAAACCTTCAAGCGCGCATAACCTAGAACAATATTCACCAACAAGAGCTGATGCTTCATCAGTTAAAACTTTTTGATATGTACAAGTTTTTAAAAACTTGCCTACCCATAAACCACCAGTGTATCTTGCAGCTGTTTTAGTTGGTAAAGTATGATTTGTTCCTATTACCTTATCACCAAAAGCCACATTTGTTCTAGAACCCAAAAATAAGGCACCATAATTAGTCATATTTTGATGAAAATAATCAGGATCTTCTGTCATTACTTGGACATGCTCAAAAGCTAAATCATCAGCAACTTCAACCATTTCTTCAATATTATCACAAACAATGACTTGACCATATTCTTTCCA
Organism: uncultured SAR116 cluster alpha proteobacterium; assembly: GCA_902533225.1. GTDB lineage: Bacteria > Pseudomonadota > Alphaproteobacteria > Puniceispirillales > Marisalimonadaceae > Marisalimonas. The sequence continues at coordinate 39,581 of CACALC010000008.1, read as the reverse complement.
TGATTCCTTTGCAATTTCAGCAGTTGGTAAAATATTCAACTGTTTTTCAACTTCCTTGATCGTATCGATAGCAAGCTTATTTGAATCTGTTAATAATATAGCAGGACTGGTAGGACCGTGTTCTGCTTGTCCTAAAAGGTCAATTGCACAAATTTCCGGATCAGAAGTTTTATCTGCAATTATTAGTGTTTCAGTGGGTCCAGCAAACAAATCAATGCCAACTCTTCCAAACAATTGTCTTTTAGCTTCTGCAACAAACATATTACCTGGTCCAACTAACATATCAACGCCATTTATTGTTTCAGTACCTATAGCCATAGCTGCCACAGCTTGAATGCCTCCAAGGCATAAAATTTTATCTGCTCCACCCATATGCATAGCTGCAACAATCGCTGGATGCGGCTCACCTCCTTGTGGAGGGGCAGAAGCTATGATTTCTTTCACGCCTGCTACTTTAGCTGTTAATACTGACATATGAGCAGATGCTACCATAGGATATTTACCACCCGGCACATAACAGCCAACCCTGTTCATAGGTATATTTTTATGACCTAAAATTACACCTGGCAAAGTTTCTACTTCTAAATCTTTTATACATTCTAATTGTTTTTTGGCAAAATTTCTGACTTGAGTTTGAGCAAATTTAATGTCCTCAATATCTCTATCTGAAACTTTGCTGATTGCAGTTTCTATTTCTTCTTTACTCAGAATAAAATTATCTGGAGAGTAATTATCAAATTTTTTTGACAATTCTCTAACTGCCTTATCACCTCTTGAGCTAACGTCAGCCAAAATTGACTCTACTGTATTTCTTACTTTTGCGTCAGCCTCAATTATTTCATTTTCTGACTTACCTTCTTTTATCCACTTTGCCATTTATTCCTCATATCTTTCTTAAATTAAGTTTTTTTGATAATATTAAAATTTTTAAATATATCAATTAAGAAATCTTACCATTCCAGTAAAGCAAAGGTTCATTTTTTTTGTGGTAATGTAGTTTAACTTCACCAACTAAAATTTGATGATCTCCTCCATCATAATAATTCCATTTTACGCAATCAAACCAAGCAAGAGTTCCATCGATAATAGGATGTCCATTTTTACTCAAATTCCAATCTACATTATCAAATTTATTTTCGATAGGTGAAGAAAAGTTTAAACATAGGTCTTTTTGATTTTTGGAGAGTATATTTACGGCATATCCATTAGCATTCAAAAATATGTCATAACTTGGTTGTTTCTTATCAATACTCCATAATACTAATGGGGGATTAAGAGATACAGATGCAAAGCTATTAACAGTCATTCCAATTGGGATTTTATTATTATCAACTGTAGTGACAATTGTTATTCCAGTTGAAAACATTCCAAGAGATTTTCTTAAAAGTGCTTCATTATCAATATTTTTGATGTTTACATTTACATTTGTATTATTCATATAAATTCTCGAAATTAATTATTTATTTTTTTTAACATAGATTTATGTATTATAAGTAATTATTTATTTATATGAATTACATCAATATTATTGATACGCAGGATTAATGACAGTTTCTATAAAACAATTGAAAGCATTTGTAGCTGTAGTCGAAGAAAAATCTTTTAGTGTTGCAGCTCAAAGATTAAATGCCACCCAATCTGGTATGTCAATGCTAGTTCAAAACTTAGAATTAAGCATTGGTAAAAAACTTATAAACAGAATACCTGGCAAAATGATATTAACTGAAAGTGGTAAAAGTTTTTATAAATACTCTCTGGATATTTTGAAATTAATGGAAAAGGCTCTTATAGATGTTAGGGCCGAAGAAAAAGAATTAACTGGGACATTTAATTGTGGTTTAATGCCTACATTCACAAGATCAGCATTACCTATAACATTATCACAATTTCTTAAAGAACATCCAAAAGTTGATATTAAAATTACTGAAGCTTATTCAGGAGTTTTAGAAGAAATGGTTCGATCAAACAAACTAGAATTTGCAATAGTTCCATCTGTAAAAAATCCAACGGGATTGAATGTAGAATTTGTATCAAGTGATATAAATTTATTAGTAACAAGTAAAAAATCAGAGTTTAAACATTTGGAACCTGTAAATCTCTCAGTAATTAAAAATATTAAAATAATATTACCAGGCCCAGATAATTCTAGAAGAATTGCTCAAAACCAATATTTTGCAACACATAATATTGATATTTATAAAATGTTAGAAATGGATGGTATGATCGGCACACTAGAATTAGTTGCTAATAGTGACTGGTGTGCTATTTTGCCTGCAGCTTTATGCGATCTAGATTTGTCTGGAGATTTTAGAACCTTATCACCACTTACGTCCCCCCCTCTTACAACAGATTACGTTATAATTACTTCTGCCAGTAAAGAATTAAGTCCAGTTGCAGAAATTTTTAGTAAAAGAATACGAAAAGAAATCAAAAATATAAGTGAAAAATTAAATAAAAAAGTAAATTATAACTTAATTAATAATAATAACTGATATAAATTATTACTATATATGATTTGATAAGAGTGATACTATTATTAATAGTATTAATTAGCGAGGAATAAATTGAATAATTTTTTAAAAAAAGTACCAGAATATTTGCAATCAATTGCAGCAATTTGGCTTATACTGGTAGCTTTAACGATATTTGCCGAGGTTACTTTTAGAAATTTCGGATTTTTTCTTGGTGCTGACCAAATTGTCCAAAACTCTGTTCCTGCGATTGTCTTTCTTCAGGTTCCATTTGCAATTGCCTCAGGTACCATGTTGAGAACCACATTGATTTTTGATTTTTTTAAAGCTAGAGGGAAAAAAATAATAAACATAATTTCATACGTAATTGGAATAATGCTCTTTATTGGAATAGCAGTAGGTGGTTGGACAGATATGATAAAGGGTTGGGAAATTGGTGAATATCAAGGTATTGGTGCTATTGAATTTCCAGTTTACCCGATTAGAACTGTAATCATATTTTCTTCAATTATAGTCGTTTTTATATACATTTCACTGATCATAAATTCATTTACAAAAAAAAAATAAAGCTTTCAAAGGGATAATAAATTGGAAATAGATTTAGACATACTTATGATTTTAACTTTAATGGGTATGCTTTTAGCAATCTTTTCTGGTGTACATATAGCCCTTGCACTTGGTGCAACAGCTATGGTTGGCACATATTTCATATTTGAAGATGCATATATGGCAGCGAGTCAAGTTGGAGGTGCAGCTTATGAACTAATTAGAGATCATATTTTTATGACTATACCTCTATTTGTTCTTATGGGTGACTTTTTATCAAGAAGTGGTGCTGCAGCGGATCTTTATACACTTATTAATAAAGGTCTTAAAGGGGTACCTGGAAGATTAGGTGTAGCAACAGTTACTGGTAATGCTGCTTTTGCCGCTGTAACAGGTACATCAATTGCATCGGCGGCGGCATTTTCTAGAATTGCGTGGCCTCAAATGAAAAAAGCTGGCTATGATGAAAAACTTGCAGTTGGTTCAATCGCAGGCAGTGCTTGTCTTGGAATGTTAATTCCACCAAGTGTTCTTCTAATTGTTTGGGGAATAATAACTGAAGATTCTATTGGTAAATTATTCGTCGCTGGAGTAATTCCTGGTATTATTTTATCGCTTATGTTTGCATTTTATAATTTTTATAAGGCAAAGTTAAATCCTAAATTAGCTCCTGAACCAGACAGTATTGGTGATACTGCATCAATAACCAGAGAACAGTTTTTTTCTGGAATGTCAATTTTAGGATTAATATTTGTAGTTCTAGGAGGTATTTGGGGTGGTATTTTTACACCAACTGAAGCTGCAGGCATGGGAGCTTTGGCAAGCTTTATTATAGCGTTATGTAAAGGTATGAAGTGGAACGGTATTGTTGATTCCGTTATTGATGCAGGTAAAACATCTGCGCCAATTATGATACTTCTAATAACTGCAGGTATGTACTCTAGATTTCTTTCTTTGTCAGACATTGACTCAGTCATCGTCGATGCAATGTCATCTGTTGGACTAAATGAATACATGATTTTGGTTATGATGGTAGTAATTTGGCTAATACTTGGCATGCTTTTGGACTCAGTATCAATCATCTTATTAACTGTTCCATTATTTATTTTGTTAGCTGGTGATATGAATCCATACGCTTTTGCTATTTTTGGAATATTAGCTATAGAAGCAGGTTTACTTACGCCACCATTTGGTCTTATAGTTTATACAGTCAAGGGGGTTTTGGCTGCAGGCGGGGATAATGTATCTCTTGGTTCAATTTTTAGAGGATCTATTCCTTATTGGATAATGATGTTAATAGTAATGCTTTTAGTAGCATTCATTCCTGAATTAGCTAGCTGGCCAACGCAATTTGTTTAGTAAAAACACGGGGTTAAATACTAAACTTAACACTACCTAAGGAGGAAATTATGATTAGGTATTTTAAAAAAGCTATTCCACTTAGCATTTTAGCTACAGGTATAATAGCAACTGCTTCAATGGCAGATACATTTACATTAAGGGTTGGATCTGGTCATCCGTCAAAGCCAACTGCTTATGTAACTAATATGGAAAAAGTTTTAGTTCCAAATATTAAAAAAAGAGTAAAAGCTGAAACAAATCATAAAGTTAGAATAATTGAAGCTTATGCTGGTAAAATTGCAAAGGTTCACGAAACATTAGAGGCCGTTGAAAAAGGGCTTTTAGACATAGGTTCATATTGTGTATGCTTTGAAACTGCAAAACTATTACCTTGGAACTTTGATTATTTTGTTCCTTTTACTACAACCAATTTAGAAACTAATTGGGCAGTTAAGCATAAAATTTTAAAACAGTTCCCTACTTTAACAAAAATGCTTGAAGATAAGTACAATCAAAAGTTTATTGCCATGCAAGGGTTTGACGATTATGGAATTGGTACTGTTAAACAATGGCAAAAAGCAAATGAACTTAAAGGAGTAAAAGTTATAGCTGCTGGACCAAACTTACCTTGGGTATCATTGTTTGGTTCTATTCCAGTTACATCTACACTTCCAACTATGTATAATGACTTGGCGACTGGTGTTGCGAAAGGTGTTATTATTTTTCCATCAGCTCATGCTGGAGGATTTAAGTTTTATGAGCAAGCTCCGTATTGGAAAGTTATTGGTTTTGGAGCAATGGCTCAAACAATCACAACTATAAATTTAGACACCATGAAAAAACTACCTCCTGAAATAGTTAAAATTATTATGGAAGAGGCTGTTAATTATGAAAAGGCAGCAGTTAAAGATGGTCAGAGAAGATATCAAAAAGGTTTAACTGATTTAGTTAAGTTAGGTAAGAAGAAAGGTATTAATGATGCTGTAACTTATTTACCGATTGAGCAACAGAAGATTTGGGCTGAAACTATTAAAGATTGGCCAAATTCAAGAGCTAAAGATATTACTAAAGACTATGGAATGGACGGTGCCGCTCTTATGAATGCTTACATGGAGGAAATGGAAAAGACTGGCCATAAATTCCCTGTTCGCTATAAAATTGGTGGCTAAATTTATTATAATTTAAAATTCAAAGACGACTTAATTATTTAGGTCGTCTTTTTCATAAACCAACTTGAGATATAAACTTTACATTTAAATAAGGTTCAATACCTTCAGCACCCATTTCAGAACCAACACCTGATCCCTTTACACCTCCAAATGGATTTTCAACCAAACCTAAACCATGATGATTTATAGATATCTGTCCACTTTCTATGTTAGATCCTAATTCTTGAGCTAATTTAAGATTATTTGTGTAAACATAAGCAGCAAGTCCATACTCTAGACGATTAGCTTCATCCAAAGCATCATCCAAGTGGTCGAAAGATAAAATAGGAGCTAAAGGTCCAAATGGTTCTTCATTCATAAGTTTTGAGTCTTTAGAAACCTCAGTTAAAACTGTTGGTTCGAAAAAATACCCTTTATTTCCAATCCTCTTTCCACCAGTAACTATATTTGCTCCCCGATCAACAGCATCTTTAACTAGTTTCTCAATAGTTTGTAGACGTCTTTCATGAATTAATGGTCCCATTTTTATATCGTCTTCAAGACCGTTGCCAACTTTAATTGATCGAACTTTTGCAACAAAAAGATTTAGGAACTTTTCATATACTTTTTTGTGTACTAAAAAACGTGAGGGTGAAATACAAATTTGCCCTGCATTTCTAAATTTAGTCCCTACTAAAATATTAGCAGCAGTCTCTATATTTGCATCTTCACAAATAATTGCAGGTGAATGTCCACCTAGCTCCATAGTAACCTTTTTCATATAACGACCAGCTAAAGACATAAGCTGCTTTCCTACTTGTGTTGAGCCAGTAAATGTTACTTTTTTAACAATTGGATGAGGAATTAGATATTCTGAAATTTCAGAAGGAATTCCAAAAACAAGGTTTAATGTTCCTTTAGGAATTCCAGCCTCATCAAAAGCTTTAACAAACTCTGCTGTACTTGTAGGAGTTTCTTCAGGGCCTTTAACTATAATACTACATCCAGAAGCTAGTGCGGGTGCAATTTTTCTTGCAGTTTGTTGAACTGGCCAATTCCATGGTGTAAATGCTGCAACTACACCCACTGGTTCCTTAAATACAAATTGATTTACAGCCTTTAATCTTGATGGAATTATTCTTCCATATGCCCTCCTCCCTTCTTCTGCAAACCACTCTATTTGGTCAATGCCCATGCCCAATTCAATTTCAGCGTCTGCAATTGGTTTTCCAGACTCAATAGTCATTAATTTTGAAATATCTTTAGTTCTTGATTTTAAAATATCAGCAGCTTTTCTCATTATTTTTGATCTTTCAAGAGCCGAAAAATTTTTCCAAGTCAAAAATCCCTTTTGTGCTGAATTAAGGGCTAAATCCAAATCTTCCTTCCTTGCATGAGAGACAGTACCGATATAATCTTCGGTGGCTGGATTATGAATCTCTATTGTTTCATTTTTTACTGAATCAACCCAGTATCCGTTAATAAAAAGTTTTGTTGATATATACTTATCTTTCATTATTGAGCACCTCCAAATATCAGAATTATTTTAATGAGCTTTGTGAATCAATAGTAACGATATAAATTTCTTGATTTAATTCAAATACCATTTAAGTTAAATTTTAACAAGATTATAATACCAATCAGTATTTTATTATGAATAATCAGAAAATTATAAAAAAAAAAGGTCGTCCAAAAACAATAGATTTGGAAAAAATTAAAAAAATTGCAATGAGTAACTACTGGTCACATGGTCCAACAAATGTGTCATTAAATGAAATTTGTTATAAAGCTAAAATTTCAAAACCAGGTTTTTATCGTGAATTTGGAGGTGAAGATGGTCTAATGAAATCAGCATTACTTCTATATAAAAACTCATTAATACAACAAATATTAGATATATTAAATTTAGAAAAAACTTTTGATGAAACATTAGACCTTTTGGTGGCATATATAATTGAAAACAAAGATAAAGAACAAAAAGAAAATGGTTGTCTTCTTGCTAAATTTCGTCAATCACGAAAAAAATTTGGTAAAAAAACACAAGAACAGATAGATATCATTTTGAAAGAAAGACATTTAGTCTTTGAACTATGGATTAAAAAGGCTAAATCAAAAGGAGAATTTTCTCTTCCATTAACTTCAAATTTTGTTGCGAATTACATTATTTCACAACTTGATTATGCTGTATCTGGACTTGCTAATGGAGAAAAAAACAAAAATATCAAAAATGTCTTAACTCTTGCTTTATCTATACTTAGAAAAAAAACATCTTAAATTTTATAAGGATTATTATTTTAAAAGTCATTCTAAAATTCTTGATTTTAAATAGATACTAGTTAGTATTTAAATTTTATTTTAATAAGGGGGGAGATTTAATGATTAAAAATTTAAAAAAAATTATACCAATAAGTATCTTAGCTAGTGGTTTAATGATATCAGCATCTTTTGCAGATACAGTACTTTTAAGAGTTGGTTCAGGACATCCTGCAAAACCTACTGCTTATGTTACTAATATGGAAAAAGTTTTAGTACCAAACATAAAAAAAAGAGTTGCAGCGGAAACAAATCATAAAATCAAGATCATAGAGGCTTATGCGGGTAAAATTGCGAAAGTTCATGAAACATTAGAAGCTGTAGAAAAGGGTTTATTAGATATAGGCTCATATTGCGTATGCTTTGAAGCATCAAAACTTTTACCATGGAATTTTGACTACTTTTTACCTTTTACAGCTCAAAATCTTGAAACTACATGGGCAGTTAAACATAAAGTTATAAAAAAATTTCCTGCATTAACTGAAATGTTAGAAAAAAAATACAATCAAAAATTCCTTGGTATGACAGGTTGGGATGATTATGGCATTGGTACTGTTAAACCATGGAGCAAAGCAAATGATTTAAAGGGAGTGAAAATCGTTGCTGCTGGTCCAAATTTACCATGGGTTTCATTATTTGGCGCTGTGCCAGTTACTTCAACACTACCTACTCTGTACAACGATTTAGCTACTGGAGTTGGTGAAGGAAATATTATTTTTCCATCTGCTCAAGCAGGTGGATTTAAATTTTATGAAGTTGCGCCTTACTGGAAAGTGATGGGTTTTGGGGCAATGGCAGTTAATATTACAACTATAAACCTTGATACTTTAAATAAATTACCACCTGAAGTTGCTAAAATTGTTCTTGAGGAAGCAAAAGTTTATGAATTAGCAGCAGTTAAAGACGCTCAGGCAAGATATCAAAAAGGTTTAGAAGATCTTGTTAAGTTTGGAAAGAAAAAAGGCATTAATGACGCTGTTACATACTTGCCATTAGACCAACAAAAAATTTGGGCAAATGTTATTAAAGATTGGCCAAATACTAGAGCGCAAGATATTACAAAAGAATATGGAATTGATGGAGCTGCTCTAATGAATGCATACATAGAGGAAATTGAAAAAACAGGACATAAATTTCCAGTACGTTATAAAATTGGTGGTTAATTAACTTAACATTTATATCATATAAAAGACGATCATTTTGATCGTCTTTTATGTTTTAAGGACAAATAATTATGAAAGAAAATTTTTTATTTTATTTTTCAACTTTTATTTCTGGAATTTTAATTACTATGTTTATAAGTGCTTTAGTAACTTTTTTAGCTATTTCTGATATTAATATTTTTTTTAATGTTTGGCCAAAAAACTGGCTTTACGCTGCATTGGCAGCTTTTCCCGTTATTATTTTAGTAAGACCAATATCACTGAAAATTACTCAAAAATTAGCTGGTATTATTTTTTCTAATTAGCATTATCAGTAATTCTTATCGATCCCATAAGAATTTATTGTTTAATTATTTGGTATTTATTTAATAGCATATTTAGCTATCTACAATAAATAGGGAGGTTAAAATGAAAATAAATAATAATAATATTTCTAGAAGAAGTGTTTTAAAAGGAGCCGGAGCTACTTTTGTTGCTTTAGAAATAGGTTTGTCATCGTCAATTGCTTCAGCATCAAATTGGCCTTCTAAACCAATTACTGTCGTCATTATGTATGGTGCCGGTGGTGGTACAGATACCATTACAAGGGTGTTAGTCGACGAAATGGCTAAAAACACTGGTTGGAATATTAAAGCTATTAATAAACCTGGAGCAGTTGGAGGAATTGCAACAAAATATGTTTCTGCACAAAAATCTGACGGTTACACCATTTTAGGTGCAGCTAACTATAACAAGTTTGTTAGAGTTATGGGTCACATGCCTGCTGATCAATTGCCTTGGGAAAATTGGGTGTTTATGCAAGCAGCAAATTCCTTAGCTAGTTGGTCAGTTAGACCGGATTCACCATATAAAACTTTTGACGATGTAGTTAAAGCAGCCAAGAAAAATCCTGGTAAAATATCTATTTCAACCTCAGGAACCGGTGGTTTATGGCATGAATTGGCTTTATTGGTAAGTGATGCTGCTGACATACGTTTAAAGTTTGTTCCGTATAAAGGGGGTAAAAAAGCTACCCTTGCAGGACTTCAAGGTGAGACTGACATTGCTGGCGGTGGTGTTCATGAACATATAAGCTTAGTGAGAGCTGGAAAGCTAAGAAACCTTCAACAAACTGGAAGAAGTGACATAAAAGTTGATGGAATCACATTACCATCTATTGGATCAATTTTACCTTCAACAAAACCATTTTTACCATTTGGAGGTTGCTATAACTTAATTATGCAAAGAGATACACCTGCAGAAGTTATTAAAATGGTAGCTGCAGAATATAAGAAAGCTGTGGCATCTGATAAATTTATGTCGATTGCAAAGAAAAAGTTTTTTGACATAGATGTTAAGTTTGGAGAAGATGCTGATAAGAGAGCAGCACAACTTGAAACAATGACTGTACATACTTTTAACAAATATGCAGATCAAATGGGCAAAAAAGTTAAAAATAATACTGAGTTAGGGCTGCCTACACCCGATAATTTTGAAAAATGGTGGCCACCAAAAGGATATAAACCTATTAAAATTTAGTTTATGGAAGAAAATTTAAATAAAAGAAAATATATATCTGAAGATGAAGGAGCAGGTAAAGCTGCTCCTATCATCGAAATTATTTCATCTCTATTTCTTGTTTTAGTTATAATTTGGTTTTTATTTGAATCTTTGAAAATTAATATTCCTGATAATAATTTTTTAACTGCTCCTTCATTGTTACCTATTATATTTTCAATTTCTATATTAGTAATGTTATTACTAATTTTTAAAAATGGAGTAAAATCTTTAAACATAAAAGATGAAGTAAGTACATTAAAATCAGTGCCTTATATTAAAAACTTAATATCTCCTATTATACTATTTATTTATATTTTTTTACTAACAAATTTTACATTTTCTTACGATTTAAATATTTATAGTTTGTCCTTAAATATTGGTCCTTTCCTTTTTTTTACCTTCATCTTTACTACTTTATTTCTATTCATTTATTGGAAAACTAAAATTATCAACTGTATAATAATCTCATTAGTTTGGTCTATATTTTTATCATTAAGTTTTACTAATTTTTTTAATATTCCATTACCAGGTAGTTAAATGATTTATGAGACTCTATTAAGTGTTTTTCAGCCATTTCTTTTATTAATAATAATTACAGGCGTTTCACTTGGAATTATCTGGGGTGCATTGCCTGGATTATCAACAACAATGGCTATGGCGCTATTAATAGGTTTTACATCTACCATGAGTCAAGACGTTGCGATCTGTTTTATGTTAGGTGTTTATACAGGGTCTGTATTTGGTGGTGCTATATCAGCTATTCTAATAAATATTCCTGGTACACCCGACGCTGTTCCAACAATGATAGAAGGTCATGCTTTAGCAAAAAAAGGTGAAGCTGGCACTGCTCTTGGCACTTCAATTTTTGGATCCTTTATAGGTAATTGGGTAGGTATACTACTTTTAATTTTTTTAATGCCCTTCCTCATTGCCATCGCATTAAAATTTAAGTCTTGGGAGATGTTCTTACTGGCAATTATTGGAATTTCAGTTTGTGGAACTATGTGTTCTGGAGAGCTCCCTATAAAAGGATGGATAGTAGGCTTTATTGGAATTTTGATTGCTATGGTTGGAATAGATCCAATTTATGGTGTTGAAAGATATACTTTTGACAATCCAAATCTCTATGATGGCTTTAGTTATATCCCAATTTTAATAGGTTTATTTGGAATTTGTGAAATAATTAAGACTTTACCTAATGAGGAAAAGTCACCTATTCCTAAATCTATTGGAAAACTTTTTTTACCTTTCTCTATCTTAAAAAAATACATTTTTACTGCATTTAGGTCAGGCTTAATTGGTACGTTTATTGGTGCACTTCCAGGTGCAGGTGCAAATGTTGCGTCATTTCTTTCATATGACATAGGAAGAAAACAAGCATCAAAAAGTGAAAAAGATAAGTGGGGAAAAGGAAGTTATGAGGCAATAGTTTGTGCTGAAGTTGCTAACAATGCTAATATAGGTGGATCAATGTTGCCTACTTTAGCATTAGGAATTCCTGGAAATGCCGCAGCTGCAGCTTTGCTTGCTGCTTTAACAATGAAAAATGTAGTAGTAGGCCCAACAATTCAAATTGATCATCCTGGCCTGGTATATTTTATCTATGCTGTTTTGTTAGTTGCTAACTTTTTTATGTATGCTATGGCAATAGCTTTAATAAAACCATGTATTAAATTATTCTCCCTAAGCAGAGGGTTTTTACTGCCATTAATTATACCAGTTTGTATTTTAGGGGCATATGCAGCCAGACTTAATTTATCAGATTTATGGGTAATGTTTTATGCAGGAATTTTTGGTTATTTTCTTACTATGTCAAAGTACCCTACTGCGCCTGCAGTTTTGGGGGTTATTTTAGGTCCAATGGCAGATGAAAATTTAAGAAGGTCATTGATGATATTTTCAGAAAAAAATATTAGTTATTTTTTTGAGCAATATATCGGATTAATTTTATTGTTAATATTAACTTACGTAATATATGATGGAATAAAAAGATTAAGAGTGAATTAAACGTTAATTCAATATAGCTACTACTCTGACAAATCCTGCTGAACCATTCTTTATTTTAAATGGAAATGCAGATACAGTAAAACCAAAATCTGGCAATTTATCTAAATTAGCTAACTTTTCAATATGTGAGTAGCCCGTAACCATTCCTGCTCTGTGTCCTTCCCAAATAATTGAAGGATCTTTACTTATTTTATATTTTTCTGCAGTATGAATAAAAGGTGCATCCCAACTCCAAGCATCAGTCCCAGTAACTCTTACTCCTTGATCAAGTAAAAAAAGTGTTGCTTCTTTTCCGATGCCACACCCCTTCGATAAAAAATCATCTTGTCCGTATCTTTCACCAGCAGAAGTATTAACTAAAACAATATCAAGAGATTTTAAGGTATATTTAATTTTTTTTAATTCCGCACTTAAATCGTTTTTTGTTAAAACATAACCATCATCATAAGAGCGCAAATCTAACTTAACACCATCACTAAAACACCATTCTAATGGTATCTCATCTATTGTAACAGCTCTTTCTCCATTATTCATAGTAGAATGATAATGATATGGGGCATCCATATGTGTGCCGTTATGTGTGCTAACAGTTATTGTTTCCATAGCCCAACCTTCGCCTCCTGGCAAATCTGATTGTTTTAATCCAGGAAAAAAGCTTGTCATTTCCTCAGCTGTTTCTTGATGATGATGATATTTAACCTTCGGTAACATAAAGTCAGGATCAGATTTTATTCCCTGTTGCAAACTTACTGACAAATCTATAAATTTTTTTTTCATCACACCCTCAATTCAAATTATTAGACAAATTATCTACTCTCTTATTAAAGGGTGAAATTGTAATTTCATCCCATACGCCAGCTTTATATATTGGATCATTAATCTGAAAATCTTTTATTTCTTGAATAGTTTCAGCTTCTACCATAAAAAAAGAACCATTCATTATATCGCCTGCTTCATTAGTCAATGGACCAGATATAAGAGTTTTAATTGGATTCGTTGATAAATACTTTCTGTGTTCGTCAATTACATCCATTCTTTTTTTAAAAGAATTTGGCTTATCTTTACATAATATAACCCAGATCATTTCAAAACCTTAATGCTATTTAGTTATTGGTAGTCTCAAATTGTTTTATTCTTTCATATGCCAAATCTGTAAATTCAGCCTTGGGTGCATTTCCAGCAATAACTACAAGCAAGAGATGATCCTTATCATCTTCACCTTCTGTTACATTCATAAAACGCCTAGAACAACCAGGTGGGAATGATATTACATCACATGGGCCGAGATCTACGTGCTCAAGTTCATCACCTTCATTCCACTCACATCTCCATTTGCCTGTTATTGGCATAAAAGTTTCATTAGTGTCATGATTATGCATCAAAGGACCCTTTCCAGGTTTACATCTACAAAAACCAAGATTAAAGCCTTCAGATATATTTATAGCAGGCATCTGTGCATTATCATTACCAAGCGGTGATACGTGCTTGCTATCACCCTTTGGTGGCTCAAATCCAATAATATTAATTAATTCTCTAGTGCATTCTGGAAGTTTACTATCTGGCAAACCTAATTTAGAACCACTCTGATTGGAAAAAAATGCAATTCTTTTATCCATATCTTCTCTTGATAATGTTTTTATCTCTGGAAGTTTTATTTCTGTTTTCATAATAATCCCCTATTTATTATTAATTTTTAGTTGTTCAAAAATTGCAGCAGTATCATATGTTATTGGAATATTATCTTTAGATTGATTATACAAAGCAGCAGCAGCGTCAAAAGTTGGAGAAATCATGCTATTATGTTTTAAAAAATTACTGATAACATCAATATCTTTTAGAAATATTCTCATAGAAGCAGTTGCAGGTTCATAATCTTCACTTATCATCAATGGCATCCTTTTATCCAGCATGACAGATGTTGCAGCTCCTTCATTAAGTACTTCATAAATCTTTTGGCTATCTAGCCCCACCTTTTGGCCTAATAATAAAGCTTCTGCAGTTACTGTATTATGAACTGTTACTAATAGATTAGCTAAAATTTTAAACTTAATGCCGTTACCAAATTCACCAACAAAGATATTTTTCCTAGCAAAACTGTCAAAAATATCTTTACAGTCATCAATTATCTTTTCACTTCCACTTGACATTACAACAAGATCTTTTGTTTTGGCTTGTGCTCCGGTACCACTCACAGGCGCATCTATAAAGAAAATATTTAGTTTTTCTAATTTATTTTTGGCGTCTAATTTGTCTTCCAGAGATATTGTATTCATGTCAATAATGACTTTTGGATCTGTGAAATAATTACAATTTTCTATTTCATTTATAACATTATGAAAAATAGGAACGGTTGGCAAACTTAATATAATCACATTACTTTTTTCAAGTAAATCATTGATATTATTTAATAATATACCTCCATATAATGTAAAAGAACTCGAGTTTTTTTTATCTGGATCAATACCAAAAACTTTGAAATTATTTTCAAGTAAATGCTTTGCATATTCGCCGCCCATAGCGCCAAGGCCTATTGAACCTATAATCTTTGACAAGGCAATTCCCCCAATTATCTTAATTTAACTTTACCTAAATATATAAGATAATTAAATCATACTTTCTGATAGACTTCATAAAAAATAATCATTTAATATTTTTTGATCAATATTTTATGTTATAATTTTATTGGAGGTTTTTAAAATGGATGTTGGATTTTTTACTATGCCTATACACCCGATCGATAAAGATTACAAAAAATCTTTATTAGAGGACAGGCATGCTTTTTTATTAGCAGATAGATTAGGTTTTTCAGAAGCATATTGTGGTGAACACGTTACAGATGCTGCAGAAAATATAACTTCAAGTGCACTATTCATAGCTTCGATTGCCTCTTGCACAAAGAATATAAGGCTAGGAACAGGCACTGTAAATATGCCTAACTCTCATCCTGCAGCTATTGCAGGACAAATTGCAATGTTAGACCATATGCTCGATGGTCGTTTGAATTTTGGTATTAGTCCTGGAGGCCTTGCTTCAGACGCAGAAGTCTTTGGAAATCTTGATAAAAATAGAAATGAAATGTTTGTTGAATGTATTGATATGGTTTTAGAAATCTGGAAAAGAGATGCACCATACAATATCAAGGGAAAATACTGGAATATTTCAACTGAAAGAACACAAATGACTGAAATTGGTCAGGGAATAATGCAAAAGCCTCTGCAAAAGCCCTACCCTCCAATAATTTGTACTGTTGTTGCACCCTTTTCAAAAGGCCTAGTGGCAGCAGCTGCACGTGGCTGGCAACCTATATCTGCTAACTTTTTATTACCAAAGTGGGCAAAAACTCATTGGCCTAGCTATGTTCAAGGCTGTGAAGAAAGTGGGTTAGAGGTAGATTCAAAAAATTGGAGAGTTGCTAAATCTATTTTTGTTTGTGAAGATAGAAATAAAGCAAAGGAATATGCTTTAGGAAATGGTAGCCCCTATGTTTTTTATTATAAACAACTGCTTACAAAAATGTTGAAGCATGGCAGAGCTAATTTATTTAAAGAAGATCAAAACATGGCAGATAGTGATTTAAAATTGGAAGATATCTGTAATAAATTAATTTTATATGGATCTGCTGACGAAGTTGCTGACAAAATACTAGAATTTAGAGAAGAAGTTGGTGATTTTGGAACCTTATTATACGCAGGTCACGATTGGGCAGATGTTGATTTAGCAAAAAAATCTATGGAGTTAATGGCAGAAAAAGTAATGCCTAAAATAAATGATAATATTAAGATTGCTGCTGAGTAGGATATATTATGCAAAATGTTTCAATAGAAAATGGTAATTTTTTAAATGTTAAAATAGATGGCGATAAAAATTTACCAAAAGTAATCCTATCGAATTCTTTAGGAGCTGATACACGCATGTGGGATCTTCAGGTTGAGGCATTAAAGAATAAATTTTGTGTAATACGTTATGATAAAAGAGGTCATGGTAAAAGTAGCCCTGTTGAAGGACCATATTCTTTTGAAATGCTTGAAGGTGATGTAATTACAATTTTAGATGAACTTGAAATTGAGAAAGCTCATTTTGTAGGACTTTCAATTGGTGGAATGACATCGTTAGGATTAGCTTTAAAACAACAAAATAGATTTAATAAAATTATTTGCTGTGCGGCAAGAGCTGACATGCCACCCCCAATGAAAGAAACTTGGGATCAAAGAATTAGCGTAGTTAAAGACAAAGGTACTAGTGGAGTAGTTGATGGCTCCATTGAGAGATGGTACAGCGAAGATTTTAATAATAATTCTGCTAACGATGAGATGATCAATATGTCTAAAAATATGATAAGTAACACTTCTACAAATGGTTACGTTGGTTGTTGTGAGGCTATAAAAACACTTGATTATTTGAAAGACTTATCAACTATAAATAAAGAAATGTTATATATATCAGGTGAGAATGATATGGGAGCTCCAGCTATGGCTATGGAAGAAATGTCTCATCTTACTCCTAATAGTAAATATATTTGCATTCCTGGCGCAGCTCATATTCTCAATATAGAAGCATCAGATTTAGTAAATGAAGCTATTCTCAATTTTTTAAATTAATTAAGAAAGGAAATATAATGGCATTGAAGACATTTGAACATGTTTTGATACTTGCAGATGACGTAGACAAAACGAAAGATTTCTATGTAGATATTTTGGGGTTAGAAGTTGGATACAGACCAGACTTTCCTTTTAAAGGATATTGGCTTTATCTAAAAGAAAATAAAAAAGCAGCTTGTATCCACTTAGCAATGAGAAAACAGGATACTGGTCAAGACTATTACATAGGTAAAAAAGATGATGTTAAGTCTGGTTCTGGTGCAATTGATCATGTTGCTTTTAATGCTGACGACATTGAAGGAATGAAATCTAAATTAGACAAAATTTCTATGGAATATACACATAGAAAAGTTCCTGGGTTTCCACTTGAACAGCTGTTTATAGATGATCCTGATGGTGTTAAAGTTGAGTTAAATTACGCCACATCTGATTAAAAAATTATTTAAGGGAGAATTAAATGCCTCATAAGTATGATGAAAAAATGTTTGATATTAAACATTTAAGAAAAACAGCTGAAAAACTTAAGAATTGGGGACGCTGGGGGCCAGATGATGAAATTGGAACTTTAAACTTTATAACTCCTGAAAAAGTCGTAGACGCCAGTAAGCTTATAAAAAAGGGAAAGCGTTTTAGTTTAGGATTAAATTTTGACAGACATGGTCCTCAAAAAGGAAGCTGGGGTAACAGATTTAATCCAATTCACTTAATGCTAGCTACAGGTACAGATGCAGTTGCAGGTAGATTTGATGATTTTGGATTGAGATATGCTGACGATATGATCTCTTTACCACTTCAATGTGCAACTCAATGGGATGCATTGGCTCATATTTTTTATGATGATTATATGTGGAATGGATATGATGCAAAATTAGTCGACAGTGATGGTGCCCAAAAGAATGGCATAGAAAAAGTTAGAGCTGAGATGGCTGGAAGAGGTGTATTATTAGATGTTGCAAGATGGGCAGGAGTTGATTTTTTTGAAGATGGAATAGCCATAACGTCAGAAGATCTAGATGAATGTGCAAAATCTCAAAATGTTGAAATAAAGCAAGGTGATTTTGTTATTGTTAGAACCGGTCAAATGGAACAAAGATTAGATTGTGGTGAATGGGGAGGATATGCTGGAGGCGATGCTCCAGGATTAGCCTTTGACACTGCAGAATGGATTTATGATAAAGAAATAGCAGCCATTTGTACTGACACATGGGGCTGTGAAGTTAGACCAAATGAGACTAAAGATGCCCAGCAACCATGGCATTGGGTTGTAATTCCTATGATTGGTATAACTATGGGTGAAATATTTTATTTAAGAGATTTAGCTGCAGATTGTAGTAATGATAAAGTCTTTGAATTCTTTTTCTGTGCGCCTCCTCTGCCAATCACTAAAGCTGTTGGATCACCAATAAACCCTATGGCAATAAAATAAAGCAAGCATGACCCATTCTGCTACAATAATTGGCGGCTCTATGGCTGGATTGTTTGCTGGTAATGCTTTACGTAAAAAAGGATGGGATATTTCTATTCACGAAAAGGTCCCTGTTCCATTATCAGGGCGAGGAGCTGGAATAGCTACATATGACGAGTTAGCTGACTTAGTTTTTAAATCTACTGGGAATAATAATGTTTTGGGTACTAGTGCAAAGTCAAGAATTTCGTTGGACCAAAAAGGTAAAATTATAGCTAGTTACGACTACCCACAAGTCTATACAAGTTGGCAATATTTATTTTCTATACTCAGAGAAAAAATTGATAATAAAAATTATTTTATGGGTGACGACTGTACTGAGATTCATCACGGAAAAGAAAAAGTAACTGCAGTTTTTAATAATAAAAAAGAAAAACAGTCTGATTTAGTAATAATTGCTAATGGGATTAAGTCAGAACTCAGACACTATGTTGATAGCACAGCATCTCCTCAGTATGCGGGATATGTTGGATGGCGAGGCGTAGTATATGAAGATCAACTATCTAAAAAGTCTTTAGAAATGCTTTCCAACTATTTTATTGTAGTTTTACCTAATAACCAGCAAATTGCAGCTTATCCTATTGCAGGAGAAGGCAAAGATCCATTCAAGATAGGGAATAGAAGAATTAATTGGATATGGTACAAACCTGCAAATACAAAAAAATTAGATACCTTATTGTTAGGTAAATCTGGTCAACAATTTGTAGATGGTATTCCTCCAAATGAAATACGTAATGAGATAGTCCAAGATTTGTTTAAGGAAGCCGAAAACAAACTTCCACCTCAATTAACCGAATTAGTATTAAAAACTTCACAGCCCTTAATTCAGCCAATTTTTGATCTTGAAAGCGATAAGATGTTAAACAAAAGAGTAATTACTATTGGTGACGCAGCATTTACAGCAAGGCCACATATAGGTATGGGAGTAACAAAAGCAGCTTTAGACGCTTTTACTTTGTCTGATAATCTTCAAAATAAAGGATATTTAGAAGAATTAATTAATTGGGAGGCGTCCAGGGTTGAAAGTGGTAAGTTTCTTGTAAATAGAAGTAGATTGTTGGGCCGATATCTTTCAGAACCAGAAAAAAATGAAGCCTTAGTAATGCCTGATATAACAGATGTACTTAAAGACACTGCAATAAGTTTAAATGATATTAAGACAAATTAAACTATATAAATAATGAAATTATTATATTATTAAATTACATTAAATATATGTTTTTATTATATTTTTCCTAAGGCTTTTAATATTTTTTCTGGTGTAATTGGCTGAGATAAAACCTCATTTCCATGATGTTTTAACGCATTATTAACAGCGTTCATTATAACAGCTGGAGCTCCTCCTGTACCGGCCTCACCTGCACCCTTAGCTCCAATAATACTTCTTCCAGAATTAGTTGTTACATGATCAACGATGATATCAGGCATTTCGTATGCCATAGGGACTAAATAATCAGCCATAGTTGCATTTTGCATATTACCTTGGTCATCATAGACACACTCTTCAAAAAGAGCGCCACCTATTCCTTGAATAACACCTCCTCTAATTTGTTCTTCAACTAACTTTGGATTAATTTGTGTACCACAGTCTTCAACAGCCCAAAATTTATCTATTTTTATAATGCCAGTGTCTTGATCAATAGAAACTTTACAACCCATGGCACTATTAGTAAAAACAAAAGGAATTCCCTCTATGAGAAAACTGGCAGTAGCTAAAAGTTCAGGGTTAGTTCCTTTAGGAAGTTCATGCCCTCTATAATATACTGTCTCAGCTAATTGTTGAAGAGTTATGCCTTCACCACCATTTTTTCTAATCACAGTATTATTTTCAACGTCCAATGAATTTTTATCAGTTTGCATAATTGCAGCTGCAATATCTAATATATTGTCTTTAAGTGTTCTTGCTGCCTTTAGTACTGCCTCACCGCCAATTCCTGCTCCTCTTGATGCCCATGTACCACCACCATAAGGAGTTGCATCAGTGTCACCTAAAGTGACCCTTACAGAGTCCATGGAAACGCCTAGTTGGTCCGCAGCTATTTGTTTCATAATGGCCTCGGTACCCTGCCCTTGCTCTGTAATAGATGAAGACAGATGAATTGCACCAGAACCTTCTAGTCTTATTGATGCTCCGTCTTGAGAAGATATATGCGCGCCTCCAACACCATAAAATAAAGGGCTAGGGTTAGTAACTTCACACATACTAATTACCCCATAACCAGAAAGTACATTTTTGTCTAAGTTTGCTATCTTTTCTTTTTCTATTTCCTGTATATTCATCATAGTTAATAATTTATCCATCGAAGCTTGATGTGATAAATCTTCTAAAGGTACTCCAGATGGAGTTTTATTTGGATAAGCATTATCAGGAATAAAATTCTTCTTTCTTATTTCAGAAAGACCAATGTCAATTTTATTTGCAGCCTTGTCTATCAAGGCTTCTGTAATAGCGACAGCAATAGGGTGACCAACTGCTCTATATTGACACATTGGCGTTTTATTTTGAAAAACAACAGTCCCCACAGCTTTATAATTTGGAATAACATAAGGGGCACCAGATAAATTCAACACTTGATTTGTTTCAATAGCAGACGTTCTTGGATACATGCTAAATGGACCTATACCACTCAAGTCATTTATTTCCATCGCTAAGATTTTACCTTCTTTATCAACTCCTAACTTTCCACTTATTTTATGACAACGTGCATGAATATCAGTTGTAAAACTCTCTAATCGATCGGCAATAAACTTTATCGGACGTCCTAGCTTCTTAGAAATTGCAGCCACAGCCATTTCATCAGGATAAACGTGAACTTTAATACCAAAAGACCCACCAACATCTTTACTAACTATTCTGACTAAACCTTCATTTACTTCTAAATGTTTAGCTATAATATGCTGCATCATATGAGGAGCTTGACCATTATGGTAGATAGTCATCTTACCTTCTGACTTATTCCAGTCAGCTACAATTCCTCTTGATTCTAGTGTGACACCGGTATGCCTGGCAAAATCAAGTGTTGTTTCTACTACTGCATGAGATGTTTCAAAAGCCTGATTTACGTCACCTTGATTAACAGTCCTTGTCCAAAATAGATTGCTGCCTAGTTCAGGATGAATAATTACAGCATTATCATCTAAAGCAGTTTCCATATCTACTAGAGCATCTTTTTCTTCCCAATCAACTTCAATTAGTTCCAATGCGTCTTCAGCTTGCGCCCTATTATTTGCTATTACAACTGCAATAGGCTCACCTTGCCACCTAGCAACTTTCTTCGCTAACGGTGTCTGTTCAGGAGATCTCATTTCTCCCAAATGACCTAATATGCCTACCCAAGGTGTACAATATTCATCTATTTCTTTAGCTGTATAAACATCAAATACACCAGGTGATGTTTTGGCCTCTTCAACGTTTATTGACTTAATTTCAGCGTGAGCAAAGGGAGATCTTAAAAATGCAACGTGTAGCATTCTCGGCAAAACTAAATCATCAACAAATTGACCACCACCTTCCAAGTGTTTTTTTGCATTTTCTCTTGGTAAACTCCTTCCTATATAGGAATTTGGTCTGTCCATAGATCCTAATTTTGGATTTTGATTTACTTTAATGTCGTCCATAATTCACACCTTAATTAATTTCGTTAATAGATTCTTCAATTGCATCTACAATTGACTGGTAACCGGTACATCTACAATAATTCCCAGAGATTTCTGATCTTATTTCGTCTCTGCTTAACTTTTTCTTAGAGGATATTATTTCTTTAGTTGTCATGAGCATTCCTGGAGAACAAAAACCACACTGAAAAGCATTGTGTTTTAAAAAATTATTTTTAACTTTCTGCATAACTTCGTCATCAAAACCCTCTACGGTAGTTATAGATGAACCATTTGCTTGAGATGCAAGAATAAGACATGACCTGACTGCCACACCATCCATTTCAATCGTACATGCCCCACATGCACCTTGCTCACACCCTAAATGTGTTCCAGTTAAACCTTGAGACCTTAAATAATCAGCTAAATGTTGCCTTGTTGGAACGGTTACATCGTCAAAATTCTCTCCATTTACAGAAAAAGATATGTTTACTGAATTTTTAGCCGACATTTATCTCTCCAATTTATTTAAAATCTTATTAATAAGTATTGTTGCCAAATGTAACTTCATTTCTGAACTGCTGTTCAAGTCACCTGCAAAATCTATTTCAGATGCCAAAGATTTTTTTAATTTTTTATAATCATATCCGTCATCTATTACTAACTTTGCCGTATTTTGTGCAACATTAGGTTTATCACCAGTTGCAAAGTAAACGAGATCAAGATTATTGATTTTAGATTGATCAAGTTCTACTTTTGCCATTAAACCTGCCATAGCATAATCACCATGACGACGACAGACTTCATCAAAAATTAGATGTTGATTATGACTTAAAAAAGGATAACGAATAGCTGTAAGAATTTCATCTGACTTTAAGTCAGTTTCAAAAAGTCCAAGATAAAAATCTTTTGCATCCACAATTCTTTGACCTGACAATCCTGATAGTACTATTTCTGCATCCATTGCGACGGCAAATGCTGGCAGTTCAGCTGCAGGGTCACCATAAGCAATACTTCCTCCATGGGTACCTTTGTTTCTTATAGCTGCATGAGCAACCATTTTTAAAATATCAACTAAACACGGGAGTTTTTCATGAACTAGATCATTGTTCATTACATCTGAATGTGTTGCTAGGGCTCCAATATTTATGAAATCACCTTCAATTTTAATTTCGTTTAAATTATTAATTTTAGAAATATCAATTAAACAACTTGGACTAGAAAGTCTCATATTTAAAGCTGGGAGAAGTGACTGTCCACCAGCAAGTATGACTGCCTCATCATCTTCAGACTTGTATTTTATAGCATCTTCAATATTTTGTGCTTCAAAATAAGAAAAATCTGGTGCCTTCATTTCTATTACCCCCACTAGAAAACAATATATAAATATTTAATCATTAATCATTAATGGTATCAATAATTATTAAATCATATTTAATGATTTTACATATTTTAATTTATCATTTCAAATTACCACTTAATGTTTTATTGTTTAATTGTTCAATGTATTTACCGGGGTATAAAATGAGTGACAATGTAGTTCATATGAAATTATACGGGTCTTCAAAAAGCCATTCCAGGGCTGATATAATTGCAAGAGATGTTGAAAGTGTCATTGACGAACCCATTGCTAGAGGTGGCACTAACTTAGGCTTATCTCCAACTGAAACTCTTGTATCATCTTTACTAGGTTGCACAAACGTTATTACCCACAGAATAATGGACAAAATGGGTTTTACAATTAATAGCTTAGATATTAAATCTAAGACACTTTTTAACAAAGACGGTGCTAGTTTAGTACAAGAAGTTGATATACCATTTCCTGAAATAACTTTAGATATAGACATATCAACAGATGCTTCAGAAGATGATTTAATTGAAGTAAAAAAACAATTAGCTATGTACTGCCCTATTGGAAAAGTAATTAGAAATAGCGGAACAGTTATTAATGAAAATTGGAATAAAATTAACTAGAGTAAGTTAATGAACAGACGAGATAGATTACATCATCAATCTATAATAAACAGGCCTAAATTATTTTTAAAGAATAATAAAAAGATAATTTTATGGGTTATTGTTAATCTTGAAGTTTGGGATCCAGACTTACCCCAACCTAGAAATATATTACCTCCTCCTATGAATGTCCCAATGTTACCCGACTTGCCTAATTGGTCATGGCATGAATATGGAATGAGAGTGGGGTTTTGGAGAATGTTTAAAGCTCTTAAGGATAGAGGCATCCCTTCAACTTTAGCCTTAAACGCAACTGTAGTAGATCATTATCCCGAAACGGTTGAAGCAGCAATGAAGGAAAATTGGGAACCTATGGGTCATGGATATATTCAGAGGCCAATGCATAAAGTAGAAAATCAATTCGTAGACATAAAGTCAGCTATTAAAAAAATTGAAGACTTTACTAAGCAAAATGTTATCGGATGGGAAAGTCCAGGCTTAACTGAAACTAATGATACATTAGATATCTTATCTGATAATGGAATTAAATATACTTCTAATTGGCCTGTAGATGACTTGCCACAAGACTTAAAAGTTAAAAGTGGTAAAAGGATGATAACACTACCCTATCCTATTGAGATAAATGACGTAGTTATGACTTCTGTCCAGGTTCATAAATCTGATGAGATTTTTACAAGAGGAAAATTACAATTTGATAGACTGTATGAGGAAACAGAAGAAAATACTAAGATAATGGCTATAAGTGTTCATCCTTATCTAACAGGAGTTCCCCATAGAATTGGTTTTTTTGAGAAGTTATTAGATTACATCTTAGAACATGATGATGTTGAAATAATGACTGGCAAAGACATTTACAATTGGTACACTGAGCAGGTTCCAGAGAACACTTAAATTAATAAATAATTTTATAATATAACCTTCCTATGTTTTCTCTTATGAACATTGATGTTTTATACAAAGCTTCAATGGATGGCATAAATTTTAAAAAACTAAACTGAGAATTAGATGATTTAAAATCTACTGGAAATGGAATGATATTAAATCCCTGCTTTTCAAACAAATATTTGGACCTTTGCATATGAAAAGCTGACGTTACTAGTATAATAGAAGAATTATTTGGAATAAGTTTTCTAACAGCAATACTTTCTTCATAAGTATTCTTGACTTTGTCTGTTACTAAAATCTCACCTGGAACACCTAAGGCTATTGCCTTATCCTTAAGAATAAAACCCTCAGGCTTCCAGTTCTCTGTCCACGGTAATTGACCAGCTGTAAATATTAACTTATTTGCTTTCTGTTGTTTAATTAAATCTATACCTGCAAAAAAACGATCTGGATCTGAAAATTCATAAGTTGAATACTTTTGATTACCTACTTGATGAAGCATTCCACTTAGCACAATAACAGCATCATTCTCTTTTACAGAAGATATAGGAATTGGCTTGTATGGGGATTCCAACTTTTGAGCAAGATAATTACCTACAAAAGGATTCGTAGAAATTAATAGGATTAATAAAGATAAAAAAACATAAAATCTTTTTCTATTAAAGAAAAAAATAATTAACAAAATTAGTACAATACCCAATGGAGACAAAAAGAAAGGTAATATTTTGTGCAAATAAATCAAATATAACAACTATTTAAGTTATAATATAAATTTATCATATCATATAAGGCTGGAATTTAAACGATTTTATTTGTTAACAACCCATAGCCGCCATCACGTACTGTCCTTATTGGATCTAAATTATCCTCTGAGACAGATTTTAAAGATTTTCTTAAACGGCTCATATGAACATCAACCGTCCTCTCTTCAACATAAACACCATGACCCCAAACTTGATCTAAAAGTTTACTTCTTGAAAAAACATGGCCCGGACGTTCCATTAATAATGTAAGTAATTTAAATTCTTTAGGACCTAATTTTACATTTTTATTATGATATGTGACAATCATTTCACTTAAAGAAAGTGTCAAACCATTATGTTTCAAAACATCATTTACAAGTGAAGGTTTAGAACGCCTTAATAGAGCTTTTACTCTTGAAATTAATTCTTTGGGAGAAAATGGTTTAGATATGTAATCGTCTGCACCAGTATCTAAACCAAGAGACTTATCTGAGTCTTCACTTCTTGCACTAAGAATAATTATAGGTAATTGCTTAGTCTCAGATCTTGACCTTAAGGTTCTACATAAATCAATACCAGACATGGTAGGCATCATCCAGTCTAAAATAACTAAATCTGGGGAATGATCCTCAATCAGCTGTAATGCATTTTTACCGTCTCTTGCTTTGATTATTCCAAATCCTGAACTTTCAAGATTGTATGCCATCAACTCTAACTGGTTGGGTTCATCATCAGCAATTAAAATATTAGTTTTCATTTTTTAATTCTTTTTCAGGAATGATAAGACTACTTTCATCGGCCTTTGGTCTGTGGTCAGATAAAACAGTTCCGTTCACTAAAAAATAAACTTGCTCCGCAATATCTGTAACATAATCAGCAACACGCTCAATATTTTTGGCAATAAAAAGAAGGTGAGCACCTGTAGGTGCTAATTTTTTATTTCTTTGCATTGATGCAACAATTTCTAAATAATATTGTGTATGCATTTTATCAATTTTTACATCTGAATTTCTTACTTTAACAGCCAATTTGTCGTCTTCATTAACATATGAATCTATGACGTCTTCTATCATTGTAATTGTTTTCTGACCCATTTTTCCGATATTAACCCCTGGCAAATCAGAATAATTTAATTCAACTAACAATTTTGTTCGATTAGATATGTTTCTTGAATAGTCACCAATTCTCTCAAAAATCGTAGCAATTTTTAGCGCAACAATAATTCTTCTTAAATCAGCCGCTTGGGGGGCTCTTAAAGCAATTATTTCAAAACCTAATTTTTGAACCTTATCATCTAAATCATCTAAAATTTTGTCTCCACCAACTACTTTCTCAATTTCTTCAAGGTTTTGTGTTCCAAAATTATTTATACAATTATCAAACTGTTCAAGTGCAGTATTTCCTAATTTTAACAAATTATCGTTTAGTTTGTTAAGGTCATTGTCAAAAGATGAGTGAATATGTGTATTTTCCATTAAAATTCCTATCCTATTTTTCCAGAAATATATGCCTCTGTTTGATTATGTCGAGGTCTTGTAAATATCTCTTTTGTTTTACCTACCTCAATTAATTTGCCTAAATGAAAATAAGCTGTTCTTTTAGAAACCCTTGCAGCCTGCTGCATAGAATGAGTAACAATAACTATAGAGTACTCATTACCAAGTTCGTGTATTAGTTCTTCAATTTTAGCTGTTGCAATTGGATCAAGAGCAGAGCATGGTTCATCCATCAAAATGACTTCTGGACTTACAGCAATAGCTCTAGCAATACATAGTCGTTGTTGTTGCCCGCCTGAAAGCCCTGTTCCAGGACTTAATAGCCTATCATTGACTTCTTCCCATAATCCTGCCCTTTTTAAAGACTCTTCTACAATATTATCTAAATGTTCTTTATTTTCTGATAGCCCATGTATTCGAGGGCCATAAGCAACGTTATCATATATTGATTTAGGAAAAGGATTAGGTTTCTGAAAAACCATTCCGATACGAGCTCTTAAAGGCACAACATCAATTTTTTCATTATAGATATTTTCATCATCAAGTGTAATTTTACCCTCAATACGACAACTATCTATAGTGTCATTCATTCTATTAAAACAACGAAGAAATGTAGATTTACCACAGCCAGAGGGACCAATAAGAGATATGACCTCCTTATTCCCTATATCAATAGTAACATTATCAATGGCTTTGTTACTTCCGTAAAAAACATTAACATTTCTAGCCTTCAGCCTAGCATCTTTTGAAAATACATCACCAACCGTTAAATCTAAATTCTTAAAATCTTCTTTAATATTATCCAAACTTTTTAGCCCTTACCATCTTCTTTCTAGTTTTTTTCTTAGATAAACCGCCAAAGCATTCATAGAAATAAGAAATCCTAGCAAAACAATAATTGCAGCACTAGTTTTTTGTATAAACATTCTCTCAGCAAAGTCTGCCCACATAAAAATTTGAACTGGCAAAACTGTTCCTGGATCCATTACACTATTTGGAATATCAACAATAAAAGCAACCATACCAATCATTAATAGAGGTGCTGTTTCACCTAATGCTTGTGCCATTCCTATTATGGTTCCCGTTAACATTCCTGGCATAGCTAATGGTATAACGTGATGGAAAATAACTTGTAATTTTGATGCTCCAATCCCATAAGCAGCATCTCTAACTGAAGGCGGGACTGCTCTAATGGCAGCCCTAGATGATATTATTATTGTTGGTAAAGTCATTAACGCTAGAACCATACCACCAACCAAAGGAATAGATCTGGGCATTCCAAATATACTTATAAAAATTGCTAATCCCATAATCCCAAAAACAACCGAAGGAACTGCTGCTAAATTATTGATGTTAACTTCTATGAATTCAGTTATTCTATTTTTCTTAGCTATTTCTTCCAAGTAAACAGCCGTTGCTACACCTAAAGGAAATGAAATTAATAAACAGACTGATAAAGTTAACATTGATCCTATGAATGCTCCTTTTATACCAGCCATTTCAGGATTTCCAGATGCACTACCCTTTAGAATATAATCACTAAACTCATAAGTTATTCTACCATCTTCATTGAGTTTATCTACAAAACCTATAACTTTGTCACTTATTCTTCTCTCTGACTCTGGTGTTTCTCTTTTAATATAACCACGCAAAAAACTATCTATATCGTCATCTAGAGCAAACTTGACTTTAGTAATTGTACCAAATAGAGAAGGATTATTTTTAACCATTTTTGCAATTCTTACATCCTTTCCAGATGAAACAATTTTCTTTGCTTGTTGTTTAGCTTTTCTTCCTTTTGGTTCTATAATAGAAAACAGTGATTCATTAACAATTTTACTTGCTTCTCCGTCAAACAAAGAATTATCGGAAAGGTCTCCCTGTGGATCAATTCTGTCTCTGTCAAAATTTATATCAAGGGTAACGTAGTACTGAAAAAACCCTGGATAACCTTTTGTAAATATTGAGTAAAACAAAAACAATAGAAAGCATACAGCTAAGCCTATTGCAATTCTTCCATACAGTTTAAGTCTATTATCCTTTGACCTTCTTTTAACAATAGATTTTTTTACGGTATTTGTAGCTTCTAATGGAGTAATTATTTTTTTATTCATACTGTTCTCTATATTTTTTTACAATATGCAAGGCATAAAAATTCATACCTAATGTGATAATTATTAAAGTAAGTGCTAATGCGAATGCAGATAAAGTTTTAGCAGATTCAAATTCTTGGTCACCAACAAGAATTGTTACAATTTGAGAAGTTACTGTCGTAACTGCTTCTAGGGGATTAGCAGTTAGATTAGCAGCCAAACCAGCTGCCATTACAACTATCATTGTTTCTCCCACAGCTCTAGACACAGCTAAAATTATACTAGCAACAACTCCTGGCAATGCAGCAGGCAGAACTATTTTCATTACAGTTTCATTCTTCGTAGATCCTAATCCATAGCCAGCATCTCTTAGAGATTGAGGCACAGCATTTATAACATCGTCAGATAATGAAGAAATAAAGGGAATAATCATTATTCCCATAACCAAACCAGCTGCAAGAGCTGACTCAGAAGCAACATCAAGTCCTAAAACAGAGCCTGATGACCTCAAGAAAGGAGCAACTGTTAATGCAGCAAAAAAACCGTAAACAACAGTGGGAATACCTGCTAAAATTTCGAGTAATGGTTTAAAAAAAGCCCTTTCTTTAGAAGTTGCATATTCAGATAAATAAATCGCACTAAATAAACCTATGGGAACTGATACACATAAAGCAATTATAGATATTAAAAAAGTACCTGCAAATAATGGAATAGCGCCATATTGAGATAATCCTTCCTGGCCAGATCCAGCTCTTTCAGCACCCTCAAACTGAGGATTCCAAACTGTACCAAATAAAAAATCGTCGTAAGGTATTAGTGCAAAAAATCTGATAGATTCAAAAACAACAGAGAAAATAATGGCTACAGTGGTTAAAATAGCTATAATCGAACTTAAAGCGAGAATACTCATAACTATTTTTTCCACTGCATTTCTGGATTTAAATTTATGATTAATTTTTCTATAACCTAAAAAGCCAGAAATTATAGCTGTAAAAATACATGAAATAGATGTTAAAATTTGAGATTGATAAACCCAAGATTTCCACACTTCTGCTGCATCCGTTACCCATTGATCTGGGGTTCCAAAAATAAGGCCTTCTACAGAGTTTTTAATCTGAGCTAAAACAATCGTGAAATTGTAATCTTCTGAATTTACAACTTCAATAGGGACATAATTTTGGATTAAACTTGCAAATAACAGATCATCACCAATAGTAAATATAAAATACATACCCAGAGATGGTAATAACGATGTTAATAAAACAAAAATGCCATAATAATGGGATAATGAATGTAATTTAATATTATTAATTTTTTTAATATTTTTGGCTTCATTGTGACCAATAATAAAGAATAATAAGGAGATAAAAATAATACCAATAAGAAGGTAAAAGTTAAACAAAAATATCTCCTAAAAAAGGGACTAACAATGTTAGTCCCTTGATAAATTATTTATTTTTTTAAATCAGCAGCACTTAAAACAGGTAAACTAGTCATTGCAGATTTATATTTCGCTCTTTCAGATTTAGGCATTGGGATCATTCCAGCATCAGATAGAACCCCATCATCACCCCAATGCTTTGTCCATTCTGTCATATACTCTTTCATACCAGGAACCACTCCAATGTGTTGATGCTTTACATAATAATATAAAGCTCTTGAAACTGAGTAATTATTACCAGCAATATTCTCAAAAGTGGGAGCAGTTTTACTAATCACAGCACCCTGAAGAGTATCTGAATTTTGATCTAAATATGAAAATCCAAAAATACCATAAGAGGATGTATCTTCGTTAAGCTTTTGAACAATTAAATTATCTTGTTCTCCTGCTTCAATAAACACACCATCTGTTCTCATAGCGCGGCATTTTTTTCCCTTTTTGTCACCTCTTGCTATAGATGCAGCTTTAGCTTCTTTATCTTTAGCACAATAGCCTTTTTGATTAACCATTTCAGCATAGCTTGCTCTGGTTCCTGAAGTAGTTGGTGGTCCATAAACTCTTATAGCAATATCTGGAAGAGCAGGATTAATTTCACTCCACTTTTTGTAAGGATTTTTAACCCACTTACCATCCATAGGAATTTCCGCTGTTAATGCTTTACCTAAGTCAGCTTTAGATATATTAAGTGGTACACCTTTTTTTGAATTTGCCACTACAATACCATCGTAACCTACTTTAATTTCAGTTAATTTAACACCATTCTTTTCACAATACGCAAGTTCTTTTGCTTTCATTCTTGAAGAAGCGTTTCCAATATCGATAAATTTAGTACCAACACCGTCACATACACCTTTTTTCCCAACAGAAGAACCGCCTGATTCGACAACTGGTGTTTTGAAATTTGGATTTTTTCCTAATTGCTCAGCAATGATTCTTGCAAATGGCAAAACAGTAGAAGATCCAGCTATACTGAGAGTGTCTCTAGCTTGCGCTGTACTTGTAATAATTAGACCAGAAATAATACCAGCCATAATTAACGTTTTTTTCATTTATAACTCCATAATAAAGGTTAGATTTAAATAAATATATCCAACCTTTATTGATCATATATTTTACTTAAATATTTCAAAAATATTACATTTTTATTACAAAATACGTTGAATATGCGAAATCTATGGATATTAAAAATAAAATTTAAAATAATTTTCAATTATTTTACTCAAATATTACAAATTTATTACATAAATAGTTTTCGTTTAGTTATTGGTAAGAGGAAAAGTTATTGAAAATGTAGTTTTATCATTAATTTCACTAGAGATATTCATAGTTGCTCTGTGTTTAATCAAAATGTGTTTTACAATAGCCAAGCCTAACCCCGTCCCTCCAAGTTCTCTAGACCTTGCTTTATCTACTCGAAAAAACCTTTCTGTTAATCTATCAAGATATTTTTCAGGAATACCCTCACCTTTATTAATCACACTTATCACAACTTCTTCTTGATTATGTTGTTCTATTCTTACAACTACATCAGAACTTTCAAAACTATATTTAATTGCATTTTCAAGTAAATTTACAAAAACCTGGTTTATTTCGTCAATGTCACCAATAACTAAGCAAGGATCATTAACATTCTGTCTTAAATCTTCAAAAATCAAATTATGATTTTTACTCAGTCCTCTTTCTTTAATTGACGACATTACATATTGAATAGGATTAATAATGGAAATACTTGTATTTGGAGTAATATGTTCTTCTGTTTCTACTTTTGACAAAGACAAAATATCATCAATTAATCTATTCATTCTTTTTGCTTCTTCGTCCATAATATTAAGAAACTTTTTCTGAGTTTTTTCGTCCTTTACATTTCCATTTAATAAAGTTTCAATAAAACCTACTAAACTAGTAAGTGGAGATCTTAACTCATGACTTACATTAGCTACAAAATCACGTCTTACTTTTTCAAGATTTCTTTGTGATGTCATATCAAGAAGAAGAATTGCAAATAAATTGTCTTCAATTTTTTTAACTTTTATTATTATAGATCTTTTTAATATGTCACTTGTTTGAAAACTAAATTGATCATTGAAAGCACCATTATTATAGCTTTCATCTAAATTGTTAAATTCCTCAATAGGTATGAAATTACATATATTTTTACCTTTTAAGTTATCTCCAAGATATTGTTTTGTAAGGTTATTATATAATAAAATAGAACCAAAACTATCACACATAACTAAGCCATCTTCTAAAAGTTGGCTTAAATTTTTGATATTATTTGGTATAGAAATTTTATTCATTAATTTGTTGGATCAGCAAAAAAGTTTATTTGTAATAAATTTACAACAATTTAGTTATAATTTTAAGCCATAGATATAAGATAATTAAAAAAAGGTTAAAATATGACCAAAATAGCTATAAATGGTATAGGTAGAATAGGTAAGTTAGTTTTAAAATTACTTATCTCAAATGATTATAAAGTAACATATTTAAATGAACTTAATGGAAACCATTCTTCTCTATTACACAGTTTAGAGTTTGATAGTATTCACGGTAAATGGGACGCTAGCTTTAAACTAGATAATGAAAAAATTTCAATAAACAAAAAAGTTATTCAATCAACCTTCTCAAAAAATATTGAAAACTTAGATCTAAACAACATTGATATCTTAATCGATTGCACTGGTGCACATAATAACTCATCAGATTTAAAAAAATATTTTGACAAAGGTGTAAAGAAAGTTGTTGTCTCAGCTCCTATAAACGAGGAAAACATTGCAAATATAGCTTATGGTGTAAATCAAAACATATATAACCCAAATAAACATAATATAATTACAGCAGCAAGTTGTACTACCAACTGCATAGCCCCTATCATTAAAGTAATACACGAAAATATAGGCATAGTTCACGGCTCTATAACAACAATTCATAATTTAACAAATAGCCAAACATTAGTTGATATTCCCCAAAACAATCTTAGGAGGGCCAGGTCTGCAGTTAATAACTTAATTCCAACAACTACTGGATCTGCCAAGGCTATTTCTCTAATTTACCCTGAACTCAAAGGTAAGTTAAATGGCCACGCCGTAAGAGTACCTTTATTAAACACATCCTTAACTGACTGCGTCTTTGAAATGAAAAGTCCTGTTAATGAAGACGAGGTCAATACTATGCTTAAAAACTCAAGTGAAAATGAACTTAAAGGCATTCTTGGATATGAAGATCGTCCATTAGTATCGACTGACTTTGTTAATGACCCAAGGAGTTCAATAATAGACGCCCTTTCAACAATGGTAATAAACAAAACTCAATTAAAATTATATGCTTGGTATGATAATGAATGGGGATATGCAAATCGATTAGTTGATATTGTTGGTATGGTTAGTAAAACTATTTAAAAAATGATTAAAGCACTAAACAATAATGAAGTCTCTTTTGTTCTGGTAACATTATCTTACTGGTTCTTTATGCTTACTGATGGGGCATTAAGAATGTTAGTCCTTCTTCATTTTCATACACTTGGCTTTAGCCCACTTCAATTAGCTTATTTATTTTTATTATACGAATTCTTTGGCATGGTAACAAACCTGACAGCAGGATGGATTGCTAAAAAAATTGGTTTAAATATTACACTATTTAGTGGAATGATTTTGCAAATAGTTTCATTACTGCTTTTAACCCAAGTTGATAAAAGTTGGAGTATAACCTCATCAGTTATTTTTGTTATGGCTACACAAGGTTTGTCTGGCATAGCAAAAGATCTAACTAAAATGAGCTCTAAAAGCTCTGTAAAGTTATTAGCCCCAGATAAAAAAAATAAATTATTTCAATGGGTTACATTAATGACTGGATCAAAAAATGCAGTTAAAGGATTTGGCTTTTTACTTGGGTCACTTTTGCTTGTATTTTTAGGTTTTCAATTGTCTTTGATATTAATGGCCGGATTACTTTCAATAATTTTGATACTTGTTTTTGTTTATTTAAATAATGATTTTTCAAAAATTAAAAAAGACATAAAATTTTCTGAAGTATTGTCAAAAAATAAAAATATTAATTACCTTAGTTTTGGAAGAGTTTTTTTATTTGGAGCCAGAGATACATGGTTAGTTGTTGGACTTCCTGTGTTTTTATATTCTATTATATCTGATGGATCAATTGACGCTAATAAAAAAGCTTTCTTTGTCATTGGAACATTCATGGCTGTATGGACTATTTTTTATGGCTTTGTACAAAGTATAACACCAAAAATTTTGTCTCAAAATGAATCAATCGGTAAACAAACAAAGTATTGGGCTAGTTTGCTCATAGGCATCCCTATTTTATTGTTATTATTAAGTTCATATTTTGAACAGTATAAGCTTTATATAACTATATCTGTTCTTTTCATTTTTGGATTTGTGTTCGCTGTAAACTCATCATTACATTCTTTTTTAATATTAAAATATACAGATAAAAACAGAGTGACCCTTGATGTAGGCTTTTATTATATGTCCAATGCTTTTGGAAGGCTTATAGGCACTTTATTATCAGGATTATCGATACAATTTGGGGGGTTTTTAACCTGTATTTTTATTACAGCATTGATGCTTGCCTTAAACAGACTGTCGATGGAAAAGCTGGATTTAAAAAATATATAATTTAAATGTTAATCAAAGGTTTCTACATCAATAGATTTTTTAGATAAACTTGATTCATAAATAGCTTCTAATACAGCAATATTTTGAAATTTTTCAATATCTTTAAATATATATTCATCTTCTTTATTAATTGCATCTGCAAAATTATTAATATTAGCAGAAACTGTGTCCGTCCACTCAAAATCTTCCTCTTTTACAGATCCATCATTCATTACAATTTTCATAAATGAAGGTCCAGGAGTATCTGGATGTGAACTATCAACTAATTCTACCCACCCATTCTCTCCCCATATCGTTATCCTTTGATAATGAGGTGTTTTTAGAATTGCTGTGATTTGAGTACTAAGTCCAGATTTATGATTAAGACTTGCTGAAACCACATCGCCTGTTTTGTACTCAAGTGCCCTTTGTGCAGTTGAAGCAAACACACTTTCAACAGGACCAAACAACCATATCATTAGATCAGTTAAATGCACTCCCATACCAGTCATACCAGCAGCAGGTGCATATTGTGGATCTGTGCGCCAATTATCTAATGGAAGATTTGCCAATTTATTATGACTAAAATGCCCTTCAGCATACATAATGTTACCCAAAGAATTGTTATTTATTATTTCTTTAAGTTTTTGCCATCCTTTTTCAAAACGTCTTTCATGGCCAACCCCGAGTATGACTTTATTCTCACTACACATATCAATCATTTTTTTTACTTCTGATGATATTAAAGACAGAGGCTTTTCACAGAAAACATGAACACCCAAGTTTGCTACTTTTATAGTTTGATCCATATGAAATGAATTAGGGGTACAAAGTATGATTGCATCTATTGTCTCTTCTTGAAATGCTTCGTCAAACTCAGTAAAAATTTTTAAGTTTTTGTCATCTGCAAGTTTAACTGCATCTTCATCAGGATAAGGATCAATTAAGTTAACTATCTTCACCTTAGACGATGAAGATAATCTATTAATCATAACCTTTCCCCACCAACCTAAACCTGCAATTGAGACTTTAGTTTCCAACTTATCTTCTTTTCTTTAAGGGGATGGAATTAATTGATCATTTTGAGGTACAAGCCAACCTTTTTGTACAGCAGGCCTGTCAATCATTTCCTTATACCACCTAGTAACGTTAGGAAATTCATTTAAATCAATTTCTTGCCAGTCAAATCTAGCTGTCCAAGGCCATATGGAAATGTCAGCGATACTATATTCCTTACCAGATATATATGGATTTTTACTTAAACGCTTATCCATAACACCATATAGTCTTCTGGCTTCTTTTGAATATCTTTCTTCAGCATATGCTGACTTTCCTTTATTGTATTTAACAAAGTGATGAACCTGACCAAACATTGGGCCTACCCCGCCCATTTGCCACATAAGCCATTCTATTGTCCTATAATATTCATCAGTATTTGATTTATTTATTAACGTTCCACTTTTCTCAGCCAGGTACATTAAAATAGCACCTGATTCAAAAAGTGAGTAATTATTATTATCTCTGTCAATGATTGCAGGAATACGATTGTTTGGTGATATTTCTAAAAAATGAGGTTGAAATTGTTCATCTTTTCCAATGTTTATAGGAAAAACATTATAATCAATTCCAATTTCTTCTAGCATTATAGACACTTTCCTACCGTTAGGTGTCTGCCAACTATATAGGTCTATCATTATTTAATCCTTATTTTAAAGTGTAATTACAATGCCACCTTTTGTTTTTCTGCCTTCAAGTAAGTTATGAGCTTCAACTATTTTCTCTAGCGGCATTTTATCATGAATAGCTACTTTTAATCGTCCATCTGCAATTCTGCTGTAAAGTTGATAAGAAGCGTCATTATATTCTTCTCTATTTGCAATATAAGTAAATAAAGTAGGCCTTGTTACAAAAAGAGAACCCTTAGCAGATAGTAAAGCTAGATTAAAATCAACTATTGGTCCCGATGCCTGACCAAATAATGCCCATAATCCCCTTGGTTTCAGGCAATCCATTGAACCTGGAAAAACAGACTTAGCTACACTATCATAAACTACGTCGCATTTTTTGTTGTCTGTAATAGACATTACTTCAGCTACAAAATCTTTGTCGTTATAATCAATAACATGATGATAACCAGCTTTTTTAGCTGCTTCTGCTTTTTCTGGGCCACCAACAGTTCCGATCATAGTTGCACCTATTTCACGTCCCCATTGCCCCATTAATTGGCCAACACCTCCTGCAGCAGCATGAACCAATGCTGTCATGCCACTTTCTAACTTAAATGTTAAATGAAGCAAGTAGTGAGTGGTTAAACCTTTGAGTGTACTTGCAACAACATCATGATCATTGACATCCACTTTAAGTTCAACTGCATGAGCTGCATTTATCAGAGCGTACTCTGCATAAGCTCCAACAGGAGTAACGTATGATACTTTATCACCCTCTTTTAAAAAGGTAACACCTTGACCGACCGAATGAATGTGCCCTACACCTTCAGAACCGGGTATTTTAATTTTTTCCTCATTTGGCCATGGATATAGTCCACTTCTAAAATATGTATCTAAATAATTTAGTCCGATAGCAATGTTTTTTACAACAATTTGACCTGGACCTGGAGATGGAATATCTGCTTCTACAGGACGCATATTTTCAGCAACACCAAAATCTGTAAGCTCAATTACTCTTTGTTTCATAAAACCCCTCCTAAATTATTTACAAAGAAAGCATTACATTTTATAAATATTAAAATCAATATTTTATAATTAATTAACTTGTAAAATTTATAATTATAATTATTTCTACTATAAACTATTCAGGAGAATTAAATGAGTTTAGTACTTTCAGACCTCCCTTACGCCATAGATGCTTTATCTGAACATGGCATGAGTAGAGAAACAATGGAATATCATCACGATATTCATCATAAAGCCTATGTTGATAATGGAAACAACCTATTAAAAGGTACAGAGTGGGAAAATAAAAGCTTAGAAGAGATTATTGTTGGGACTTATGATTCTAATAATGTTGCTCAAAGCGGTATTTTTAATAATGTATCTCAACACTGGAACCATGAACAGTTTTGGCAAATGATGGGTCCTTCAAAGGTTAGCATGCCGTCTGAATTAGAAAACGCTATAACAGGCTCTTTTGGAAGCATTGACAAATTTAAGGAAGATTTTTGTAACGCTGGTGCAACACAATTTGGTTCAGGTTGGTGTTGGTTAGTTAAAGATAAAGATGGCAGCCTTAAGGTAACTAAGACAGAAAATGGTGTTAATCCTGTTTGCTTTGGACAAACAGCATTATTAGGATGTGACGTATGGGAGCATTCTTACTACATTGATTTTAGAAACAAAAGACCAGTATACTTAAAGAATTTTGTAGAAAATTTAGTTAACTGGGAAAATGTTGCATCTAGACTTTAAAAAGTTTTAATTAGAAGGAATTTAATATAATTCCTTCTAGTTTTTTTCCATAATGATATCAAAATTTAAATTATAGCATTTTTGGTTATTATCTTCATCAAAACCTTCTTCTAACTGCCTTATTAAACTCTTCTTCACTGCAAAAACAGTATCACTCTCTAAATATTTATCACCGTCTATGAATACGTGAGTTACAAGATCTTTGTAGCCGTCAGCTTTAACCATAAAGTGAATATGTGCTGGTCTATATGGGTGTCTATCCAGATTATTTAGAAGATCTCCTACTGGACCATCAACTGGTATTGGATAATATTGAGGTTTTACTGTTCTAAATAAATAAGATCCGTCTTTAAGGGATAACAATGTAGCCCTTAAATCAACCACATCACCATCTTTTTGAACATCATATAAACCGTCAGGACCTGATTGCCAAACTTCAATTGATGCCCCTGGTATCGGATTTTTATTTGTATCCATAATATTACCTGAAACTATACAATTATCTCCTACTACACTTTTAGCTATATTTTCACCGTTAGTAACTGTTTGCGACGGTGCATGGAATGGTCCTAAAACAGTAGTTTCAGTTTCATCCTTTGACTTGCGATTATTTATAGCGTCTAGCAACATTGAAACTCCCAAGACATCAGATAAAAGTATAAACTCCTGTCGTCTATCATCACATTTCTGACCTGTTTTAGTTAAAAACATAATAGCCTTCAT
>CACALC010000007.1:0-73492 GCA_902533225.1 uncultured SAR116 cluster alpha proteobacterium | reverse complement strand
ACAAATAATTAAGACAGAGTGTATCTAAAGCTCCAACTTTTTTTCTCATGAAATTAAATGGAGGATTTGCCTCAAGAGAACTAAACAACTTTTTTAGAGAGTTAAAATCTAATTCAGTATTTCTCCACCATATAGTTTTTAAAGGTGAAAAAGAATGACTTTCGATTTGATCAATCGTGTCTTCATCAAATTTAATATTATCTTCAACAACGCCAAAAGATCCATTTCGACTATGACGTCCTGCCCTACCCGCTATTTGAGCAATTTCTGGAGGAGTAAGATACCGTGGAGTGTTACCATCAAATTTTGTATCAGAAGCAAAAGCCACGTGATCTATATCCATGTTCAATCCCATACCAATAGCGTCTGTAGCAATTAAATAGTCAACTTGACCACTTTGATAAAGTTCTACTTGCGCATTTCTTGTCCTTGGAGAGAGCGCGCCCATAACAATGGCTGCGCCACCTTTTTTAGTTCTGACAAGTTCTGCTATTTTATAGACTTCGGGCACAGAAAAAGCGACGACTGCTGACCTTGGTTTCAACCTTGTTATTTTTTTTATTCCTACATAACTTAAAACTGACAATCTAGGTCGTATTTCTATAGAACATTTTGGTAAAATTTTCTGTAGTAAAGGTTTGATTGTTTCAGCTCCAAGAAAGACAGTTTCTTTAGAGCCTCTTGCGTTTAGGATTCGATTAGTAAAAATATATCCTCTGTCAGAATCAGCTGCTAATTGAATCTCATCTATTGCCACAAAAGCAAATGATCTTTCTAATGGCATTGACTCTACCGTACAACAAAAATATTTTGCGTTTGGAGGAATAATTTTTTCTTCACCAGTTACAAGGGCAACTTGAGATTTTCCTAATTGTAGAACGGCTTTATCATAGTTTTCTCTGGCTAATAATCTGAGAGGAAAACCTATTATACCCGAATGATGAGAAAGCATTCTATCCATCGCATAATAAGTTTTACCTGTATTAGTTGGTCCTAAAAGTGCTTTAACTTTAGAATCATTAGAAAATGAATTTGGTTTTATATTTGAAATATTTTTTAGATTTAAATTCATTATTCTTACTCGCACATAAAATAGACTAATATAATTCCAAAATAATTCATTTTATATCAAACTTAAGTTATCAAAAATTAATATACACCTTTTAAAATTTTCAATAAGGTAAAAATAATCTTAGGAGAAATAAATGTCTAAAATAAGTCGTAAAGCAGTAATTACAGGAAGTAGCAAAGGTATTGGTAAAGCTATAGCTGAACGATTTGCTCAAGAAAATATAGATATTTATTTACTTGCATCAAATGAAAAAAATCTACAGAAAACAGCATCCGAATTAAAAAGTAAATTTAAAGTAAATATATATTATCACGCATCTGATTTAAAAACAAAGTCAGGATGTGAGAGTGCTATTAAAGCAATTGAAAATAAATTTACTGATTTTGATACTTTGATATTTAGCGCTGGAGCTACAAAAAGTGGTGACTTTTTGGAGCAGCCTATTGAAGATTTTGAAGATGGTTTTGCTCTTAAATTTTACAGCGCAGTTAGATTGTCAAAAGCATTTTGGCCAACTCTTTCTAAAAATAAAGGATGGATTGTTTCAATTAATGGAGCAATGAGTCATTCACCTGATCCTTTTTTTATGGTTGGTGGAGCTGTTAATGCTGCCTTCTTAAATTTTTCAAAAGCTTTATCTAAAAAAGGTTTAAGTGATGGTATAAATGTAAATTCCATTAATCCTGGAATGACGTCAACTGATCGTTTAATAACAATCATTCAGAGTAATGCAGATAGAGAAGGGATAAGTTTTGATGAGGCAGAAAAAAAAGCTCTCGATAATATTGGATTAGATAGATTTGGGACACCAGAAGAGGTGGCTGAACTCACCTATTTTCTGTGTAATCCAAAAATGCGTCATCTTACTGGCACTGAAATTAATTTAGACGGCGGAAAAAAAACAACTATATAAAATCAAGGAAATTTAAATTATGGCAAGGAAAGCTGCTTCAGTTTTTGTTCAAACTTTGAAAAATCACGGGGTTAATAGATTCTTTTGTGTTCCTGGCGAATCATATTTGTCTGTAATGGACGAATTATTATATTCACCTGGAATAGACGTTGTTACTTGTAGGCACGAAGGTGGAGCTGGGTTTATGGCTGTAGCTGACGCAAAATGTACGGGTAAAGCTGGCGTTGCATTTGTCAGCAGAGGACCTGGAGCAACAAATGCTTCGATTTCTGTTCACTCGGCACATCAAGGTGGAGTGCCAATGGTTCTTTTTATTGGACAAGTAAATAGGATTAGTACCGGTAAAATGCATTTGCAAGAGATGGATTTTATAAAGACATTTTCTGACATGGCCAAACATGTAGAGCAAATTAACACACCAAGTGAAATTGCGAATGTAACTGCTAGGGCTTTCCATATTGCTGAAAGTGGTATTCCAGGGCCCGTAGTAATAGCTATACCAACAGATGTATTAGAGGCAAAAGTTGAAATAGATGATGTAAAAAGAATTAAAATCAATCCACCATTAGCTTTTCCAGAAAAAGTCGTAGAGGTATCAAATATCTTATCATCAGCAAAAAAGCCCATATTGGTAGTGGGAGGTCAAGTACACACATCTAGTAAGGCAAGAGAACTTGTTAGAAACATATCTGAAGTCCATAATTTACCAGTTTTATGTACTTATGAGCATCAAGATATTCTTTCTCATAATCACTCACACTATGCTGGTGAATTAGGTTTACGACCTCCAGAACCTATAAGAAAAAATGCTTTGGAAGCAGACGTTGTATTAGTAGTTGGGCATCGATTTAATGGTGTACCTAATATGGCTTATAAGTTTCCGTCAACAGATCAGACTTTTATACATGTATTACCAGATCCCAATACAATTGGGAAAATATTTAGAACAGATATGAGTGTTGTTGCTGACTCAGAAAATTTTCTTGAACAGTTATTAAATTTAAAAAGTAGGAATGTTAGTGTTGAACGAAATGAGTGGGTGACCTTATGTCATCAACGTTATTTACATAACGATGCAACTCAACCTGCCAAAAATGCTAATGATGGGCTTGATTTTGCCCACTTAATTGACGCATTAGGTGAGCTTGCACCAGACAATTCTGTTATAACGAATGACGCAGGTAATTTTACAAGTTGGATGCATCATAGGTTTCCTTTTAGATCTTCCATGACACTAATTGGATCAGAGATTGGCGCTATGGGAATGGGAATCCCAGCAGGTATTGCAGCCGCTTTAAGGTTTCCAGACAGACAAGTTTTCTCAATTGTTGGAGATGGTGGAGCTTTGATGACAGGATCTGAACTCGCTACGGCAGTAGCACAAAATGCAAATATTAGAGTTATAGTTGCTAATAATCAACATTATGGAACTATCCGTTATCATCAAGAAGTACATTTTCCCACTAGAGATCACTACGCAACAAATTTAGTTAATCCAGACTTTGCTAAGTATGGGGAAAGCTTTGG
The DNA here is from genome assembly GCA_902533225.1 of uncultured SAR116 cluster alpha proteobacterium. Lineage (GTDB taxonomy): Bacteria > Pseudomonadota > Alphaproteobacteria > Puniceispirillales > Marisalimonadaceae > Marisalimonas. The sequence continues at coordinate 69,980 of CACALC010000007.1, read as the reverse complement.
TTTAAGATGCTTTACTATTGAAAAAATTGAAGAAATATCACCCGCTATACAAGAAGCAATGGAAGTGAACGGACCATCATTAATAGAATTTAAAATGAGCCTAGAATTAAACACAAGCACAACAACAATTTCTCAGCTTCAAATGAATAAAAATAAATAACTTATTGATAAGATTGTTTTAAGATTTATCTTTTAAGGACTTTATAAATTTCGGTGTGATCTGGATTGTTTCCAAGTTCTGCTAACGATTTTGAAAGATAATTTGAAACATTATCAGACAAAGGATTATTTGCTGACAAATTTTTGATTAAACTATCTGCAATTGATACATCTTTTACCATTAGATCAAGCGCAAAACCTGAATTAAATTTTTCTGATATGACAAACTTATCCAACTTTACTTCTGTTGTATTATTTTTTCCAGTAGCTCCATTTATTATTTTTAAGAAATTATCTGGTTCAATACCAAAAGATCTGGCTGCAGCTAAAGCTTCAAAACTTGCAATTAAACCAGCAGCAGACACATAATTATTTAGAGCTTTTATAGCGTGACCAGATCCTAATGGACCTGCATATTGTACTTTCCCCATAACAGATAATAATTCTTGTACACTTTCAATATGATCCTCGTTACCACCTGCCATTATCATTAGTTCACCAATTTTAGCCCTTGAAACCCCTCCTGAAACAGGGGCATCAAGTAATTTTATATCTTTAATTTTTAATTTTTTACCTAACTGTTTTGTATCTCTAGGATCACTTGAAGACATATCTATTAAAATTGATTTAATATTATTTTGTAGTAATTCATCTGTTACATCTGCAACTATTTTGCCATCAGGCAACATGAAAATTATAACATCAAGATTACTCAAATCTCTAATATTAGAGACCTGTTTAATATCGGAGGATTTGTCAATTTTGGTATGTATATCATAACCAAAAACATGATAACCAGCTTTTACAATTAAAGGAGCCATAACAGATCCCATCGCACCAAGACCTATAAACCCAACATTTTTTATTTTCATAATTTAACTTTCATCTATCTATATTTTAATTACACCCTTAGAAGCCAGATTATCAATTTCAAATTCTGAAAACCCTAAATCAGACAAAATATCTTTCGTGTTTTCTCCAAGATTAGGAGCGTGTAATGGTTCTTCATTTCTATCTTCATCAAATTCTACTGGAAAACTTGGATATAATAAATCACCTTCCGTAGGATGTTGGTTCTTTTTAAAAAAGTTTGTTTTTTTTAAATGTTCATCATTAAAAATATCTTCTGGAAAATTTACTTTCATCGATGGGATATCATTTTGTTTTAAATTTTTAATCCAATAATCAGTTTTTTCTTTTTTTAATGCTTCTGACATTATAAAATATAATTGATTAATATTTTCATTTCTAGATTTCGCTGACGAATATTTAGGATCTTGAAAAATAATTTCTTTATTAATTAATTTAAAAAATCTTAACCACTGTTCATCGCTATATGGCATCACAGCAATATAACCATCTAAAGTTTTATAAGGTCTTCTATTTGGTGAAGATTGTCTTGGGTAAATAGGAGGCGCTTTTGGAGGAATAAAATTATAACCGTATAAATGCTCCACAAGTGTAAAATCAACCATTGTCTCCATCATAGGCACCTCTACTTGAGTTCCAATACCTTTTTTTTCTCGTTGAAATAATGCACTGATAATTGACATTCCCAGCATAAGGCCAGTTACTTTGTCAGCAGTTGCGCCTGAAGTGTAACTTGGTTGATTAGAATAAACTTCTTGATAAGCTGCCATTCCACTTATTGCTTGAATTGTGTCATCAAAAGCGGGTAGCCCTGAATATGGTCCTTTAGAAGAAAAACCAACTGCATTTGCGGTTATAATTTTAGGATTAATTTTTTTAAAATGTGAGTGTGTTAAACAAATTTTTTCTAATGCAACTTTTCTTATATTAGAAACAAAAACGTCTGAGATTTTGATTAGTTTATAAATAATTAAACGACCTTCTGGTGATTTCAAGTTAATACAAACACTTTTTTTATTTCTATTTATATTTAAAAAAACTGCCCCCATTCCCTTATTTACACTAGGACCAATATGTCTAGTTATGTCACCGTCTATAGTCTCTATTTTAATTATTTCTGCTCCCATATCTGCTAGCAACTTTGTACAATATGGAACCATTAATACAGAAGATGCATCAATAATTTTGATACCTTTTAAAGGCCCTTCATTCATGCCTGTATCCATTCATCTTTTAAAAATTATAATTTTTGACATAGTTAATTATTTATAAAATTTATTTCAAAAGGATAAGTTTAGAAAAACTAATCTTAGTTACAAGACTTTTCAATAATTATTGTATAAAACTAGGTGATTAATAAATATTTTATTAGGTAGAAAATGCTTTATCTTAAAGATCTAACAATACAAAGAGGTAACAAAATTGTATTTTCTAATTTTAATGCAGTCATTAGATCTGGAAATACAACTCTTATAAAAGGTAAAAATGGGTCTGGTAAATCCACATTATTACGAGCTATTGCTGGATTTACTCCATTAGAAAGAGGAACAATAAAACACGATAAAAAAGATATTTTTGAAAATAATGAAGAATGGGTTGAAAATTTAATTTTTTTAGATACCAAGAATGGCCTATCAAAGGATTTAACAGTTGCTGAAAACCTTAATGCTTGGTTAACAATAAAAGGATGGTCACCTAATAAAGAAATTATAAAAATGGCACTTAAAAGTGTAGGCATGGAAAAATATGCTGATTTATATATTTCACAATGTTCTGAAGGCTTAAAAAAAAGAGCTGCTTTGTCTAGATTATATATTTCATTTATTAATAAAGTTGATTTTTGGATATTGGACGAACCAACTAATGAATTAGATACAACAAGCTTGGTTTTATTTAAGAAATTAGTCTTGAAGTTTTTAGAACAAAAGGGAACAATTATTATAGCTAGTCATGATCAAACTATAATTGAAAAAAAATTTTATACTTTAGATTTAGATGAATTAAAAAAACAGAGGGATGCATGAATTCAGTTTACTCTAGCTGGTCAAATATGTTCATTGCTCATGTTAAAAGAGATATACTAACAAACTCCCGCTCATTAATTGATTTAATTTCCATAGTTGGTTTTATTATCTTGATAATTATACTATTTCCACTTGGACTTGGTCCTATTCAAGAAAAATTAAATATTGTGTCAAACGCTGTTATTTGGGTTGGTTTAATTTTAGCAATAATACCTTCTTTGGAAAAATTATTACAAAAAGATTTTGAAAATGGGTGGTTAGATCAAATTGCTACAAGCCCAATTCCTTTAGAAATAGTTATGTTGTCTAAAGGAATATCATATTGGTTGATCATATTAATTCCATTAATAATAACTTCACCAATATTTGCAATATTACTTGATATGGATTTAAAAAACATTCCTTGGCTTGTTATTAGTATTTCAGCGGGTAGTCTTGCAATTTCACTAATTGGGTTAAGTGGCTCAGCATTAATTTTAGGAGCAAGAAGAGGAAATATTTTACTACCTATATTGATCATACCCCTAATGACACCTATTTTAATATTTGGAGTTGGCGTCAATGAGGCTATAAAAATAAATATATCACCTTATGGAAATTTGTTCTTATTATTAGCGTTAACTCTAGTATATTTAGTTATCTCACCATTTATCTCAGCTTTGTTAGTAAGAATAGCTATTGGACGGTGATAAGAATATATAAAAATTGATTTATGAAAGTTTGATATAAATGTTTGATTGGTTAGCTAATCCAAATAGGTTTAAAAAAATTACAAATAAGCTTGAGCCATCACTATTGGTAATTTCATTATTATTTATTATTTTCGGATTATATTTCAGCCTTTTCGATAGTCCTAAGGATTATCAACAAGGTGATGCTGTAAGGATAATGTATGTACATGTTCCTTCAGCTTGGCTTGCTTCTTTTTTATATTTAAGTTTAGCTGTATCATCTATTTTTTATTTAGTCTGGAAACATCCATTAGCAGATTTAATTTCAAGTTCAATTGCTCCTATTGGGGCTTTGTTCTCTATATTAACATTAATAACGGGATCATTGTGGGGAAAGCCAATGTGGGGAACTTGGTGGGTGTGGGATGCCAGGTTGACCTCAATGCTAATATTATTTTTTTTCTACTTGGGATTTATTTTATTACATAACGCTTTTGAGAGAAAAGCCGATGGTTCTAAATCCGCGTCCGTTCTTGCTATAATTGGAATTATAAATCTCCCTATAATAAAATTTTCTGTTGATTGGTGGCACACGCTACATCAACCATCGAGTATACTAAAGTTTGACGGTCCTTCTATCGACAACCAGATGTTACTTCCATTAACTTTAATGATAATAGGGTTTGGTCTTTTTTCTCTTTATTTAATAATTGTTAATGTTAAGACAAAGTTAATTGAGAAAAAATGTGAGGCACTTATATTAAAATTAAATCTTAAAGAACTTTCGTAGATTGGTTATAATATGCATATAACACCTTGGATATTTGAAAGTTATAATCTTTATATATTACCTAGCTATATTTTAACTTTATTATGTATTGGCTTTTTATTTATTCGGTCGATTTACCAATCAAAAAAAGCAAAAAAGCTATTAGAAAAATTGTTAAATTCTGATAATTAATGTTTCCTCAAATTCAAAGTGAACTAAATGAAGCCTAAATATAAACGTCTTTTAATATTATTTTTAATTTTAAGTATTCTTGGGCTGGCCACTAAACTAGTTTTAATGGCTCTAAAAGAGAATATTATTTATTTTTACACTCCAAATGAATTAAAAAAGAAATATGGAAATGTTAAAAATATTGAGAACAAAATTAGAATTGGAGGCCTTGTACTTGAGGATTCTGTAGTAATTAATAAGAATGAGTCAATCTTTGAAATTACCGATAAAAAAGATAATATAAAAGTTTTTTTTAAAGGACAACTTCCAGATTTATTCAGAGAAGGTCAGGGTATAGTAGCTGAGGGTATTTTAAAAGATAATAAGTTAATTGCCAACCAAGTTCTAGCAAAGCATGATGAGAATTATATGCCACCAGAAGTCGCAGACGCTCTAATCAAAAGTGGTGTGTGGCAAGGAGAAAAGAAAAAATGATACCCGAAATAGGACATATATTTCTTATAATCACTTTTGTTGCAACAATTATGCAGATATTATTTTGGATATATAATATCAAATCATTTGATGGCTTTACAGTTCATATTCTTAAAAGGAGTGCCTTAATAAATTTTTCATTTATTTTGTCATCTTTCTTTATTTTAACTTATAGCTTTATTATCTCAGATTTTTCTTTGCTACTTATTTCAAATAATTCACACTCGCTCAAACCCTTAATATATAAAATTAGTGGTGTTTGGGGAAATCATGAAGGCTCTCTATTACTTTGGGTATTGATTTTATCCACATTTACTTTTCTAGTTTCAATAAAAAATTCTAGTATGAACTCCAAACTTCTATCCTCAATAATAGGCGTACAAACGATAATATTATGCCTTTTCTTAGCTTTTATTCTATTCACTTCTAACCCATTTGAAAGGGTTCAAGTACTGCCTTTAGATGGACGGGGATTAAACCCGTTACTTCAAGACCCAGGATTAGCCTTACATCCACCAATGCTATATATTGGTTATGTAGGTTTATCAGTTTCATTTTCGTTTGCAGTTGGTGCTCTAATTACAGGTCAAATAAATAAAGAATGGGCCCAGCAAATGATGCCATGGATAACAATTGCTTGGTCTGCTCTAACAATTGGCATAGCCTTGGGAAGTTGGTGGGCTTATTACGAATTGGGATGGGGTGGATGGTGGTTTTGGGACCCAGTTGAAAATGCGTCATTTATGCCTTGGTTAATTGCAACTGCTTTATTACATTCAGTAAGAGTATTAGAAAAAAAACTTGTATTAATTAATTGGATTATTCTTTTATCAATCTTAGCTTTTTCATTTTCGCTACTAGGAACTTTTATTGTTAGGTCTGGGTTACTAACCTCAGTTCATGCATTTGCATCAGACCCATCTAGAGGAGTTTTTATTTTGATTATATTGGCAATTGCCATAGGTGGTCCATTAATTTTGTATGCTTTGAAAAGTTCATCATTCAAAGAACATAAAGTACAATTCAATTTAATGAGTAAAGAAAGTGCTATTTTAATAAATAATTTATTTCTGACTACAGCAACAGCTACTGTCCTAATTGGAACTTTATACCCTCTATTTTTAGATGCATTTAATGGTAATAAAATTTCTATTGGGCCTGCATACTATAATGCAACCTTTGCTCCAATTATGGCTCCAGTGGTTTTTTTAATGGCAATTGCCCCCTTATTAAATTGGAACCAAACCAAAAAAAAGAATTTATCCAAAAAAGTAATATTTCTTATTATAGCAACACTCTTTGGTATGATATGTTTATATATGATTGATCAATCATCATTATTCGCAGTTATATGCGGCTCACTTTCTATTTGGCTTTTTAGTGGTGTAGTAACTGATATTATTTCTAAAATAAAAGAATCCAAAATTAAATTTAATAAATTAAGCCAGTTTTTTTTCTTTATATCAAAAATAAATCTTGGAATTCATTTTGCTCATATAGGAGTTGCAGTATTTTTAGCTGGTGTGACTGGAGAGCAGTTTTTTAAAACGGAATATAATGGAAGAAAAAATATAGGAGATGTTTTTAATGTTGGAAATCAATCATTAGAATTTAAAAAGATAGAAATGCTAGACGGTCCTAATTACAGATCTCAAACTGCAACCTTTAATCTACTAAACGGTGGTAAGGTTATTAATAAACTAAAACCAGAAAAACGTTTTTATCCGACAGAAAAAAGTCAAACGACAGAGGCTGCAATCTTAACTAGTTTTTTAGGCGATACATATCTAATACTGGGTGATGGTAATAAAGAAATTGGTTGGTCAATTAGAGTTTATTTTAATCCTTTAGTTTCATGGATTTGGGGAGGCGCTTGCCTAATGGCTTTAGGTGGATTGGTATCAATTTTACAAAATAGAAAATCTAGAAAAATAATAAATTAAAAGATATGAATAATAATTTCTCAATTTTAAAAACTTTACCACTTACATTCTTTTTATTAATATTTTTTATTTCGGCACTAGTACTATATCAGCTGAAAAATGAGCCCCAAAAAGTACAATCTATCAAATCACAATTGATTGGTAAAAATATTCCTGAAATATTAATCCCAGAAGTTAAATATTTTGGGTTATTAAATCAAAAACAAAATCTAAATTTCAAAAATTTTGAAAATCAAATATTTGCTGTAAACTTTTTTGCATCTTGGTGTGCTCCATGCAGAAGAGAGGTACCAATTATGGAAGAATTAAGTCAAATTATACCTGTGATTGGCGTTGCTTATAAGGATAAATTTATAGATACAAAAAAATTTTTAACAGAATTTGGTAACCCTTATAAAAATGTTGGGCTTGATGAATATGGCAAAGTCGCAATTGAATGGGGCGTGTATGGAGTACCTGAAACATTTTTAATTAATAAAAAAGGTAAAATTATTTATCGTCACGCTGGTCCATTATTATATGATAGTTTCAAGTTTGAAGTTTTACCTTTAATACAAGAAAATTAAAAAATGTTTAGAAATATAAAAATATTCCTGTTTTGTTTGGTTTTATCAATATTTCAGAATAATTTATTAGCTGACATAAATAGTCCCCATAAAGATTTTGTTATAAAAAAGACAAGGGAAATTTCTCAAAATATTAAATGCCTTGTTTGTCAAAATCAAAGTATTGATGATTCTAATTCAGAAATAGCTAAAGACTTAAAAGTCTTAATAAAAGATAAATTACAAGATGGAATAAGTGATGAAGAAATATATAATTTTTTGAGAGACCGATATGGGGATTCTATTTTGTTAAAACCACCATTAAAAACAAATACAATTTTATTATGGTTTTTACCTTTTATAATTTTAGCTTTTGGTTCGTTTTTTGTTATAAGATTTTTAAAATCTAATTATAAATAAAAGAGCCTTACACAATGCTATTTATTATAATCTTTACTTTAACTCTTCTATTAACAATTTATATTTTTAAAAGTTTATCTAATGAAAATTTAACTCTAAAGATTGGGTCAAGGCCAAAATCAAAAAAACTTTTTTTTTATATTGGGGGGATATCTCTTTTTTTACTTAGTTCCATTCTCTACTATGAGTTAGGAAGCCCCTTTATAGATATGAATAAACTCCATACGGCTAAGGAAAAACTTTTAAAAGAAAATATCATTCAAGACAAAAATAGAAAACAAGATTTAAAGATATTTGAAGAATTGGTTTCTAAGTCTAAGGAAAGTCCCAACAATATTAATATACTTCTAGACTTAGCCGCAACCGCATCACGAATTAACAAGATTGATGTTGAAATTTCAACACTGACTAGAATTTTATCTATTAAAAATTCACCAAGATTAAAATCTTTACTCGCTCAAGCAATTGTAAGAAAGGCTGATGGTCAAGTGACATCAAAAGCACAAATGTTAATTAATGAAGCATTATCTGAAAACCCAAAAGACCCTGGGGCAAATCTCTTAAATGGATTATTACAATCACAAATTGGAAATGAAAAAAAGGCATTTGAAATATGGACAAAATTATATAGAAATACTTCCAGCGATGATGCTTGGGAAAAAGATCTTGAAACTAATATTCGTTCGGCTGCGAGAAATTTGGGTATTTCTGACCAAGTTTTAAACAAAAGTCTTAAAAAAAGTTTAAATATTAATTCTCCGATTACTAGTGAAATTTTAAATCTAAACGAGAAGGATCAAAAAATCAGGATTAACCAAATGGTCGAACAGCTTGCATCTCGCTTAACAAAAAACAAAGAAGATTTAGGTGGCTGGGTTAAATTATACAAATCATATAAAGTTCTTAATAATATGGATAAAGCTATAAATGCATTACGCACTACAATAGAAATTAGCCCTCAAAATCTGAATCTTAAAAAAACACTTTTAAAAGAATTACTACCTCCTCAAAAAGACCCAAACTTCACCCCCGAGATAGACAGGCTTGTTAATGAGATATTAGATAGCGAACCTAATAACATAAATGCTTTATTTTTTAAAGGTTTGAAGGCTTTTAAAACAGGTGAAGATAAAATAGCAATCGATAATTGGACTATATTGTTAAGTCAACTTCCACCAAAGTCCCAAATGGCTCTTGAACTTTCGAAAAAACTAGACAGTATTAAAAAATAGATTAGTCTTTTTTAATCTGATGTTTTTGCATTATTGGTAATGATAGTAGACCGAAACCAAGAGACAAAACTGGAATACCAAAGGCTTTAAAAGAGACCCATTGATCAGTCGTTAAATTACGCCAAGCTATTTCATTAGCGATAGCCATGATAATAAACATGCCAACCCATAACCAAGTCAGCTTGTTCCAACCTTCTAAATCTAAATTTACTGCAGATTTCATAATAGCGGCCAAAGGATTTTTACCTAAAATTTTTCCTGATGCAAGGATACCAGCTATAATTATAGACACAATAGTGGGTTTTATCTTTATAAAAAACTCATCATCAAAAAAAATTGTTAATCCTCCAAAAAAAACAACTGCAACACATCCAGCTGCAGCCATCATTGGTATATTTTTAAACCAATACCATGACAGAATAAGAGAAAACAGAGTACTTACAACTAAAACTGCCGTACCTGCCATTATCCCATAAAAATAATTTACTCCAAAAAACAACAATAAAGGTCCCATTTCTAATATAGACCTATATCCCTCTTTTTTATTAACCTCTTCCAACTGCAACCTCCTAGGCAAAAATCAAACTTCTAGTATGTATAAATTCTTCTATATTATCTGTCGCCAACCTTAAAATGTCTCCATTTTTTGAAAATCTGGCATTCTCACTTAATACTCGCCTCCATTCTTTAGCACCAGGAAGGGAGTTATACAAACCTAAAATATGTCTTGTAACTGTATGAACATGACCTTCTTCTTTTTTCATAAACTTATCAATGTAATCTGCCATTTCCATTGCAACTTTATATCTAGATTTGATCTTTTCTTCACTATTAAACACAATTCTATCCATAGAAGATAAAATATATGGATTTTTATATACTTCTCTACCAATCATAAACCCATCTAGTGCAAACTTATTTACTAAATCTTGGCCTTCTTTTATAGATTTAATACCACCATTAATAACAATTTTTAAATCAGGTCTTCTTTTTTTTAATAGTCCAACCCTATTATAATTTAAAGGAGGTATCTCTCTATTTTGTTTTGGACTTAGACCATTTAAAAGTGCTTTTCTAGCATGGATCACAAACAAATCGATACCATTTTGAGATACTTCATCAATGAATTCATCTAGTCCTTGCACCTCGTGCATATCATCAATACCAATCCTACATTTTATAGTTATAGGTATTTGACAATTACTTTTTATAATTTTAACGCATTCAGCAACTAGTTTAGGATTCTTCATTAAGCATGCACCAAAGGCACCATTCTGCACTCGATTAGATGGACAACCAATATTTAGGTTAATTTTGGAGTAGCCATAATCTTGTCCATACTGCGCAGCCAAGGCTAATTTTTTAGGATTATTACCTCCTAATTGAAGAACACAAGGTAACTCTTCTTTGTTAAAGTTTAATAATTTATCACGAGGCCCAAATATTATAGCATCTGCAGAAATCATTTCGGTATATAAAGTTGAATAATTAGACATAAGTCTAAAAAAATATCTACAATGTTTATCTGTCCATTCCATCATTGGAGCAACAGAAAATTTTTCGTCAAATGCCACAATACTATCTATTATATATAAAAATCATAATAAGTTATTTACAATATTTAAAAAAAATATCAAACATTTATAAAATTACTATATTACCTCTCTTGTGATTTAATGAGGGCGTTTGTTAAATCATTTATTATATCGTCTATGTGCTCGATACCAATTGACAATCTAACATAAGCATCAGAAACGCCTGATTTAAATTGTTCTTCTTTAGATAACTGACTATGAGTGGTAGAGGCTGGATGTATCGCAAGACTTCTTGAATCACCAATGTTTGCAACGTGATAAAACAACTCTAAATTATCTATAAATTTTTTACCTGCATCAATTCCTCCCTTAAGTTCAAAGCCAACCAAACCGCCAAATCCTCCTCTTAAATATTTTTTAGCGGATAATTTGAAATTTCCTGTTTCTAATTCTGGATATATTACATTATCTACTGAATTATGATTTTTTAAAAAATGTGCAACATTGGAAGCATTTTGACAGTGAGCTTTCATGCGCAAAGAAATTGTTTCTAGCCCTTGTAAAATTAAAAAAGCATTAAACGGACTTAATGCTCCCCCAAGATCCCTTAACAATGTAACTCTGGCTTTAATGATGTATGCTATAGGGCCTAGGGATTTTGCTGCTTCTACCCAAACAGCGCCCTCATAAGAAGGATCTGGAGTATTTAATGATGGTTGCCTTTCTTTTCCTGCCCCTTCCCAATCAAAATTACCACCATCTACAATTATTCCCCCTACAGAATTACCATGACCACCGATATATTTAGTCAAAGAATAAACAACAATAGCTGCCCCGTGGTCAATGGGCTTACAAATAATTGGAGCAGCAGTATTATCAACAATAAGAGGTATACCAAATTTTTTTCCTATGGAACTGACTTCTGATATAGGAAACACTTTTAGTTTTGGGTTAGGTAACGTTTCTGCGTAATACGCACGTGTTTTACTGTCAGTAGCATCTGCAAAGGCATTTGGATTAGACGGATCTACAAATCTTACTTCTATTCCCATATCTTTTAAGGTTTTTGAAAATAAGTTCCATGTTCCTCCATATAAATCAGTTGAACTGACTACATTATCCCCTGCTTTTGCAACATTTTGAATTGCGAATGCAGAAGCGGTTTGACCTGATGACAATGCCAAAGCAGCTACACCACCCTCTAAAGCCGCAATCCGTTTTTCTAAAATATCATTTGTTGGGTTCATGATTCTTGTATAAATATTACCCAATTCAGATAAAGAAAATAAATTTGCTGCTTGGTCAGTATCTTTAAATAGATAACTAGTAGTTTGATGAATTGGAACAGCCACTGATCCAGTTGTATCATCTGACCTCCAACCAGAGTGCAAGCTAATTGTTTCTGAATGTATTGAATTTTGCATAGATGGATCCTCAAATATAAAATTTAAGCAAAAGGAATATTGTTCTAATAAGCAATAAGTTTTATGATGATTTTTCTTATTTTTTTTCAAAACAAATAAATATAGAAATTTTTTCTTAATAATTATTCATTCATAGAAATTTAATTTTTGGAGACGATAGTACTTTTTTAATGATGGCTATGTTTGTTCTTTTTTATGATGTTTATTTTTGCTTTAACTGGCATTTCTAATAATATTGTACCAGCATTTTGAAAAGTAAATCTAACTTTATATTTATTCATAACCTTAAGAGGCTTAAGTAATTTTATGAACATTATATGAAAATTACCCGGTCTAAAAATTAATTTTGAATTAGCCTTTATAGTTATACCCTTATCCAGATGTTTCATTTTCATGATGTCATTTTCAACGGTCATATTGTGTAATTCGGTTTTTTCTGAAAAATTCGATACTAAATGAATTAAGTGTTCATCTTTTTTATTTGTATTTTCAATTGTCAAATAACCTGAAGTTATTTTTTGATTAGCAAATACTTCATTAATCTTAAGATCAGAAAAGACCAAGCCCTTAATACTAATTGTTTCTGAATAACAAGTTGAAGATATTGTAAATAAAATAACCAGAAATAAAATTTTATAAATATAATTAAATAGCGACATAGATTTTTATCCATAACTAGTTTAAATTATGCTATAAATCGATGATGCGTTGGTGTCAAACTCTACATAGGAAATAAAACAGTTGTATGCAATTATCCCAAAACCCGATTACAAAAATCATCAATGATAAGCTAAAATTCAAGGATTATAACGATCTAAGTAATCTTATGTTTGATCAACAAAGAATTGCTGAATTTCAATTTGAATTTCAAAGTCTTAAAGTAGATATAACAAGACAGAACCTAGACAAAGAAATCAAGGATGATCTAATTACTCTTGCTAAGAAAGCAAATATTAAGTCAAAAATTAAAAGAATGATGTCAGGAGCAAAAATAAATTGCTCCGAAAACCGGTCGGTTGATCATTTCAATCTTAGAAAAAAAGAACGTTTTGAAACAAAAGAATGGAAAAATCTTATCAATTTTACAAACATAATTTTAAATAAAAAATCATTCAAAAGTATTGTAAATGTTGGTATTGGAGGATCTGACTTAGGACCATTAATGGTTAATCAAGCACTAAAAAGTTTTTATAAAGGACCTAAGGTTTTTTATATTTCAAATATTGACCCAATAAATCTAGTTAAAATATTTGAGAAATGTGATCCTAAAACTACTTTATTTATAATAACGTCTAAAAGCTTTGGAACTCTTGAAACTCTTGAAAATGCAAAAATTATACATGATTGGCTCACAGACAGTAACGTTAGTTTGAATGATGCAATGGTGGCTGTTACTTCATCTGAAAAAAAAGCTAAGAAATGGGGATTTAAAAAATCTAATATTTTCCATATTTCTGAAAATATTGGAGGAAGATACTCATTATGGTCTTCAGTAGGAATGTCGATTTTGTGTGGTTTAGGAGAAGATAACTACAAGAAATTTTTGAATGGCGCCCAAATAATGGATCAACATTTTGTTAATGAAGAAATTGAAAGCAATATACCTGTCATTTTAGCTTTACTTAGAATATGGAATCGAAATTTTTTGAATCGAAATAACCACTGTATAGTTCCATATACTGACAGTCTTTCTAAATTGCCCTCCTGGGCACAACAGTTAGAAATGGAAAGTAATGGGAAAAGTGTTGATGTAGAAGGTCAACCTTTACAAATGCCAGCAAGTCCAATTATTTGGGGAGAAGTTGGTACTAATGCTCAGCATAGTTTTTTTCAATTTTTACACCAAGGCTTGGAAACCACCCCTGTAGATATACTTATACCTCGTAACCCCATAAAAGACACAAAATTTAGTCATATTATTAGTAATCATAAACATTTAGTTATAAATGCAGTTGCTCAAGCAGAAGCGTTAGCTATTGGCTCAGTAGATTTAGCTAATGCAAATAAAAACTTTCCAGGAAATCGGCCATCTACAATTATAAGTTGGGATGAAAATAATCCATTTTCCATTGGAATGTTAATTTCGCTATATGAAAATATTACAATTGCATCTGGATTTTTATGGAACATTAATAGTTTTGACCAGTGGGGAGTAGAGCTTGGTAAAAGTACCGCTAATAAAATTTCTAATGATGACGGGTATGAAGAATTAAGTCCCTCTGCCAGGGAATTTTTACAAAAGCAAGTATAGAAATAGATTTGTTTTCTTTAAATTTTAAAAATTTACAAATTTGACTTTTACTTCTAAGAATTAAATGAGCTTTCGAGTATTTATACTTTTATAATAAAATTAGCTTTATAAAATAGAGAAAAATAAAATGAAACAAACTGTAAGAAATTTAATTAACAATAATGATGATGAAAGTATTGCGATATCATCGAGTGATGGTAGTAAAATCAAGTACTCAGACTTGAAAAAACATGTTTTTGACATATCTGGGCAACTTAACGAAAAAGGTTTTCTAAATTCAGATAGAGCAGCGATCGTTCTCCCAAATGGCCCTGAGATGGCGACAACTTTTTTAGCTGTAGCAAGTTATATGTCTGCTGCGCCACTAAACCCCTCTTACAAGTTTAGTGAATATGAATTTTATTTAAAAGATTTAATGCCTAAAATCGTAATTGTGGAAAAGAATAGCAGTAATCCTGTTGTTGAAGCCGCGAAAAAATTAGGTATAGAAGTATGTGAAATAAAAAAAATAGATAATGCGCCAACCGGAATATTTAATCTTTATGATAAAAGTTCTAGTTTTGAATTATCTAAAGAAACATATGAGGCTCTAGTACTTCATACATCTGGAACTACATCTAGACCTAAAGTAGTGCCTTTGACAAATAAAAATATTTATTCTTCTGCAGTAAATATTTCAAATTCTCTCAAATTGAACTCTGAGGATCATTGTTATAATATTATGCCTCTTTTTCATATACACGGCTTAATCGCGATACTGTGTTCATCAATATTTTCAGGAGCCTCAGTTTATGCAAGTGACGGTTTTAATGCATTAAAGTTTTTAGATATAGCAAAAAAAGAGAAAATATCTTGGTATTCAGGGGTTCCTACTATGCATCAAGGAATATTGATGAGGGCAAAAAAAAATATAAAACTTGCAGAAAACCTCTCACTGAGATTTATAAGATCATCCTCAGCATCTTTACCACCAGCTGTTTTTGAAGAATTAAGAGAAGTTTTTAAAACAACTGTTATTGAAGCTTATGGAATGACCGAAGCATCTCACCAAATGACGTCAAATCCAATGCCACCTCAGATTCAAAAAGCTGGATTTGTTGGAAAACCTGCAGGTCCTGAAGTGTGTATAATGGATGCCGATGGGAACATCCAGAAAAATGGTCATGAGGGAGAAGTTTGTATTAAGGGTGATAATGTAACTACTGGTTACGAAAACAATGATGAAGCTAATAAATCTTCGTTTATTAATGGCTGGTTTAGAACTGGTGACCAAGGGTTCTTTGATAGTGATGGTTATTTAAAAATTTCCGGAAGATTAAAAGAAATTATCAATCGTGGAGGCGAAAAAGTATCTCCTCTAGAAATAGATAATATATTAATGGAACATGAATCAATTGAACAAGTAGTTACTTTTGGGGTAAAGGATAAGTTACTAGGAGAAGCTATAGGCGCTGCCATTGTCCTAAAAAATGAGAAAAAATGTTCTGAAATTGAAATTAAAAGTTATGCTCGAAATCATCTAGCTGATTTTAAAGTTCCCAAATATATAAGTTTTTTAAAAGAAATACCCAAAGGAGCAACTGGTAAACTTCAAAGGATAGGTCTAGCTGAAAAACTCGGCTTAGAATAGGAAATTAATATGATTAACATTTGCATATTTGGTGCCGGAGCAATAGGTGGCTATATTGGATGCAGCTTAAGTAAAGCTGGAGCAAACGTCTCATTGATAGCTAGGGGCCCTCACAAAGAAGCTATTAAAAAAAATGGTTTAACCTTAATTTCAAATAAAAAATCAGAAACATTTAAATTGAAAGTCACTGAAAACCCAAGTGAATTAGGTACACAAGACTATATAATTATTGGTGTTAAAGCTCATGCAATTTCAGGGATCGTTAATCAATTAAAACCCCTTTTGAATGACAACACTACTATTTTATCCGCAGTTAATGGATTACCATGGTGGTATTTTTATAAATCTAACACAGGTACAAAACTAGAAAATACTCACATAGACTCAGTAGATCCCCATGGAATTATCTGGAAAACTCTTAATCCAAAACGAGCATTAGGGTGCGTTGTTTACCCAGCATGCGAAATTGAAAAGCCGGGTACAATAAAGCATATAGAAGGAAATAGATTTAGCCTTGGTGAACCAAATGGAATAAATTCAGAAAGATTAAAGATATTATCCGATCTATTTATAAAAGGTGGGCTAAAAGCTCCTCAAAAAAAGAATTTGAGAGATGAAATTTGGATTAAACTTTGGGGGAATTGTTCTTTTAACCCTATAAGCGCTATTACTGGAGCAAGCTTAGATGTTATAGGTAATGATCCAAGTTCAAGATTATTGATAAAAGAAATGATGGAGGAGTGTCAAAGAGTTGGTAAAGCAATTGGAGTTAACTTCAGTGTAACAATTGAAAAACGGATTGATGGTGCATCATCTATAATTGGCCATAAGCCTTCAACACGACAAGATATTGAAATGAAACGACCTTTAGAAATTGACCCTATTATGAGCGCAATTATAGAAATTGGAACAAAACTAAATATACCAACACCAATGTTAAAACATATGAATGGAATACTTAAATTAAAAGCTGATCATTTAGGTTTATATAAAAGAAGCCAACTAATAGAGAATTTAACAATTTAAATTTTGAAAAGGATTTCTACCTTCTTTGTCTTCAATTTCTACTATCCAACAATCGCTATCTATTTCTATTTCTTTAATAATTCTTTTATCTATGTCGATATTTTGTAATTTTTTTTCAGGATATAAATTTACAAATTCTACAACATCATTCTCATTAATTAAATCATATTTCAAATTACGTGTGAAAAGCTTCGCATAGCCATCTAGCGTGTCAACTTTAACAAAAATAGCACCAGCTTCACTATCACCTCTTTTAGTAACATAAGCGTTGGTAAAGTTTCGTTCGGCTGCTCTAATACCAGCATTTATAAGTATTTCTGATTTTAATTCAATTATCATTACTAGAGTATCATCAGTTTAAAAATCTGAGCATCTTCCCGCTTTTTCCCAATCTCCATATCTAGTTGGTTCCAATCCCTTAGGACCTCCTTTTTCTTTGGGAATAGTTTTATCCTCGGACACATTCTCGTTTGAATCATTTTCTTCTTTTTGTTTACTTAATTTTGTACTTTTACTATCCATAAGTATTACTTTCTTATTAGCCAATATCTAAATAATTTATATGATATTTATTATTAATACAAATACAAGGCAGTAGTTTGATAGAACAAAAAACATTTAACACCAAAAGAAAATTAAACAAGACTGTAAGACTTGTAGCATTGGAAATTTGGATACTTGTTTTTTACAAGAATAAAAAATTTGACCATATTATTAAAAAATATTTTGACTTTAATAAATTAGATAAACGAGACAAATCTTTTCTATTTTTACTTATAAACACATGTATGAGAAGGCATAACCAAGCTCAAAAAATTTATAATAAATACTCAAGGTTTGGAATAAAGAAAAAAAATCGTTACTTAAATGGCATTTTAGTTATTTCTACAATTCAATTAATTTGGTTGAATATAGCCCCTTATGCAGTTTTAAATGAAGCAGTTAATCAAGCTAAAATTTATATTGGAGAAAAACAATCTAAGCTCGTAAATGCAATTCTACGTAAAATAGTTACAAATAAAAATGATTGTTTAAACTTCATTCCTGAAGATAAATGCAACCTTCCAGAATGGCTTTTAAAAAGTTGGACATCTTCATATGGTGAAAAAAATGTCAATGAAATAGCAAAGATAGCCATGGAACCGCCACCACTCGATATAGTTGTTTCAAATAAAATGAGCGAGAGTGAATTGGAGCAATTTCAAATCAATATCTCAGGTGAAAAAATCTTGCCTAATGTAATAAGATGTAATTTAAAAGAATCAGTTGAAAGTTTACCAGGATTTTCCAAAGGTGTGTGGTGGATACAAGATGCAGCATCTCAGATACCCTGTAATTTATTATTGTCTAAAATAAAACAAAATTTTTCTCAATCTATTGATTCTATTAAGGTAGTAGACATGTGTTGCGCTCCTGGAGGAAAAACAGCTCAACTTTTAGATAATAAATTAGACGTTGTATCTATTGAAAAAAATAAATTGAGATCTCATAAATTTAAAGAAAATATGAAGCGACTTAACTTTAATCCCAATTTAATTAATGCTAAAGCAGAAGATTATCTACCAAACTTTAAACCTGATGTTATTTTAATTGACGCTCCCTGTTCTGCAACAGGCACGATTAGAAAAAATCCAGATATTTTTATTAAACCAGCACCAATCAATTTAGACGAGTTAATTTTAACTCAAGATAATATCTTAAACAATGCTTCAAAAATATTGAAAAAGAATGGATTAATTATGTATGTTACATGCTCTCTTCAAAAAATTGAAGGTGAAAGGAGGATTGAAAAATTTTTAAAGAAAAATCAAAGTTTTTCCATTGTTCCATTTTTTTCCACTGATTATCCTATGATTAGCGATTGTATAACTAAAGAAGGCTTCATAAGAATCCTCCCAAATCATTTTAATTTTAATTCTGATGATGTTATGAATGGATCAGACGGTTTTTTTATCGCATTAGTTAAAATGGAAAATTAATTTTATGCTTAAATTTATAGATTTAATTACAAATAATTATTTTCTCAAAAAAAAGCTAAAAGTAGATAGACAGAATTCTCCTGTAAGAAGACTTACTGATAACTGGCAAGGCGACTCAGAAATTGGTAAAACAATAGTCAATGGTAAAACTAATCCAAAATTAATTAAAGATTTTAACAAGTTTTATTTTTTGAGAGATTTAAAAGCTGAGGGCAGTATTAAAGCAAGATCCATAGCACGTTCTTTAGTGTCAAATTGGATCAATGAAAAACATAATCTTCTGTCAAAGGAATTTGACTCTCAAATAATGGCAGAAAGAGTAACTTGTTGGAGTTTCAATTTTTCATGGTTTGCAGAGAGTGGTGAATTAGA
Source organism: uncultured SAR116 cluster alpha proteobacterium (assembly GCA_902533225.1). GTDB lineage: Bacteria > Pseudomonadota > Alphaproteobacteria > Puniceispirillales > Marisalimonadaceae > Marisalimonas. The sequence continues at coordinate 50,464 of CACALC010000007.1, read as the reverse complement.
TTTACAAAAGAAAATTTTATATTCTATTGCATTACAAACAAAATATCTCGAGATAAAACTCACTGAAACAAATAATCATCTACAACAAATTATAATAATTAAAGGTATTTTAGTTGCTAAGTCTATTTTATTTGACGATATAATCATTATCGATGAATTATTAAATATTATAGATCAAAAACTTGAAATTTTAACAAATAATGATGGTGGACACACCTCTAGAAGTCCTGTCCTGCATATAAATTTATTAAGACATTTAATAGAAATTAGATCTATAGTTGGAATTTTAAAAAATGTTGATGCAGAGAACTTACATAAAAAAACAATTAAAATGGGCGAATTCTGCAGAGGCTTTCAGATGCCAAATGATTGTTTTGCATGGTTCCACGGAGGATCATTAGTTCCTAAAGATATTATAAAACAAACTTTAAACAGGATTGGTTACAAAAATAGAATTTTTCAACTTGCTGAAGACACTGGTTTTTGTAGATTATCCAATATGGATACAGTTGTGTTTGTAGATGTTGGTTTAAAACCAATAGTAAGTACGAATACAAAAGCAAGTTTATTTGCGTTTGAGTTTTTTTATAAAAAAGAAAAAATTATTTCTAATCTGGGAGAATTAACTAAATCTAGTATTAAGAGTGCCAAAAGTTCATTAGCGTCATCTGCTGCTCACTCTACTTTAAATATTGATGATAGAAATAATATAGATCTAACAGGAAAAAGAAAAACTGAGATATTAGAAGTCAAATACGGAAAGACAAAGGATGGAAACTTATTAGATTTAACACATTCTGGTTATAAGACTATTTTTGGGATAAATCACAAAAGACAAATTTATCTATCTAATAAAAAAAATGAAATAAGGGGTAAAGACGTAATAATAAATCTTGGAAATATTGGTTCAATACCCAAAATGGCAAGTATTCACTTTCATTTAAATCCAAGCATTGAACTTATAAAAACAAGAAGTGGTTCAATTTTATTAAACCACTTAAAGGGCTTTGTTTGGAAAATGACCTCTGACAATCAAGATATAGTTATCCGAGATTCAGTTATGTTTACCCCAAAAGGTCCTACTCCTTGTAAAGAAATAATGATAATTATGAAGCTTGAAAAAATAAGGGCTTATAAGATGATTTCTTGCAATTGGGCATTTCAATTACAAAAGTAGATTGAGTTTAAATTAATAAGAAATATTTTAATTATAATATAATCAAATTAAAGATCGGTTAAATAAAATGGACAATGTTGACAGTGATGAATTATTTACTGACAAAGTTAAAATTAAAAGGGCTTTGATTTCAGTAACCGACAAAACTAATATTGAAAAATTAGCTAAAGTTCTTGAGAATTATAATATAGAAATTTTATCTACTGGAGGCACTGCTAAATTTTTAAAAGAAAATGCAATACCAGTTAAGGATGTTTCAGATGAAACAAATTTCCCCGAAATCTTAAATGGAAGAGTAAAAACGCTCCACCCTAAAATATATGGAGGGATACTTAGCAGAAGAAATAATTCCGTTCATATAGACCAATTGCAAAAACATCAGATTAAAGAAATTGATCTCCTAATCATTAATTTATATAAATTTCAGGAAACCGTAGAAAATAACAAGTATAAGACTGAAGTTATTGAAAATATTGATATTGGTGGACCTGCAATGATAAGGGCCGCAGCTAAGAACCATGAGTTTGTTACTATTTTAACTGATCCTGGGGATTACTCTAAGCTTATAAATGAACTTAAAGATGAATGTGAAACCTCATATGCTTTTAGAAAACATCTTGCTGGAAAAGCTTTTAAATTAACTAATGAATATGATCATGCAATTTCTGACTGGTTTAATAATGAAAATAGTAACGCAATTGATCTACCTCAAACATTTTCATTAGATTTTAGAAAATGCTTGGAAATGAGGTATGGAGAAAATCCTCATCAAAAAGCAGCATTTTATAAAACGAATGACCCTAGAATTGGAATTGCTACCTCTAACCAACTTCAAGGGAAAGAGCTTTCATATAATAATATTAATGATGGCAATGCTGCTTATGAATTGATTTGTGAGTTTAATCAGCCAGCAATAGCAATTATTAAACATGCTAATCCTTGTGGTGTAGCTGAGAACGCTAATATAAATTTAGCATGGGAAAAAGCACTACAAACAGATCCAATTAGTGCATTTGGTGGAATAGTGGCTTTAAACAGAGAATTAACCCTAGATTTAGCAAAGCAAATGAAATCTTTATTTTTAGAAGTAATAATTGCACCTTCTTTTACTAATGAGGCACTTCAAATTTTTAGGGACAAACCCAATATAAGAATTTTAGCATCAGGATCAATGCCTATACCTCAGGAAAACGGATTGGATATAAAATCTATTTCAGGAGGTATGCTTGTCCAAACTCGCGACAACAAAGTTTTACAGACAAGTGACCTGAAGATAGTAACAAAAAGAGTACCTACACAATTAGAAATAAATAATTTACTTTTTGCGTGGAAGGTAGCAAAACATACTAAATCCAATGCCATCATATATGCCAAAGATCTTCAAACTGTTGGAATTGGGGCAGGACAAATGAGTAGAATAGATTCCACAATGATAGCAAATGAGAAAGCTAAAAAATCTTCAATATTAGCAAACCTAAAATCATCAATGACTTTTGAAAGTGTAGTTGCTAGCGACGCATTCTTCCCATTCGCCGATGGTTTAGTAGCCGCTGCAGATGCAGGTGTTACTGCTGTAATTCAACCAGGTGGATCAATTAGAGATCAAGAAGTAATAGCTGCAGCAGATGAACGCAACATTGCCATGGTTTTTACATCAGTAAGACATTTCAAACATTAATTTAAAATAAATTTTCGTCTTCAAGATATTTTATAATCTTCTTAATTAAACTTGGTATTGCTAATTTTTTTAAATTTTGACTATCAATAAACCTATAGGATTTCTTAACTGATTGATCTTTCAAAATGTCATTATTATCAATATAAGCTATCGCAATTGAACAGTTTAACTTAAAATGTGTAAATACATGTATTATTTTTTTTTCAAGAATATTCCAATCAAGATCAAACAAAGAGTCTTTTCGTGTTATAAAATTAGGTGATTTTGAGAAATAATTCTTATCTTCTTTTAGCCAACCTATGGACGGAATTACATCCATATTTGATAATAATCCTTTATTATTATTTTTAGTCATTAGAATATCACCGTGCTGATTAATTAAACAAAAAAATAAACCATATCTATTATTTTTAATTTTTTTTGGTAGTCGTTTAGGATATATTTTAGCATTAGCAGTCCCACCTACTTTACAAAAACTAATCAAAGGACAAGAAGGACACCTGGGAGACTTAGGTATACAAATTAATGATCCTAAATCCATTAGTGCTTGCGCATAATCTCCATATCTTTGATTTGGCAAATACCTTTCTGAGATTTCTTCAATATATTTTTTTGATTTTTCTAATGGCTCTTCAACGGCATATAATCTAGAAAATATTCTTTCGACATTGCCATCAATAACATTTGATTTAATATCAAAAGCAATTGCCATTATAGCTGATGCAGTGTAGTTGCCAATCCCAGGCAAGGATAATAATTTGCTTTTGTCACAAGGAATTATCGAATTATAATCATTAGAAATTATTTTTGCTGTCTCATGAAGATTTTTTGCCCTACTGTAATAACCTAAACCAGCCCAATAAGAAGATACTTCTTGAAAATCTGCTTTAGCCAGTTGATCAATAGTAGTCCATTTTTTTACAAAATTTAAAAAATAGGGAATAACTGTTGACACTACTGTTTGCTGCAACATAATTTCTGATAAATACACAAAGTAAGGGTTGGGCAAGTCCCCAGATAAAGCTCTCCAGGGCAGACTTCTTCTATTTTTGTCATACCAATTTAATAATAAATTAGAAAAACTTTTGTAATTATCTTTTTTTGTCTTATTCATAGTTTTATGTATATATTATGTTATTTGTTAAAAATATTCTTTTAAAAAAATTGTGATTTATAATATGAAGTCATTAGTAAAAATTACAGAAAATATTGTTGAAAAAAAGTTAAGCAGATTTGGTGCCGTTCAAACACATATTTTACTAAATTGGAATTATATAGCAGAACATTATTCTAATATTACAATTCCTGATAAAATTAAGTTTAATAGAAACAAAAATACTGAAGGCCAAATTACTATAAAGGTTCAAAATGGTTTTGGACCAGAAATTCAACACGCTATTCCATTTTTGTTAAATCAAATAAACTCAAGATTTGGCTATAAGGCTATAACAAAAATCAAAATAATACAGTCTGAACTTGGATATATTAAAAAAATAGAAAAAAAAGTTTTTCAACAAAAAATTTTTACTAATGACCCAGACTTAATTTCTAATATTTTGCCAGATGGAGAACTAAAATTAGCAATGCAAAGATTCGAAATTTCTAGAAAAAAAATGCTCTGATATTTTAAATATCTATTATTTTATCAGTTGATTTAGTGTATAAGATTATTAATAAATATAATGTTAAAAGGTAAAGATTTTGAAAAAACAAATTATAGTAAACAGACGAAATACATTATTAAGTTTATTGGCCGTTAGTGTTTTCCCTAAATATAGTTATTCAAGTCAAGACCTGTTAAGTGACAATATGCGTAAACAATTTATGGGTTCAAAAAATGCACCGATTAAAATTAAGGAATATTTTTCTCTAACCTGTGGTCACTGCGCAAATTTTCATGTTAAGACTTTACCTCAACTCAAGGAGCGATACATTGATACTGGTAAAGTTCAATTAGAGTTTATTGACTATCCTCTTGATAGGCTTGCTATTATCGCTGCCACCTTAGCCCGAACACTTCCAACTGAGGACGGATATTTGGAAGCTATAAGCATATTATTAAAAAAACAAAAGCAGTGGGCATATTCAAAAAAGCCTCTTGATGAATTACGTTCTATAGCAAAATTATTTGGAATTTCTTCGAAACAATTTGATGAAATTTTAAAAAATATTCCGCTTATGCAAGAAATTATCAATAAAATGGAAAAGGAGTCTAAAAATTTTAATATAGAGTCCACACCGACATTTATTATAAATAATAATCATAAAATTTCAGGCGCTTTGTCTTTTAAAGACTTTGAAAAAGAACTTTTAACTTTAATTAAAGCAAAGAATTCTTAATATTAATAAAGGATAATTAATGAAGTTCAAATCTGTTAGGATTTCTGGGTTCAAATCTTTCTTAGAACCAACTGAAATACTGATTAACGATGGCTTGACTGGGGTTGTAGGTCCTAATGGTTGTGGGAAGTCAAACATTGTTGAAGCGGTAAAATGGGTTATGGGCGAAAATTCTGCACGTCAAATGCGTGGCGATGAAATGGATGATATTATTTTTGCAGGTACAAGTGAGAGACCAGCTAGAAACTTTGCAGAAGTATCTATTAAATTGGACAATTCAGAGCGAAAAGCTCCAGCAAATTTCAACCACCTTGAAGAAATTGAAATTTCTAGAAAAATTGAAAGAGAAAAGGGATCAATCTATAGGGTTAATTCAAAACAAGTTAGAGCAAGAGATATACAATTAATTTTTGCTGATAATGGAACCGGTGCACGTTCGTCAGGGATAGTTAGTCAAGGTAGAATAGCACAAATAATAGATGCAACCTCTGAAGATAGAAGAATAATTCTTGAAGAAGCAGCAAATATAAAGGGGTTACATAACAGAAGACATGAGGCTGAACTAAAACTAAATGGAGCTAATGAAAATCTGAATAGATTAATGGACATTGAGCAAACTTATCAAGATCAGCTTATAGAATTAGAAAAACAAGGAAGAAAAGCTGCTAGATATAGATCAGTAGGTGACAGACTAAGAAAAGCTGAGGCAACTTTGTTTTTAACACTCTTAAATGCGGCAGAAAATGAGTTTAATGATTTCAAAAAACATCTAGATATAGCCAAAGAAAATGTAAATAAAGGACAAATTAATGTATCCAAACACACTGAAGCAAAACAGGAAATTTTAGATGAATTACCTGAGTTTAAAAAATTAGAAACTAAAAAGATAACAGTTTTACAATCTCTGAATATAATGAAAATTAGATTAGAAGAAGAGAAATCCTCTGCGAAGACAACTTTAGACAATACTTTAAATCAAATTTCCCAAATAGAAACAGATATCCAAAGAGAAGTTGAAATTAAACAAGACGCAAAGAAAACCTTGTTGAGCCTATTTACAGAAGAAGAAAAGTTAAAATCTGAGTCAACAAATTTTTTTACTAAGAAAACTGACGCCTTGAAGCTAGTAAAAGATCTAAAGGCTAAAACAGAAGAAGCAAATACAAAACTTTCCACTATAACTTCAGAAATATATTCAATTAAATCTGATAAATCAGATCTTGAAAAGCGTATATCTGTTCTAACAGATAAGATTAAAAACTCTGAATTTCAAATATCTGAATTTAACTCAAAGGAAGATGAACAACTTCTTAAAAAAAATAATCAGCAATTAAGTAAATTAAAACAAATATTAAGAAATAAAAATCAAAATTTAGTGTCTAATAAACAAGAATTGATAAAATTAGAAGAAAAAGAAGTTAAACTTAGTGATCAAAAGATTAATACTGACCAAAATTTTAATGTAATTAACGCAGAATTAAATTCTCTTTCTTCGATATTAGGTGATGATACTTTAAATAAAAACTCACTAGAAAAAAGCATAGATAATATTGGTAATCTTGAAAAAGCAATAGGATCCGTTTTAGGTGAAACCTTATTAGCACCAATTCATTCCGATCAAAATCATTTTCTTAAGAATACATATTGGAGAAATGATTTAAAAACTAAATTCAGCTCAGAATTACCCAAAGGCGCAATCCCTATAATTTCAGAAATCAAAAAAAATTCAATTTTAGATATTGCTTTGATTGGTGTAGGTATAGTTAAAGATGAAGAAACTGCTTATGATCTTCAGAAAAATTTATCATTTGGGCAAGCGCTTACAACTTCCAAAGGTGGTTTATGGAGATGGGACGGTTTTGTACAACCTCAAGGTGTACAAAACAGTTATTCCGAAAGACTTCAACAAATTGCAAAATTAAGATTACTTCAAAGTAAATTACCTTCTGTAAAAAAAGAACAAAAAATTATTGAAAGTAAAATTGATGAAAATCAATTAGGTATAAGTAAATGTAAACGTGATATTATTGAGTTAGAATCGCAAATATCAGAACTAATTAAAAATTCAAATACATTAGAATTAACTAACTCAAAATTAGATGCAAAACTTCTTTCATCTAAAGTTTTATTAAAAGAGCATCTAGATATAACAAAAATATCTCAAAAAGAGTTAGTTGGACTTAAAAATCAATTAAACAATTCTATTAATTTACCATCATTATTGGCTGATGAACTGAAAATAAGAAATATAGCCGATCAATGTAGAAATGAATTAGCTGACGCAATGGCATCAGAACAACAAATAAAGACACATGAAAGTTTTCAAGCAAGAAACCTAATGCAGATCAATAATCAAAGTGAGAATTGGAAAAAAAGAGAAAATGAAGCGTCCATGAGATTGATGTCTTTGCAAGATAGATTGAAAAAGTTAAAAGATGATCAAAAGAGATTGACAAGCCTACCAGATGATTTTGAAAAGAGAGAAGAAGATCTCAACAAACAAATTGATAAGGCTGTTCAAGACAAGAATATTGCCTCTGATAAATTAGTACATACTGAGACTAATCTTCATAATATAGAAAAATTAGAAAGGGAAGCAGAACAAAAAGTTACATCCTTTCGTGAAGAAATGATAAAAATTGATGCTTCGCTGAATCTTGCTAGAACCAAAATACAGAATATCGAGGCTAGAGTTTTTGAAAAGCTAAGAATAAACACAGATAAATTGCTTGAAATTGTCGGTTTTAATGAAAAAAATAATTTAAACCTTTCTATTGAGTTATTAGAAAGAACTGTTCAACGTCTTGTAAATGAAAGGGAATCACTAGGTGCCGTAAATTTGCGTGCAGAAGAAGAAATGAAAGAGATGAAAGAAAAAATTGAGACCATGTCATCTGAAAGAATTGATCTAGAATTAGCAATAGAAAAACTTAGAACTGGAATTTTTGAACTTAATAAGGAAGGAAGGCAAAGATTAAAAGATAGCTTTAATGATGTTAACAAAAATTTTAAAGATCTTTTTCAAAAACTCTTCGGAGGTGGAAACGCTGAATTAAAATTAGTTGGAAGTGAAGATCCTCTTAGAGCAGGTTTAGAAGTTTTAGCAAGTCCACCTGGAAAGAAAATGCAACTTCTTTCACTTTTATCAGGAGGAGAACAAGCCTTAACGGCAATCTCTTTGATTTTTTCAGTATTTTTGTGTAATCCTGCACCTATTTGTATTTTAGACGAGGTAGATGCACCACTTGATGACACAAATGTAGGAAGATTTTGCGATTTACTTAATAAAATAGTTGCAGAGACAAATACTTATTTTATGGTTGTAACGCATCATAGACTTACAATGGCAAAAATGGATAGACTATTTGGAGTTACAATGGAACAAAAGGGAATCAGTAGGTTAGTATCTGTTAATTTAGAAGAAGCTAACAGAATAAGGGACATTGCTTAAAAAAATAAATTTTTTTCAAGTAAACTCTTGACTTATTTGCTTGGTCAAAATAATTTAAGCACGCTTATATGGTGTATGCGAAAGTATGTTATGAGCTCATTTAAAAACGAAGAAAATTTGAATTCAAGAATAGATAATGCTTTAGCAAAAAAAGGGAAAAAAAAAGAAATTAATAATAATAACCAAACTTTAGTTAATACTTTTTCTAGAGTTGCTACTGAACTGCTTGCTGGATTATTGGTTGGTGCAGGTATAGGTTGGACGTTAGATAAGTGGTTAAACACAAATCCTTGGTTTCTAATCTTATTTTTTTTGCTAGGTGGGGCCGCTGGTATACTAAATCTTTGGAGAGTGGTAACTGGAAAAGGCCTCAAAATTGGATACTTTTAACATTTAATATAGAAAAAAATAATGAATTCACCCGTCGAGCAATTTACAATAAAAATTTTATATGAATTAAATATTATGGGCATAGATATTTCTTTCACTAATGCATCATTATTTATGATATTATCTATTCTGGGTTCTGCTGGATTTTTATATATGGGAGCAAGAAAACAAGCTCTCGTTCCTAACAGATTTCAGTCTTTAGTAGAAATGTCATATGAATTTGTAGCTAATATGGTTAAAGAAAATGCTGGTAAAGGTAGTCAAGCTTATTTTCCATTTATATTCAGTCTATTTATGTTTATTTTATTTGGTAATTTACTTGGTATGATTCCATACAGTTACACCTTTACTTCACAAATAGCTGTCACTTTTACATTAGCAGCTATCATATTTATTGGAGTTACAATTATCGCACTTTTTAAGCACGGATTGAGTTTTTTTACATTTTTCTTCCCATCAGGGGTGCCTATTGGTTTAGCGCCATTGCTTATTCCAATAGAAATAATATCTTACTTTATTCGTCCTATTAGCCTATCAGTCAGATTATTTGCCAATATGTTAGCTGGGCACACTATGATGAAGGTGTTTGCTGGTCTTATAATCATGATGGGATCTGCGAGTGGTTTTTTAAAGGTTGGTGCAATTTTACCACTGATGGCTGTTATAGGATTAACTGGGCTTGAATTCCTAGTTGCAGCCTTGCAAGCCTATGTCTTTAGTATTCTAACATGTATGTATCTTCATGATGCACTACATTTACATTAATTCATGACTAAATTATATAATTAACGAAAGGAAAATAAAATGGAAATGGATGCCGCAAAATTAATTGGAGCAGGTCTAGCAGTTATAGCGCTAGCCGGTGTGGGGGTTGGAATTGGTAATATCTTTGCTTCTTTAGTTACTGCTGTTGGTCGAAATCCAGCTGCAAAGAATGAAGTTTTTGGTATAGCTATTCTAGGTTTTGCTTTAACTGAAGCCGTTGCTTTGTTTGCGCTTGTTATTGCACTTTTGTTATTATTTACATTCTAAATAATAATTTTTTTGCCTGTAGCACAATAAGCTATAGGCAAAATATATTTTAGAAAATTAAAAATGTTATATTTTACAAAATTATTTTTAACTTCAATATTTATTATTAATGTTGAAACAGTTATTGCTTCAGAAGCAAAAACAGGTCTTCCCCAATTAGATCTTAACACTTATCCATCTTTAATGTTTTGGTCAATTATTTCTCTTACACTTGGTTTTGTATTGATGAAATATTTGGTAACTCCAAACATAAAATCAATCTTAAACTCTAGAGAAACCTCCATACAAAATGATTTAGTTAAAGCCAAGACTTCAAATCAAGAATCTGAGAAAATTAAACAATCAATTATAAAAAATCAGGAAGATATTAAATCAAAGTCACAAAAAATTATTTCTGACGCAATATTAGAGTCAAAACAAAGTATTGAAAAAAAAGAAAAAGAGATTTCTGTAAAGTTGGAATTGAAAGTTTCAGAGGCAGAAAAGAAAATAATTGATACACAAAATACTGTTATTAACGATGTTATAAATGTTGCTGAAGAAATAACAACTGATGTAGTGAAAAAATTTACAGATATAAAATATGATAAAAGCAATATTAAAAAAGCACTAAAGCTAGCTTCGAATAATATATTGATGGAGAAATAACGTGTATCTAGATGAAACAGCATGGGTTGCAATAGCATTTATTATATTCATTGGCTTGGTTTGGAAAAAAGCAAGCAAAGCTATAGTGTCCATATTAGATGATAGATCCATGTTAATACAAAATGAATTACAAGAAGCTAAATCTCTTAAAGAAGAGGCTTTAGAAGAGCTTAGAAAATCTCTACAAACCCAAAAAAAAGTTTCAGAAGAAGCCGAAAATATAATCCGTGAAGCAAAAGAGACAGCAAAAAAAATACAAGAAGAAGCCTATTCCAAATCTTCAGATGTTATAAAAAGAAAAGAAGATCAAGCTAAACAAAAGATTATCGCGTTAGAAACTGATGCAATTAAAAATATAAAAAAAATAACTGGTAACGTTATAATCGAATCTTCAAAAATATATATAGAATCTAATATTGATAAAAAAGAAAACGTAAATTTAATAACTAAATCATCTAATGAGATAAAGTCATCCTTGTTGGTTTAATTACCTCAGCCCCAAATGAACTTGACCACCATTAGGTATTTTTATATCAAAATCCGTTTCTCTATCAACTATTTTACTTCCCTTTAAAAGAAACTGCGAATATTTAAAACTATCTCTGTCATATTCTTTGTTATTCATGTCTGTTGAAACTAATGTGATATTTACAGGGACATAATCTTCAATATTATTATCTTTCCTAATAGCCCTCACGTTTACTAAAATTTTCATTTCAATATTATCGTTATCTTTAGTACAATATGTTTTTACACCTCTCAAACCAATATAAACAGGTAATTTATTTTCAGATTTAACAATAACTTCTGCGGCCTTTTTGGGTGCTGTTACTCTAGGACAATCTACAACATCCTTTTTGAGAGATGAGCAACCATTTAGAATTAAAAAAAAACAAAGGATAATAAATTTAACCATTGATAATTACCTTTTAGCATAAAAAACTATAAAACAAGATTAATCTTTATTGACGTAATCAATGTAATACATCAAAAGTAAATTATGAAGAAACAAAAAATAAATTTATATTTAGCTTCTCCTAGAGGTTTTTGTGCTGGTGTTGATAGAGCAGTAAAAATAGTTGAAGAATCTATTAAAAAATTTGGAGCCCCAGTTTACGTCAGACATGAAATAGTTCATAACAAAGATGTTGTGAATTCATTAGCACGAATTGGCGCTATTTTTGTAGATGAGGTTAAAGAGGCGCCAATAAATCGACCTATAATATTCTCTGCACATGGTGTTGCTAAATCTGTTGTTAATGAAGCTAAAAAAAGAAAAATGATATCCATTGATGCAACCTGTCCGTTAGTCACTAAAGTTCATAATGAAACAATACGTCATTATAATATAGGTAGACACGTTTTATTAATAGGTCACAAAAATCATGTTGAAGTGATAGGTACCATGGGACAAGTTCCTGAAGGTAGCATTACATTAATTGAAACTGAAGAAGATGCTCATAAAGTAAAAGTTTCAAATCCTGATAATTTAGCTTTTGCTACACAAACAACTTTATCATTAGATGATACTAGTAAAATTTTAACCATATTAAAAAATAGGTTTCCTAACATTAAGGGACCAAGCTCTGAAGATATATGTTATGCAACTACAAATAGACAGTTGGCTGTTAAATCAATGTCAAAAATATGTGATTATATTTTGGTAATAGGAGCAGAAAATTCTTCAAACTCAGTTCGCTTAGTTGAAGTGGCATTGTCACATGGTGTTCAAAAAGCTATTTTGATTCCAAATGAAGAAAAATTAGATATGTTTCTAAATAATTTTAATCCAAAAAAATATCCTAATATTGGATTGACAGCAGGAGCTTCCGCCCCTGAAACTTTAGTCCAAATTTTAATATCAAAACTAATAAAAGATTTTGACGTTAATCTCATAGATCATGAAGTCACAAAAGAAAATGTAAAATTTAATTTACCAAAAATGTTACGATGAGAAAATAGGACATAAAGTTGGCAGTTTACACTAATTTAAATAATGAACAAATATCTGATTTTTTAAAACTATATAGAATTGGTAAGTTAATTTCATTTACTGGAATTACAGAAGGAATAGAAAATAGTAATTTTCATTTAAAAACTACTAGTGGTGAATTTATACTTACAATTTTTGAAAAGAGAGTTAACAAAAAAGATTTACCATTTTTTATAAATGTAATGAAACATCTTAGTAAAAAAAAGTTTTTTTGTCCAAAACCAATTAGTGACGCAAAAGATAATTATCTTCAGGAATTACTTGGAAAACCTGCAATAATTGTAAACTATTTACAAGGAAAATCTAAAACTAGAATAACAATAGAAGACTGTTACAAAGTCGGATCTAAAATAGCCTTAATGCATATAAAAACTAGAGATTTCTCTTCTGAAAGGGAAAATTCCCTTTCAATAAATGGATGTCAAAATCTTATTAAAAAATGTGACGTTTCAATTCCTAATGAAATTTTAAATAAAATTGAACCTAACATTTTAAAAGATATACAAAATTCATTTAATTACTGTGTAAAGTTTTGGCCATACAATTTACCCAAAGGTTTTATTCACGCAGACATTTTTCCTGATAATGTATTTTTTGATGAAAATAAATTATCAGGCATAATAGATTTTTATTTTTCTTGTACTGATATTTTATCTTATGACTTAGCTATAGCCATAAATGCTTGGTGTTTTGATCAAGAAAAAAATTTCAACAAAAAAAAATATCAATCTTTACTTGATGGATACAACTCTCAAAGAAAGTTAAGTAGTGATGAAATTTTTTATTTGCCACTTTTATCTAAAGTTGCATCTATAAGGTTTTTGCTTACAAGATTATATGACTGGGTACACACTCCAAAAGATGCAGATGTTCTTCCTAAAAATCCTGCAGAATATATAAACAAGTTAAAACACTTTAGAGAAGTAGTCGAAAAAATAAATTACCACGAAACTTACCAGCTATGAATGAGGTAACAATTTACACAGATGGCGCTTGCTCAGGTAACCCAGGTAAAGGCGGATGGGGTGCTATATTGATATACGCTAAAGAAAAAAAGTACATGTCAGGATCAAAACAATTAACAACAAATAATCAAATGGAATTAACTGCTACTATTGAAGCCCTTAAAGCAATTTTAAAACCTAGCAATATAGCTTTATATACTGACTCGCAATATGTAAAAAATGGCATAACTTCTTGGATTTTTAATTGGAAAAAAAATGGATGGAAGACAGCAAATAAGAAACCTGTTGCTAATAAAGATTTGTGGATAGAGTTAGAAAAGTATGTTGATTTTCACTCAGTAAATTGGTTTTGGGTTAAAGGTCATTCGGGAGATCACTATAACGAAATAGCAGACGAATTAGCCGTTAGAGCTATGAACGAGAGATCTTAAGAGATTACAAATGTTTTAACATATTCTCGGCTGAGGAAACTTCAAAAGCCCCTACCTCTTCAACAAATAATTTAGATATAATATTATTTTCAACGACCATAGAAAATCTTCTTGACCTTCGTCCCATAACTTTTCCAAAGTCCATATCTAACCCTAAAGCTTCTGAGATTGAACAATCTGTGTCTGCAAGCATATCTATTTTTCCGACTACACTATTTGCTTCACCCCAAGCACGCATAACATGTGGATCATTAACTGCCATACATGCAACTACAGTTACACCTTTTTCTAAAATTTGTTCATAATTTTTAACATAACTAGGTAAGTGTTTAGCAGAACAAGTAGGAGTAAAAGCACCAGGTAATGCAAAAAGAACTACTTTTTTTGATTTAAAATATTCTTCAGTACTAATATGCTTGACACCTTCATGATCTTTCAAAAGAAAAGTACCAGATGGGAAACTATCTCCTACACCTATTGACATATAAACTCCTTAATTTTAATAAGTTCATACAATAAACAAATATAAATTATTTTAAACCGATTTATTTAGCTGTATGTAAATATTCTCTAATCACTTTAACGCTTAAAAGCTCAGGAAAAATTTTACCATCAGGTATTAGAGGACTATATATCTCGTTAAATGGTATCCCATAGCGCCCTTTTAAAGCTAAAAATTGCTTGATTTTTTCATTTGGCTTTGTCCAATCTAATCTTAAAATTACAACATTATTTTTCTCAAATAGTTCTGAAACTTCTTCGGTATCAATAACAAAAATTTTATTTACCTTACACGTTAAACACCAATCAGCAGTAATATCTATAAAAACAGTTTTACCTTCTTTTACTAATTCATTAGGTAAACTAATATTACCACTTATATTCCAATTAATTATTGATTTATCAGAGATATTTGTTTCACTAAATTTTTTAGTATTACTTTGTAATTCCACTAAAACATTAATCAACCATAGAGAGGTTATTAAAAGTAAAAGGGCCATTAGTTTTTTGAAGATTATTAACCAATTACCAGGCTTTGGAATAAATGATATCATCCTTGGAAATAAGCCAAATAAAATCAATGGTAAAGACAAGCCAAATCCCATTATTAAAAGGACAGAATAAATTTCGATTGTGCTCCCTGAAAGAGCAAAACCAATTGCTGTTCCTACTAGTGGGGCTGTACAAGGCGTTGCCAAGAAAGTTAAAAACATTCCTGTTAAAAAATCACCAAAGAAACCTTCTCCTTTGTAAGACAAGATTGACAGGATTTTTGCAGGTAGAAAATAATGGAATATACCTAAAAGATTTAACGCAAAAAAAGACGTTAATACAATCATAAATATAAGGAAATATGGGTTTTGAAATTGTATTCCCCAACCAACAAGATTGCCAGAAGCTTTAATGAAATATGTTATTGTTGCTAATAAGAAAAATGTAGTCAGAATTCCTAATATATTAAAAAATAATTTTTTATTATAAACTGTTCTGCTCTTAGAACTTAGACTCACAAGTTGTATCATTTTAAGCGACAATACAGGTAAAACACATGGCATAAAATTCAATATAAACCCACCTATGAAGGCTATAAGTAAAATTTGAAAACCTAGAGGATTATCAATATTGTTTAAAACATTATTTGTTTTTAATGTTTTCAAGTTCATAATGGAAGCTTGATAGCTATAATTATCAGTAAGAAAAGTAAATTTCAAACCAGTAAAATTATATTTATTTTTATTGGTAAGATTTATCGTTAAATTCAACAAATTTTCTTTCGACGAATAGTATGGCTTAGAATAAATATGCCCTTTACTATCCTCAATAATGATATCATATGGTTTTATATTTAAGTTATTTTCAAAAGTTATTTTTAATTTATTCTCTTCAAAATTAGATGATATTAACTTTAAGTTTTGTTCTGCTAATCTTGGCACTTGATTTTTATACTTAATTATTTCTTCTAATTGAATTTTACTTTCATTATCAAGATTGAGTTCATTTAAGTTAAACTTATGAGTTACAGGCACACAAATATCTGAGCAAACCTGCGCATTCAATTCCAGAAAGCCTGACATAACTTGATCCTGTTGTTCAAGTATGATTTCTAATGGAAAAATTACTTTTTTTTCATAACCAAATGTTTCTATACCAAAAAAATCAAATCTTTTCGGATTTGGATATAGGAGTTTTGCTGATTTAATATTATTGGCATTGTTAAAGTTTATTTCAGGAGGTAAACCTGCATCTCCTGGATTTCGCCAATATATTTTCCATTTTGGTAAAAGATTAACCTTTAAGCCAAGTAAAATTTCAGACGGATTACTTTCAGATTTTTTTCCAAACAAAAGTTCGAAATTAACAAATTTGTAATTTTCATTAATTTCTAAAGTGTTATTAGAAGATAAAAAATTTGAGAAACATTTGTTAATATTTAAAAAGTTAACAAAAAATAAACAAAAACAGATTAATACAATTTTATGATATTTTAAACTCACTACATGATTGTACATTATTTCTTTTCGGTTATTATTTGTTTGTTAATAATATATTGGAATACGACATATGGATCAAGATTTGTTAGGTAAACTTTTGATTGCATCTCCAGGACTTGAAGATGTTAGATTTCAAAATTCAGTTATACTAGTCTGCGAACATACTAATGAAGTTACTATGGGTTTGATTTTAAATAAACCTCTATATAATTTTGACACTTCCCAATTCTTAAAAAAAATGAAAATAAATAATGACCTTAAAATTAAATCTAATCCAACTTTTTTTGGAGGTCCTGTGCATCTAAATCAAGGTTTTATTATACACTCTAATGAAAAAAAATATCCCACTTCAGAACATATTCTTGAAGGAGTAATGATCACTAGTTGTGAGGAAATTTTACAAGATATTTCAAAAAATCAACCACCAGAAAATGCTAAAATTTTTCTAGGTTGTGCAGTATGGGATAAAGGACAACTAAATAATGAAGTGCTTGAAAATTCTTGGATTATTGCAAATTCTTCAAAGGAATTAATTTTCCATAATGATTTAGAAATATCTTTATGGAAAGATTCACTTAAAAAGATGGGGATTGATCCTAAAAAGCTTGTATCATACTCAGGTAGAGCCTAAACAATCTAATTAAGCAAATTGTTGACGTTTAATTTCTTTAATGATGACGCATCTGGACCTATTACAGATAAAACTGGTTTAGCTGAAGCAAACAATTTTTCTACAACATCATAGATAGAAGTAATAGATATACTTTCAATTTTTTTTATCACTTCATTAGTTTCTATTAGTTTCCCAAAATTAATCATACTTTTTGCGTAATATTCAGCTCTTGCACCGTTACTTTCTTGCCCCATAATAAAACCTGAACGCATTTGAGCTTTTGCTCTATTTAATTCATCATTAGAAATAGAGTTTTTGATATTTTTCCATTCGTTTAAACTTGATTCAAGTAATTCATTTAAATCATTTGGTGAAGTGCCCGCATAAAATCCAAACACTCCTGAGGAATTTTGCATTTGTGTAAAAGAAAAAATAGAATAACATAACCCTCTTTTTTCTCTTATTTCTTGGAATAACCTTGATGACATGCCACCACCTAATATAATAGTGAGTGCACGTAACGAATAGCGATCAGTATCAGTATTCTTAAGACCCTCAATACCAAAAACTAATTGTGTTTGTTCTAAATCTCTATCTTCTCCACAAAAGCCTGAATTCCATCTTGATAAATTTTTTCTGCATTTGAAATTATTTTTTATATTTGAAAACTTTTCTTCCACAGTTCTAAAAAACCAATCTCTATCTATATTACCAGACGAGGCAACAACCATATTTTCTGGGCCATAATTAGCTCTCAAAAATGACTTTAAATCACATTGTTGAAAATTACTTACGGTCTCTTTAGTTCCAAGAATTGGCCTACCTATAGATTGATTTTTAAAAGCGGTTGAAGTAAAATTTTCAAATACCTTATCATCTGGAGCATCGTATGACTGACCTATTTCAGAAATAATAACCCCTCGTTCCCTTTCAATTTCCTCTCTTGGAAAAGTAGAGTTTTTAATTATGTCAGATAAAATATCAATACCAAGATTTGTGTCTTCTTTTAAAACTTTTAAATAATAAGCTGTAACCTCTTTGCTTGTGTATGCATTTATATCGCCACCGACGTCTTCTATTTCCCTAGCTATTTTTTCTGCATTTCTGTTTTCAGTTCCTTTAAATGCCATATGTTCTAGCATATGTGCTATTCCACATTCATCCTCTGCCTCATGTGAACTTCCAGATCCAATATAAACTCCAATTGACGTACTATGAACATCCATCTGGTCATGCAATAATGTAAGACCACTATCTAGGATTTTGAATTCTACATCCATCAGTTTCTCATATTAGATTTAATAAAATTTTTAACATCATTTATGCTTGGGTCTATTATATTAAAATGTTCTTTACTGCTCATTATATTTTCTAAATAAGAAGGTTTTTTTGGCATTACATTTATACTTTTACTAATTATCTCTGGAAACTTAGCAGGATGAGCACATGCAAGTGAAATTACAGACATATCTTTTGATATAATATTATTATCGAGTGCCTTTTGAGCTGCACCATATCCAATTGCACTATGAGGGTCAAGAATGTAATTATAGTCTGTATAAACCTTGTTTATTATCTCTAAAGTTTCTTTATCTGAAATCATATATGCAGAAAATAAATTATTGATTTTTTCAAGTTGATTTTTTGTTATTTCAAAATTACCGTTATGTTTGAACTCTTTCATTTGTTGCTTAACTTTATCTGTATCTCTTTCGTTTATCTCGTATAAGAGCCTTTCAAAATTACTAGAAACTTGTATATCCATACTTGGACTATAGGAAGGAAGCACATTTTTTCTCTCCATTAATCCATTATTGAAAAACCTTGTTAATATATCGTTCTGATTTGATCCACATATTAATTTTGATATAGGCAAACCAATTTTTTGGGCCATCCATCCTGCTAATATGTTCCCAAAATTACCTGTAGGAACTGAGAATACAATCTCTTTATCCGGCACACCTATTTTTAAAGCAGAGTAAAAATAATATACAATTTGAGGTAAAAGTCTTACCCAGTTAATAGAGTTTATAGCTGACAATGAAGTTTCATCTTTAAATTTCAAGTCTTCAAAACAATCTTTTACTATTTCCTGACACCCATCAAAATCTGTTTTAACCGATAAAGCGTAAGCTCCTCTTTCATTAATCCAAGTCATCTGTTTTTGTTGAACACTTGAAACTCTTTTATGTGGGAAGAGTATAAAGATATCTATATTTTCTTTTCCCTTAAAAGCCTCTAAAGCAGCAGATCCTGTATCACCACTAGTCGCTCCTAAAATTACGCCCTTTTCAGCTCTTTTGTTTAGTGCTTGATTAAACGCTCTAGCTAAAAACTGCATGGCATAGTCTTTAAAAGCTAAGGTCGGACCGTGGAACAATTCAAGCACGTGTAAGTTCTTATTAAGTTGATATAAGGGGGCAACATCTTTGTTAAATACAGAGTAGGTATCTTTGGAAATATTTAATAATTCGTTTTCACTTAAACAAGGTTCTACGAAAGGTCTTATAATTTTTGCTGATAATTCCGCATAATTTAAATGCTTCATTTCATTTAAATCAGAATGGCTAAATTGGGGCCATTCTTCTGGCATGAACAAGCCTCCATCCCTAGCTAAACCAGACAAAAGAACGTCTTCATAAGAAAGGGATGATTCTCCACCTCTTGTACTTGAATATTTAATCGAATTACTCATTGTTGTCTTTCTTTTTGAAACTTAATCTACCAGAAGACACATGATATGAAAAATATACAAATAACAAAGACAAAGCCAAGCCATACCAGGTTACAGCATATGATAAGTGTTGATTCCTTAATTTTGGTTTACCTGTAACTCCTATTGGAAGAGTTAGCTTTTCTCCTTGTCGAAGAGCATCTATATAATAATTATTTATTACTTGATTTGAAGTTAAGTTTAAAAAGTTAATAATTTCATTTGGCTTTATTGTAAACCAAAAACCATTATTGCCGTCATTTTCTGGGACAAAATAACCTTTTTTTTGTGGGTATCTTATTATTCCTTTCAAAACAATTTGTCCCTCGACTAAACTAAACTTTCTCTTTTTAGGATTTCTGTAGCCTTCAGATACCCAACCTCTATTTATTAAAATTATTTTATTATTACTAAGGTTAAATGGAGTTATAACATGAAATCCAGCATTACCCTCATAAGTTTTACCAGTAATATAAACTTCGTCTTTATGTAAAAATGATCCTGAAAGCTCTACGGATTTAAATTCATTAACATTTGAAAAATCTAATTTAGATGGATTCTTAATTGGATTAGACTGACTTTGGGTAATGTATGTTTCTATTAATGCTTCTTTCCAGAATAATCTTTTAACTTGCCAAGTCCCAAAGCTAAACAAAAGAGCAAAAATTAATATAGAAAATATTGTTGGCCAAAGTAGAGGCCTAAAGTAAATATTCATTAGTTGTATGTAATCTCCAAATTTTTGATAAGTTTAATGCACTTATCAACCACCCCACCAGTATATACACACAAATAAAAACAACCAGACCACGTCAACAAAATGCCAATACCATGCAGCAGCTTCGAAGCCAAAGTGGTGTTCAGAAGAAAAATGACCCTTCAAACCTCTAAACAAACATACAGTTAAAAAAATTGTACCAACTAAAACGTGAAATCCGTGGAATCCTGTGGCCATATAAAAGGTTGATGCATAAATTCCATCGGTAAACGCAAATGTAGCGTGTTGATATTCATAAGCTTGAACGGCTGTGAAAATTGCACCTAGTATTATCGTAAGAACAAGCCCCCTTATAAAATCTTTTCTATTGTTATGCTGTAATGCATGATGAGACCACGTTACAGTACAACCTGATAGAAGAAGAATTAAAGTATTGATTAGTGGTAAATCAAAAGGATCTAGAGCTACAATATCAGCCGGAGGCCAAACACCTGTATCAGGATATAAACTAGAATCAAAGAAAGCCCAAAAAAATGCTACAAAGAACATTACCTCAGAGCATATGAAAAATATCATACCATATCTCATACCTATTTGTACAATTGGTGTGTGATGTCCTTGATATTCAGCCTCTCTAACAACATCTCTCCACCAATAAAACATGGTTGCTATTACCATAAACAAACCAGCTCCTAGCACATAAATTGAATATGGATATTCATGCATAAACAGAGTAAGACCCAAGAACAAAGTAAAACCAGCTGCTGACCCTAGTGCAGGCCATGGACTTGGTTCAACTAAATGATATTGATGCTTTTGATCACCGCTCATTAAATCCTCCTAATCTATTTTTATATAGTTAAACTTATAATTTCAACAATTAAGTTTCTGCTTTGAAAAATGTATAAGATAAGGTAATTTCTTCCAAATTTTTAGTGTTGTCATCATCATCTATACTTGGATCAACATAAAATGACACAGGCATCTTAACTTCTTCTCCTGGCTGTAGTGTTTGTTTTACAAAACAAAAACAATCAACTTTCATGAAGATACTACCCGCTTTAGGTGGAGATACATTAAAAACAGCTGTACCTGTGGTTGCTTTATCAGATAAGTTTTTAGCTGTATAATAAATTACTTCTTGTACGCCTGGTTGAACTATAATCTCTTTTTTAGGGGCTGAAAATTCCCAATTCAAATCTGAAGATATATTTGAATCAAACCTTATTTGAATATTTTTGTATTGACCGCTTGATCCTGGCGCTAAAGACGCCCTTTGAACTGTTCCTGCATAACCAGTTACCCTACAAAACAAATCATATAAAGGAACTGATGCAAAGGACAAGCCAAGCATAAAAACGGCAATCAGAAGTGTCCATATAAGAAAGTTATTATTTTTTTTTGATAAACTAACAGCCATCTAACCTGTAATATCCATTCTGAAAATTGTGATAAAAAAGAAAAGAACTACCATGCTAATAATTATACCCAAAACTGCAAAATTTTTTGATTTTCTATTTTGATAAAATATTTTGATATTTTCGTCATCTTTATTTGTATTCAAAATGTATCCTTTGATTAAATTATCTTATCTATGCAAATGCCCGCAAAAACCATGCTTAGGTAAAAAATTGAGTATATAAATAGATTTTTCTCAGAACCTTCCACCTTTTTTATAATTAAAAAGGATCTTCTTAAAAATTCTAAACCGGAAATCGTAGCTATAAACAAATATAAATTACCAGAATAGTCAAATATCCATGGTAAAAATGAACACGGTACTAACAAAAAAGAATAAATTAATATGTATTTTCTAGTTATTTTTTCACCAGCAACAATCGGTAGCATTGGAATATTAGCTGCAGCGTAATCGTCTTTCTTAATTAGAGCCAAGGCCCAAAAATGTGGGGGGGTCCATAAAAAAATTATCAAAAATAAAATTAATGATTCTATACCTATGTTACCTGTGGCACAAACTTGTCCAATTACAGGTGGGAAAGCACCAGCGGCACCACCAATTACAATATTTTGAACTGTATATCTTTTTAACCAAATCGTATAAACAATTGCGTAAAATAAAATTGTAAACGCTAACAAAATTGCAGCAAGCCAGTTGACTGACAAACCTAAAATAATGATAGATAACAATGATGTTATTACACCAAATGAAAGTGCATCAGCAGGCTGAATTTTTCCTTGTGGAATTGGCCTATCTCTAGTTCTTAACATTAACTGATCAATATCACTATCGTACCACTGATTAAGTACCCCAGAAGCTCCAGCTCCAAGTGCAATCGCAAATATTCCAATCAATGCTAAAAAAGGATGTAATTCATAACTTTCAACAGGTTCTGCTGTGTAGTAACCAACAAATGCTGTAAATACTACTAATGACATAACTCTAGGCTTCATTAGCCTAAAATAATCAAAGGGAGAACTTAATTTGTTTAAGTTTTCGTCTATTCCACTAGTATTTACAGTTACAACAGGCATAATTACACACTAATCAAACTTATTTTACCTTCGGTATCTCAGAAAAGGTATGAAATGCTGGTGGCGAGGGTACAGTCCACTCTAATGTGTTGTCAGAAGAGCCCCATGGGTTCTTATCAGCTTTACGTTTTTTAACAAAAGCTTCAATGATAACAACTAAAAAAATAATAGCTCCCAAAGCTCCAATATAAGAACCTATAGACGCAACCATATTCCAGCCAGCAAATGCGTCTGGATAATCAACATAACGTCTAGGCATTCCAGCGAGACCTAAAAAATGCATAGGGAAAAAGGTTAGATTCACTCCTATAAAGGTAACCCAGAAATGAAGTTTCGCTAAACCTTCGCTATATTCATAGCCTGTCATTTTAGCAAACCAATAGTAAAAAGCTGCAAAAAGGCCATAAACAGCACCCAATGATAATACATAGTGAAAGTGTGCAATCACATAGTAAGTATTATGGAGTACAACATCTAAGCCTGCATTAGCTAAAACAACACCTGTAACACCGCCAACAGTAAATAGAAAAATAAAACCAATTGCCCAATACATAGGAATTCTAAAGACAATAGAACCGCCCCACATTGTAGCAATCCATGAAAATATTTTTATACCTGTAGGGACTGCTATAACCATTGTAGCAGCGGTAAAATAAGCCCTTGTGTCTACTGAAAGACCAACAGTATACATATGGTGAGCCCAAACTACAAAACCAATAACTCCAATAGAAACCATTGCATAGGCCATTCCTAAATAACCAAATACAGGTTTTCTAGAAAAGGTTGATATAATTTGGCTTACAATGCCAAAAGCAGGCAAAATCATAATATAGACTTCGGGATGACCAAAAAACCAAAATAAATGTAAAAATAAAATTGGGTCACCACCACCTTCTGGAATGAAAAAACTAGTTCCAAAATTTCTATCTGTTAGTAACATGGTAATTGCACCTGCTAATACTGGTATAGCTAACAACAATAGAAAAACTGTAACTAACATAGACCAGACAAATAAAGGCATTTTGTGCAATGTCATACCTGGAGCCCTCATGTTGAATATTGTCGTAATAAAATTAGCCGCACCTAATATAGATGAAGCACCAGCAAGGTGAAGTGAAAAAATGGCTAAATCCATTCCCATTCCAGGCGATCCTGCTGAACTTGAAAGAGGAGGATAAATAGTCCAACCAACTCCAACACCTCCATCAACTACGGCTGATAAAAGTAGTAAAACAAAACTAGGAGGTAATAGCCAAAAGGAAATATTATTCATTCTTGGGAAAGCCATATCTGGAGCACCAATCATGATAGGAACAAACCAATTTCCAAACCCACCTATCAAGCCAGGCATAACAACAAAAAATACCATAATCAAACCATGAGCAGTTGTGAATACATTCCACATATGACCATCCGCCATATATTGCACTCCAGGGTTCATGAGTTCCATTCTCATATATATTGACATTGCTCCTCCTATAAAAGCAGCAACGATCGCAAATATTATATACATGGTCCCAATATCTTTATGGTTAGTTGAGTAGAGCCATCTTTTTACAAAACCTGTAGGGGCTCCATGGTGATCATGTGAAGATGCAACATTTGAGCTTTGAGACAATGATGACATTATTTAATCTCCTTAACTTTTTTTTGATCTAATAGTGCGATTTTATTAGTGCCTTTATCAACAATGTAAGCAAATTTTACTTTTGCTTCTTTTAACCAAGTTTCATATTCATCTTTAGGTAAAGCTTGTATAACTATTGGCATGTAAGCATGATTTACTCCACAAATTTGGTTGCACTGTCCATAATATTTTTTCTTTCCGAGCGGCACTTCGGTCCAAATTTCATTTATGCGTCCAGCAATAGAGTAAACTTGAAGTGCCAATGAAGGAACAAAAAATGAGTGCATAACATCGTTGCCGGTAATGAGAAATTTAATTCTAGTACCCTCAGGTACTACCAAAGGATTGTCAACATCCAACATACGTTTTTGATCATCTTTCAAATCTTCTTCCGCTACAATGTAAGAATCAAAGGAAATTTCTTCATCCGGGTATTCATAATTCCAATACCATTGAGCGCCTGAAACTTTTACAACCATATCTACAGGTTTATCAGCTTCAGTTAAATAAAGAAGTTTGAATGACGGAACTGCTATAACTACAAGTATTAAAACTGGAACTACAGTCCAAATTATTTCTATTAAAGTGTTATGAGATGTTTTTGAAGGTTTTACATCGGGTTTTTCTCTAAATTTAATACATACATAAACTAATAACCCAAGGACAAAAACTGAAATCAAAGTTATAACTATCAAAAGAAAATTATGAAGTTCAGTAGCTTTTGTGGCTATTATACCTGCCGGTTCTTGTAAGTCCATTTGCCAAGGTTTTGGTTCAGATGCAGAAGCTGGCTGTAAAAAAGAAAAAAAGATTAAAAATCCACAAAAAATTACATCCAGTTTTTTTTTCCAACTATTAAGTACAGTTTGGAAATTAATAGTCATTTTGTTTGCTCCTCAACTTCAGCTTGAACAATTCCTATTTTAGAAAGAATTATAGTTATGGATTAGAATTATTCTAATTTTAATTAGGTAATTATTTAAAACTTTTTTAACCAAAATACTAGATCTAAAAGTAAAAAAATTTAATTATTTAAGAAAAATCTTCTTATAATAAAAAATATTACTTTATTTATAGTTAAACCTTGCGGAAAAGGTTTAATATTGCCATTTTAAAGAAAAATAATTTAAGCTAAATGAGATTTATAAAATGAATGAAAAGTCACCATTAGAAATTACTGATAAAATTTTTTACCATAATAACGATTTTGATTTAAACAAGGTTCAGTCCTTGCTATCGGATACACTTGAAAGCTCAGATGATGGAGAATTATATCTAGAATCTACGAAATCAGAATCATTTTCTTTTGATGATGGTCGTATGAAAAATATCTCGTATGATAGTACAAAAGGTTTTGGATTAAGAGCGATAGCTGGAGAAGCTAGAGGATTTGCTCACTCAGGTGAAATTTCGGAATCTTCTTTAAAAAGAGCTTCTGAAACTGTTAAATCTGTATCAAAAAATTACTCAGGTATAATGTCTCCTGCACCGTCTCATGGTATTAATAAACCTTTATATACATCTCTGAACCCTATTGAAGGAACATCATTTCAAATTAAAACAAATCTTCTAGAAGAAATAAACGCATATGCCAGATCTCTAGATAGTAATGTTGTTCAAGTTTCAGCTTCAGTCTCAGCATCTCATCAATCTATTCAAATACTTAGAGCTGACGGAGAGAGAGCTGCAGACATTAGACCTTTAGTAAGGTTGAATGTATCACTCGTAGTTGAAAAAAAGGGTAGACGAGAAACTGGGAGTTCAGGTTGTGGTGGAAGAGGGAAATATGAAGAATGGATTAATTCTGATAGATGGAAAGGGCAAGTAAAAGAGGCACTAAGAGTTGCCAATACTAACCTTGAATCAATTCCAACACCTGCAGGTGAAATGCCTGTAATATTAGGTCCTGGTTGGCCAGGTGTGATGCTTCATGAAGCAGTTGGACATGGTTTAGAAGGTGATTTCAATAGAAAAGGCACATCAATTTTTTCTGGTAAAATTGGTGAAAAAGTCACTGCTGACGGTGTAACAATTATTGACGATGGAACAATAGAAAATAAAAGAGGATCCATCACAATTGATGATGAAGGCACAAAATCATCAAAAAATATTTTAATTGAAAACGGTATTTTAAAAAATTATATGCAAGACAGACAAAATGCTCGATTAATGAAAATGGATCCTACCGGTAATGGCAGAAGACAATCTTATTCACACTATCCTATGCCGAGAATGACTAATACTTATATGGATAACGGAAATGTTGATCCTAAAGAAATTATTAGTTCTTTAAAGAAAGGTATATATGCTGTAAACTTTGCTGGAGGACAAGTCGATATTACTAATGGCAAGTTTGTTTTTTCTGCATCTGAAGCCTATTTGGTTGAAAATGGTAAAATCAAGCAACCACTTAAAGGTGCAACTTTAATTGGTAATGGTCCTGATGCAATGTCAAAAATATCACTCGTTGGTAATGATTTGGCATTAGATGATGGTATAGGCACCTGTGGTAAAGATGGCCAAGGTGTACCTGTAGGAGTTGGACAACCCACTTTATTGATGGGGGGTATTACAATTGGGGGGACTGATACAAACTAAATATTTATTTAGAATGCGTTATCAGTAAATATTTTATTAATATTTCCATTCCAAGAATTTTTATATTTTTGAAGTAATTTTTCTGCTCCAGTTTGTTTGTTTTTAACAATATCAAATAAAGGGTCTAAAAACTGTCTTTCGTCCATGCCCCTATTATCTAATTGATTACGTCTTGCAAGGCCCGAACTGGATATTGTTAACATTTCTAGAGCAATATCTTGAATTGATTTATTTCCAAGCTTGCCTCCTAGACCAAATTTAGCTGCGGAAATTCTACCTTCTTCTAGTAAGTTTGTATTCATAAGAGGTTTTGCAAGGTTATAAGCTTCAGATTGAGATACGCCGTCATAAAGTAATCCTACCCATAGCGCTGGTAAGGCACATATTATGTTCCAAGGACCACCATCAGCCCCCCTCATCTCTAAATATTGCTTTAGTCTTACTTCTGGGAAAGCAACAGTTATGTGATCTTCCCAATCTTTCATTGTAGGATATTCACCTTTAAAACCATCTAAATTTCCATCCATAAAATCTAAAAAAGATTTACCTGACACATCTATATATTTCCCATCTCTATATATAAAATACATCGGAACATTCAGAATATAATCTAACCAAGACTCATAGCCAAAATTAGGATCAAAAACAATTTTTGGAACACCTGTTCTATCAGGGTCTGTATCCGTCCAAACAAACGCTCTTGATGATAAATATCCACTTTCTTTACCTTCAATAAAAGGAGAATTAGCAAAAAGAGCCGTTGCGACTGATTGCAGAGCAAGAGATATTTGGAATTTTTGAACCATATCTTTTTCGTTTAAATAGTCAAGGTTGACTTGTATGGTACAAGTTCGAAGCATCATATCTAATCCTAATTGACCAACCTTAGGCATATAATTCTTCATAATTTCATAACGACCCTTTGGCATCCACTTTTGATCTGAACGCGACCACTTAGGATCATAACCTATACCAATCATTGACAAACCAATCTCTTTCATAGCCTCTTTCATCATTTTAAGGTGTTTCCCAGTCTCCTTACATGTTTGATGTAAATTATCTAATGGTGTTCCAGATAATTCTAACTGACCTCCAGGTTCAAGTGAGATAGATGCACCAGTTTCATCTTTTAAGGCTATTGTGTTATTATTTTCTAATATTTTCTCCCAATTATTTTCTCTGGCGAGCTTATTTAACAAATCACTAATACCTGATTTACCGAAGTATCCAACTCTTTCTAAGTTATCCATATGAAAAACAAACTTTTCGTGTTCTGTTCCAATTTTCCAGTTTTCTCTGGGTTTGGCACCATCTGCGAACCATTTTAGAAGATCTTGTTTTTCTATTCTTAGCATTATGGCCTCATTTTTGATTAGCGTAATTATTAAAAAATATAAATTTAAAATACAATATAATTTTTTATCAACTACAATAGTAACTTTGATCAATTAATAAAAAGAGTTTTTCATATCTCCGTTTAAAGTGTGCCACAATACTAAAGCAGTAACCACCGCTGTATCAGATTTTAAAATTCTTGGACCAAAATTAATCGGGATCACAAACTTTTTTTGTTTTAAATAACTGATTTCTTTTGTTGTAAATCCACCTTCCGGGCCAACTAAAACAGCGCCACAAGATGCATTAGTTGATTTATTAAAATTGTTTAAAGAATGCTTGTCATGTCTCATGGTTTCGTCACCATAATAAATGGTTCTTTTTTCTGCCCAATAATCTATAACATCATAGAGCTTTTGAAGGGGTAAGATTTCAGGTATAGTAATTCTTTCACATTGTTCTGATGCTTCAATAGCAATATCGTGAAATCTTTTTAAGTTTAGACTTTTAGTTACTGTTCGTTCAGTAATTAAAGGCACAATTTTTGAAGCTCCTAATTCAGTCGACTTTTGGATTATATATTCTGAAGGTGTTTTCTTTACAAGAGCAAACAGTACCCACAAGTCAGTTTGTTCTTCTCGATCTCTAATTTTTTTTATCAATTCAACTGATATTAATTTTTTGTTATTAGATTGTATTTTTGCTAAAAATTCACCATTAATGTGATTAAAAACTAAGAAAGTTTCATGTATTTTTTTTCTCATTACGTTCATTAAATAATGAGATTGTTTTTTGTTTAATTCTATTTTTTTTGTTAACATCAATTCATTAGGAACATACAACCTAATTTTAGCATGATACGATGTATCTATCATTTCATAAAACCATACTCTTAAAAAAAAATTAATTTCATAGTAGATTGATTACCTTAAAGTATGATGATATTGCATTATTCATGAATATGCCAAAACTAAATAATTCAGATATTTTGGAAAATGGTTGGTGGTCTATTTTTCCAAAAAGCTCCTTAAAATGGATAAGACTAGGGAGATTTGACAGGCCTATTGGTTTTTGGCTTCTTCTATTGCCTGGATGGTGGGTGCTTCCTTTGACAAGTTTGGATTTAATTACTTGTATTAAACTTATGTTCATATTTTTTATAGGTTCAATTGTTATGAGAGCTGCTGGATGTACAATTAATGATCTGTGGGACAAAGATATTGATAAAAAAATCTCCAGAACTAAGAATAGACCACTTGCTAATGGGGAAATTTCAAACCTTAAAGCTTTGTATTTTTTAATATTAATGTTATTTATTGGTTTTTTTTGCTTATACCAGCTTAATGTTTACACATGGTTTGTAGCAATTGCTGCAATACCATTAGTTATAATATATCCTTTAGCAAAAAGATTTACAAAATGGCCTCAAATTTTTTTAGGGCTAACATTTAGCTGGGCTGTCCCAACCGCGTGGTCTTCTGCTAATGAAGAATGGAATTTTGGTATATTAATGATGTACATTGCTACGGTTTTCTGGATTATTGGTTATGATACAATTTATGGTTGTCAGGACAAAAATGAAGATGAAGTTTTAGGTATTAAAAATTCAGCTGTGTCAGCACAAAAATTTTTAGGTGTTTTTGTTGGCAGCTCGTATTTTATTACGTTTTTGCTGTTATCGTTTAGTGGTTATTTACTGAATGCAAATTATATCTGGTTCATTGGAGTTTTTCTATGTGGATTTCATTACGTAAGTCAAGTTGTTAAATTGAAAAATTTAGAAAACAATAATCCGTTAAAAATATTTAAATCAAATGTAACGCCAGGGTTAATATTAACAGCTTCCGCATTAAGTTCCCATTTAACTTTCTGAATATTATTATTAAATTTTAAATTTTGATCTAAAAATACCGTCAACTAAAATCATGTGTGGAAAGGTTAACGCTGCAAGCCCAACAAAAGTCACTTTTAATATTGTGTCCGGATAGGTGTTTAAATTTGACAAATAATAAAAAGCTATTCCACACCCAATCCAACTAAAAACAGAAAAAAATATCATGAGGAATATAGCTTTTTTTCTTTCCATAAAATCCAATAATGTTGGTATAATTCTTCTTATATGATGAAAACTATGTATTAAACAAAAATAAATTGCGAAAGCAGGCAAAGGTGGAAGTACCAACAGTACTAACGAAATAGATAATACAATCTTAATGTAATGGTTTGAAATATTAATTTTAGTATAGTTTAAACAAATATACGTTATCGCAATAATCCATAAAAATATTCCTAGATATAGACTTGTCCATAATAAATATAGTTGATCTCCTGACAATATTTCAAAAAAACGGTTTACCTCAATCTTGTTAAGAAATATGATACCTAGAACAATTAATCCCCCATGAACATACCCACCAATGAAGTATAATCTACTTCTTTTCCAATCTAAATCTCCACAACCAAAATGAAAAATACTTGTAAATAGAAATAAAATTAAAGTAATTACAGGTAAAAAATACCAAAGTATTATTACAAAACATGAAACAAATATATAGGTTAAGATAAAGTATAATTGTAATCTAACCTTTTTGGTATAACCCAGTGTAATGGAAATCGCACCATCCAGAGCTCCATGAGGAATGCCAATAAAGATTATTGAAAATAATGCAATATAATCCCACCAATTTAGTGAAAAGTTAATCATTATTTAGTACAACAGAAAGAAAAGATTTGATAAAGGGTATCTTCGGCATAGAAAGAATAATCTTAAAGACCGTGGCAAAAGAGTATTTTCCAGACATAAATTTTGCCATTTCGTCTCCATTGATACTTTTAGCTAAATTTAAAAATATTTTTGGAGCAATTTCAGGAAATTTATCTAACACGTCTATTAGAATTTTATCTAAAAATAAATCAACGTTTTTATGAATTTTAGTATTAATTTTCTTTCTTTTGACTAATTGCTCTATAATTTGAGTTACTTGTTTTTGGATAAAAGTAAAAGCATATCCAGATGATGGCCTTACAGCACCTCCTCTTGTACCGATATTATATCTTCCCTGTGAATTTAGAGAAATATAGTGCATTGGTATAACACCCTTTTCGAAGTTACTTTTACGAAATTCCGTCAAATTAAAGTATTTTTTAAGATATTTTGAAATCTCACTTGAATAAAACTCTTTAGTTTCAATATTTTTTGAAAAAATTGTCGACTCAACTAAAGCTTGTTTTGTACTAAACGGTAATAAGTAGATAAAATGGATACCTTTAGATTGATCACATCTAAAATCCATCAAAATAACTGTTTCTGGGTCAAAAATGTCTTTCTTTGAAGTGACTACAAACCCTTCAAAATGTTGTAATAAAATATTTGATAAGGTTTTAGGAGGTCTACTATCAAAAATTATATTACCTCGAATTTTCTTATTATTTGAAAATAAATCACCATTTCTTTCAAATATATTTTCATTGGAGATTTTAATTTTTGAAGTTTTAAATTTACTTTTACAAAAATTTAACCATTTATGTCTTTTGATTACACAGTAAGGGTGATTTACAGAAGAAAGAACTTGGCTAGAAAAATTTGTGTTAATCGCCCATTTTGTCCAAGTATGATTAGCATTGTTATAGGCATCTATATTCACATTAGTCTTCCAAAATCCCCAATAATGATCGTCATATACGTTAGAACTATCCCCTGAATAAATATTGAAACTATAATCTGGCAAATGAGTACTTAATCTGGCTAATGACAGAGCTGCACATCCACCTCCAATAATATTAATTTTTTTATTTTCCAACCTAAATAAGCTCTTTTAAAAATTTATGAAGTTCGAATTGGTGTGGTGTTACAACTTTTCTTCTGAATATTTCTTCTATAATTTTAATTATTGTAATCCTCACTTTTGTCAAAATAGAAGTTACGTGTCGACCACTATACCAATTATAACCATTACTTTTTAACTGGACACCTATTTGTCTATAAACACCAGAAGCAATTGAAATTGCGATCCTTGTTTTAAAGGGTAAGTACCTAAAACCCATTGAACCACTCATGTAATATTTTTCAGCTAATGTTAATAATCTCTTTATACCATTAGAGATTATGTCATATTTTTTTGAGTCATTTTTTTTAACTGCTAAAACAATGTCTTCTGGAGAAATATTATCAATCCAGCTAGCAGGTATATATCGCCTTCCCATTTTGGCATCCTCTAAGACATCTCTTGCTATATTTGTCATTTGCATAGCAATTCCAAGATCAATAGCAAATAGTTTTGCATTTTTATTTTCACATTTTAAAGCATCACACATCATTAACCCAACTGTCCCTGCAACATGATATGAATATCTTATTAGTTCGGAATCATCTTTAAATAAAATGCTATTTTGATCTAAAATCAGACCATCAATTAAATCTACTGCCGCCTTGTTGGAAGAAGAATTAAAGAATTTTGGATATTTAATTGAATAAAAATTTTCTATATCTGAATATAAATTGTTATTAAGATTAAACTTTATACCCTTAAGACATTTTAACGACGAAGGATCACCGCTATCTGCAATGTCATCTAAAGCTCTACAAAAACTATATAGTTCGGCGGCTCTGTTAATATTTTCTTCTGATAAAAATTTACCTGCCCAGTAAAAACTTTTACCATTTCTTTTGAGAGTTAATTTAGCATTCTCGATATGGTTGTCCATTAATGCACTCTTTTATTTTATTAGACTCTCTACAATTTTTGCTGATGATAAAACACCTGGGACACCTGCTCCAGGGTGTGCTCCAGCAGCAGCAAAGTATAAATTATTAATGTGAGGGTCTTTATTGTGATACCTAAACCATGCTGACTGTGAAAAATTTGGTGCAATTGAAAAACCAGCGCCATGAGTAGATCGGTAGTTATTTTTAAAGTCAACAGGTGTCATAAAAAAATCATCTGATATGTTTTTTTGTAAATCAGGTAAAATGGTAAGTTCAAGGGCTTTAACAATTCTAGCTTGTAACTTACTACCTTCAACACTCCAGTCAACATTACCTAATAAATTTGGAACTGGGCATAAAACATAAAAACTATCACACCCCTTTGGAGCAAAGCTTTGATCTGTTGCAGTAGGTCTATGGATATAAAGCGAAAAATCTTCGCTTAAAATTTTATTATCAAAAATATCTTTTAATAAGCCTTTAAATCTTTTTCCCAACCAAATAGTGTGATGAGCTATCTTGGGATACTGTTTTTTTGTTCCAAAAAACAAAACAAACATTCCCATAGAATAAGTGGTCAACTTCTCAGGTAAAAATTTTTTTCTTTTTTCGAATAAACTATTAGATTTCAAGATTTCTTTATAAAAAGTTGGTGGATCTCCGTTAAAAACGACATTGTCTGGGAAAAAAATGTCTCCATCCATACTCTCCAATTTTTCAATTTTACCATTTTTTTGACATGCAGTTTTAATATCTGCATTATACTTCACTTCTACACCAGATCGCTTAAGTAGTTTTGTTAATTCTTCAACTAGTTTTCCAGTTCCACCCATACTGAAATATACACCCCAATTTCTCTCTAAAAAGTGAATTAAAGCGTAAATAGAAGTAGTTGAAAATGGATTACCTCCCACTAATAGTGGATGTATTGAAAATGCTGCTCTAAGATTTGGATTTTTAATATATTTATTTACCAATTGAGAAACAGTCAAATAACTTTTTAATTTAAGAAGAGAAGGAATTTGTTTCAACATAAAAAAGAAAGAATTAAATGGTTTATCTGCAAGCTTTGTAAAGCCAACATCAAAAATAGATTTTGAAGCTTTTAATAAACCTTCATAATTATTTGCATCTTCAACAGAAAATTTTTTCATTTCTTTTTTGGTTTTTTCAATAGTTTGAGAATAATCAAATGTTTGACCATCATGAAAATGAAATCTATACCATGGATCTAATGGTTTAAATTCTATATAGTCCTTCCTGTTTTCACCAAATAGTTCAAAAAGTTCATCGAACAAGAAAGGGGCAGTAATTACTGTTGGACCAGCATCATGTTTAAATCCATTTTTCTTAAAAACTTGCGCTCTACCACCTAGGCAATTTAGTTTTTCTAATAAAGTAACTTGGTGACCAAGAGCTCTTAATCTTAAGGCTATTGCTATACCGCCAAAACCACCGCCAATTACTATACTCTTTACTTTATTTTTTACTTTTGCTGATCCGTCCATAATTATTTAGAATTTCTTAATATTTAATTAAAAATTAAAAAAAAAGCCTGTAGATTTAGACTACAGGCTTTTGATTATAATAAATTAGAATTTATGCGTCTGATTCTGTAACAGCCGCTGCCCATATTGCTAAACAAAATGCTATTTTGTTAACTACGTCAGCTAAGTTATAAATTATGTTTAAGCTGTTTGCGTCTGCACCACCAGCCATATAACCCATAAAATATCCTATTGGATAAATCGCCCATCCAATTGTAACGATCCATTTCATAGTATTATAAGCTGTTTTTACAGAATCTGGAGCTTCAGCAGCATTAACTTTACTTGCTTCACCAGCAAAGATTTCATAAAGAATGAATATCCAACCAGCCATTCCGATAACAAAACCTAGAGTAGCGTTGATAAAACCTGCTTCACCAAGATATCCACCAATTAACATTACTAGTGAACCAACAAATAATCTCCAGAATACTCCGCCAGCAATAGCTGTACAAGCAGCTAAGATTAAGTAGAATTCAATCATTTGTAATGGAACTGTGATTATCCAGTCAACATATCTAAATACTGTAG
This sequence comes from uncultured SAR116 cluster alpha proteobacterium, assembly GCA_902533225.1. GTDB lineage: Bacteria > Pseudomonadota > Alphaproteobacteria > Puniceispirillales > Marisalimonadaceae > Marisalimonas. The sequence goes on along the minus strand of CACALC010000007.1, from coordinate 14,987 downwards.
GTGATGCACCAGTAGATACCCATACATCTCTCATGTAAAAATAGTGAACTGCTGCAACTAAAGTGACTAGAGCACCAACAACTAGAGATGTTCTCCACTTGCCTTTAACTCTCAATGATTCCATTAAGAAAAAAACAGTTGCTGCAACCATGGCAATAGATATTATCCAAAAACTTATACCAACACCATCGCTTGGATCCAGGTTACCACTAGCGTGGGATCCTGCATAAGCAAGTGCTGGAAGTCCAGCTAATAATGTAGCCGGTATTAAATATTTTAAAAAAGACATTTATAAACTCCCCTTATACTTGTCATGTTTAATTTCTAGCAACTGCTAGATTCTATGCAAATTTAGCATAATTAGCAAAACAATAAATTGGAATTTAAAGTTAGGCAACAAATAAAAGTTAATAAAATATGTTTTTTTTTTACCTTTTTTGCTAACATATTGATTTTAATAGATTTAATTTTTTATACCAATTATCACTATAATATAAAAAAGGCTTTGTTTTATGGAAATATTGCTGATAAGCAGCATATGTTTCTTAATTTTAATTGGTTTATGTATTTAAATATCAAAAAGATAACATATCCTTCAGTAATCTTTTAGAATAAAAGAATACTTTGCTATTTAGCTCTAAGTTTATTCAAAATAATTACAATTTTAATGTTGGAAAGGCATTAAAGCAATTATTTGATATATGATTAAATAATCAATTCACCTTTTAAATTTGTTTCAAGTACATCCCAATTAGGATTTTGAGGTTGTATTGCTTTAGATTTAAGTATCTTATGAATTTCAAGCCTATAAATCTTATCGTTTATTACATGATCTAGCCACTGTAAAAAATTTTTATCGTTAACATCTAAAAAATTTTTAAGATAAATAAGTGCCTCACGTTCGTAGATACCTTGTAAATTTGAGTTTTGTACTTTTAATGCCGATAGTCTTTTGGGTTTGTTTTCATTAAAAGAAAAAGCACCTGGTATTGACACATATCCATATATTTCTTTTTGCCATTCAAATTCTTTAATTTTCACAGTTCCTAATTTCAATTTTACAAAATTATAAGCAACTCCTAAGGCTTCACTTAAGTGCATTGTAATTAATTGACTTTCGTTGAGCCATAATACGTTAAGATCAACTTTTGCTCCTTCACAAGGCCATTGTGTAGCAGGCATTGATCCATAAGCTGATAAAGACGCTGCATATACAATATCGGAGTCATATAATGTTGCTGGAGTAACGCATATGTCTTGAATCATAGAAAACTTTCTCTTTAATTGATAAGGTGATCTATTTGATCCGACAGACAAGATTGGTATTCTTTTATCTAAATCAAAACATATTCCTTTAACAAATTGACCTTTATAAAAGGAAAAAGAATAATTGGGGGCAAAATATGGGTAACTTAGAGCTCTATTGTAAAAAGATAGATCAGGAAATAATTCATCATTTTCAATTAGGTTATTTTTTCCCATCTTATAAAAACACCTAGAAATTTATAAACCTAAAGTTTCATCAAATCCAAGAGCTATATTCATGCATTGAATAGCAGCGCCAGAAGCTCCTTTGCCTAGATTATCTAATCTTGACGAAATTATTAATTGATTATTATCATCATTGCCAACGACACTAATTTCTAAATTATTTGTACCAACTAAATTATCTGGCCTAAAATAACCTTTGGGGCTAATTCCTTCATCCTTTTTCAAAACCTTTATAAAATGTGCATCTGAATAAAAATCTTCCATCAAGGACTGAATAATTTGAGTGTTAACTTTCTTTTTAAACCATTGAAAATGTATTGGTATTGATACAATCATTCCTTGAATAAAATTTCCAACAGATGGGCTGAAAATTGGTGTTAACTCTAAATTATTGTGATGTATAATTTCAGGTAAATGCTTATGGTTTAATTTTAATCCATAAATAAAAAAAGGCTCATGATCTTTTTCTTTAAAGTAATTTATCAATTCCTTTCCTCCACCAGAATAACCACTTACAGCATTAATAACTATTGGATTTTTATGGCTTATAAAGTTATTTTCTAAAAGAGGCTTTAAGATCACATTTGCACCAGTGGAATAACATCCAGGAGCAGCAATACGTTTAGAGTGTAATAACTTTTTTCTAAATTCTAAGCCTAATTCTGGGAGACCGTATGCCCAATCAGGATTTGTCCTATGAGCGGTTGAAGCATCAATTATTATTGGAGATTTATTTCCTAGTTGATTAGCTATTTGAACGGCTTCAACTGCACCATCATCCGGCAAACATAAAAAAGACACATCTGATGCTTTGAACATTTCTTTTTTGTAATACGGGTCTTTTCTTTTATCTTTATTAACTGATAAGATATTGACATTGGGGTGTTTTGTTAATTTTTCATGAACTTGTAAGCCAGTGGTTCCAATTTCACCATCTATAAAAACATTCTTTTTCATTTTAACCTTTTTTAATACTTATAAACATTGCAACAATTTGAACAGTATATTAATAACTCAAGAATAAATTTTTTTGTAATTTTTTATTTTTTATAGGACTTATTTTGAATGTGTGCACAAAAACTTAATGACAAAGATATAATGAACCTTTTAATAGAAACAGCCATCTCAAAAGGAGCAACTGCTGCCGATTGTGTTTTATCTAGAAGTAGAGGTGTTTCACTTACAAGAAGATTAGGTAAAGACGAAAATATAGAAAGATATGAAGATTTTGACACTGGCTTACGAGTGTTTGTAGATAATAAAATTGCCTCAGTTTCAACAAATGAAAACTCTGAGAATGCTATCAAGGATGTTGCAGAAAGAGCTGTTGAAATGGCTAAAATTGCTCCTCAAGACGAATTCAGTTTTATTGCTGATAAAAAAATACTTCATGAGTTTCCATTAAATAATAAAGCTATTATTGATAGCTATGATGAAGTTGAGCCCAGCATAGATATTATAAGAGATAGAGCTTCTGAAGTTGAAGACACGGCTTTAGGTGTCAAAGGCATAACCAATAGTGATGGAGCTGACGCCTCTTGGGGTGAAGGAGAGACACTTTTAATGACATCCAATGGTTTTTTTGGAAATTCAAAAAAATCTAATCACAGCGTTTCAGTTGTTGTAATTGCTGAAAAAGATGGAAAAATGGAAAGAGATTATGATTACTCTTCAAAAGTCTTTGGAGAGGATCTTACAAATTCAAAAAAAATTGGTCTTGAAGCTGCAAAAAAAACATTAGCTAGAATGGGAGCCAAAAAACCTGTGACAGGTAAATACCCAGTTATATTTGACCCTAGAGTGTCAAGGTCTATAGCCAGTCATTTTGCCTCTGCAATCAATGGTTCGTCTATAGCACGAAAAACAAGCTTTTTAAAAGATTTGTTAAACCAACAGATTGCAAATAAATCTATTAGTCTAGTTGATGATCCATTTCTTAAAAGAGGTTTGGCTTCAAGATTATTTGACGGTGAAGGTCTAGGGTCTTCAAAAAATTTATTAATAAATGAAGGTGTCCTTCAACAATGGCTATTAGATTTATCTTCAGCAAAACAATTAAATATGTCACCAACAGGAAATGCAAAACGAGGTATTAGTGGACCTCCTACTCCAGGTATTTCAAATCTAATTTTGATGCCAGGTGAAGTTACTCCAGAGAAATTAATATCAAATGTAAGTGAAGGATTTTACGTAACTGACATGATTGGCAGCAGTGTATCAATGGTTACAGGTGATTATAGTAGAGGTGCAAGTGGATTTTGGATTAAAAATGGTGAATTTTCTGACCCAATAACTGAAGCTACTATTGCAGGCAATTTAAAAGAAATGTTCATGACACTTCAACCTGCTAATGATATTGATTATTCACATTCTATAAATTGCCCAACTTTACTGATTGAGGGAATGACTATTGCAGGAAACTAATTAATTGAAAGCAAGAGTTGAACAATTTAAATTTAATAGATTTGTAGCTTGGTTTGACATGATTATCAAAGATCATGGATTTTTAAGATTTTGCTATAATAATTTTCATAAAATTGATGAAAACTTATATAGAAGCAATATGCCTACTCCGTCAAGGATTAGGGATTATAGAAAACTTGGTATTAAAACCATTGTGAACCTAAGGGGCGTTAGAAAAGATGGTGGTTGGTTATTGGAAAATGAAGCTTGTGGTAAATATAACATTAAGTTAATCGATTTTAGGGCCAGGTCACGAGCTGCTCCTGAAAAAGAAATGATTTTCAAGGCTGAGAAATTGTTTAATAGCATTAAATATCCAGCTTTAATTCATTGCAAATCAGGTGCTGATAGGGCCGGTATAATGTGCGCCTTATATATGCTTATTTATAAAAAACAGCATCCTGATATTGCTAAAAAACAACTTTCTTGGAAATACTTGCACGTTAAATGGGCGAAACCTGGTGTTTTAGATGCCTTCGTTGAAAGTTATTCAATTGAGTATAAAAAAAATAAATTTAAATTTATGGATTGGGTTAAAAATAAATATAATCCTGAAAAATTAGAGAATAGTTTTAGATCAGTTTGGTGGTTAAATAGATTCTTAGACGATATTTTGCGAAGAGAGTAGATTTTTATTTAATTCCCAGCATAATATAATTTTTTATATAATGTCGATCTCTTTATCAGTTCTTCATGTTTACCAATATCAACTACTTTACCTTTGTTAAATAAAATAATCTGATCAGAACTTACGATATTAGATAATTTATGCGCAACAGTAATAGTAGTTTTATTTTTTGTTAATTTTTCTAGAGTTTTATTAATCTCATTTTCTGTATCGGCGTCAAGAGAACTTGTTGCTTCATCCAGCAGAAGTATTGGTGCATCTTTAAGTATTGCTCTTGCTATGGATATACGCTGTTTCTGGCCTCCAGATAAATTATTGCCACCTTCTCCGACAATAGTTTCATAACCATTTAATGAGTTACTTATAAAATCATGAATTCCAGCATTTTTTGCAGCTTCTTTAATTTTTTTATCAGTAGCTTTTAAATTTCCAAATTTTATATTATCTTGAAAGCTATTATTGTATATAATTGTATCCTGGCTTACTAGTGCAATATTATTTCTAAGCGAATTTATATTTACATCTTTGATATTTTGTTTGTTGATAAAAATCTCTCCAGACACTGGATCGTAAAACCTTGAGATAAGATTAATTATTGAAGATTTTCCAGCTCCACTCTTGCCTACTAACGCGACTTTTGATCCTGCATCTACAAAGAAATTAATGTTGTTTAAAACATTTGATTTTTTATTGTAAGAAAAAATTACATTTTTAAACACAATTGTTGGAGCTTTATTTTTAAGAATTTTTATATTAGAGGCAGAGGACAAACTATTGACTTTAGGAGAGATACTTAATTGTAAATATATTCTTCCTAGTGCTGACAGAGCTTCTTGTAGAACAGTATTAAAAGTTCCCAATGCTCTTGCAGGCTGAGCAATCATTAGTAAAGCAGTAACGTATCCTACTACACTTCCTGGTGATAGTTCTCCTAAAGACACCCTATAACTAGCTAAACCAATGACACAGGCAGCTGCAACACCTCCTAAAATCTCTAAAATAGGTAATATTTTTGCTCTTCCAAGCACAAGGCTAAACATTTTAGAAAAAAGTTTGTTTAAAACACCTTCAGACCTTTTTATTTCCATATTTTCCAAATTATATGATTTAACCATTCTTATACCCTGCATCATTTCTGTTAAAGTAGAAGTAACAGTTCCCATTTGCTCTTGAAGAGAAGTCGCTATAATTTTCTGTTTTTTTCCAATTCTAAAAATGGGTCCAAGAGCTATAGGGTATATAATAAATACTAATATTGATAAAAACCAATCTAACCAAATGAGATAAGACAATAGTGCGATAATTGTCAAAGTGTCTCTAATTAAGTTATTTATACTTCTTTCAAAACCATCTCTTATTAAATTGACGTCATTCATTATTCTAGAGACATGTTTTCCCGAGGATAATTTATTAAGCTCTATTAGGTCAGTATTTATTAAATGCCTGCTTAATTTTTTTTGAATATCAACTGAAATAGATAAAGAGATTTTAGATACTTGTTTTATTTGAAAAAACATTGCTATTCCCCTAATTACTGCAACAAATGCGATAATCATAGGTAATATTATCCAGTCAATATTTTTATTATCTAACAAACCATCAAAGACAAGTTGTATTAAATACGGGTAAACTGAAGCCGTAGCTGCAACTAAAATTAATAAAAAGAAGGCTGTAATTATGTCCAATTTATATCTTGATACAAAATCATTCCAAAAATTTTTGATTATTACTTTATTAACATCAGTAATCATTTGATACTTTTCATATTAATCTACTTTAATATTAACATAATAATAACTTATAATATAAATTATATGTATAGATAGTTATTTTGTTTTGTGTAAATTTAATTTAAATTCTTACTACTTTATCTATGAGTAAAATGGATCAATAAATGCGTATTATAAAACGTTTTAGCAAAACTAATATTGGTCAGAAATTAATAGGGTTTTTGTTTTATTCTATAACAAATTTAATATCACGTTCAATTGAGTGGGAATATTTTGTTGAGAATAAAAAATCAAACATATTTAACAGCGACGAAAAATATATTTTTTGTTGTTGGCATAATAGATTATTTTTAGGACCTCATCTTTTGCCAAGAAATAGAATTATTAATGCACTACAGTCTAGTCATTCTGACGGTATGGTTACTTCTATAGCATTCAAGTATCTTGGTATGAATGTTATATTAGGATCTTCAAAAAAAGGAGGAATGCAGGCTTTTAGAAAAATGGTTAAATGTATACAATTAGGTGAAAGTGTTGCAATTACTCCAGACGGACCCAAAGGTCCAAAAGAAAAAGTAAAAGAGGGTATAATTAAGTTAGCACAAATGACAGACACGCCTATAATCCCACTTGTTTGGGCTACTAATAAGTTTAAGCTAGTTAATTCATGGGATAGTTTTGTGATACCATATCCTTTCTCAAAAGGTATATATAGTTTTGGTAAACCAATAAAAGTTAAAAAAAAGATAAATGAAGAAGAGTTAGAAATCGTAAGGCAAAATCTTGAAAATGAAATCAAACGCCTAACAAAGCTAGTAAAGAATAAAGTTAACTGAATTAATTTAAATTAATGGAATATTAAATGTCGCTAACTACTTACAACTTTTTCTGGGGCATGGTGAAATTTATTTTACCTAGCTATTTAGAAAGGCGCCAGAAAAAAGGAAAGGAAGACATACATAGAATTAATGAAAGATTTGGAATTTCAAAAAATAATAGACCAGATGGTACTCTAGTATGGTTACATGGCACCAGTGTTGGTGAGTCAGTTGCAGCACTAGCACTAGCTAATTCTATGAGTAAAAATGGTTATGGAATCAATAAAAAAGAATTTTTTTTATTGACTACAAATACACTATCTGCAGCTAAACTTATTAAAAACAAAATAAAAAAAGGCTTACCTGCAATTCACCAATATCACCCTTATGATCATCCAGATTTTGTTTCTAAGTTTTTAGGGCATTGGAAACCAAACATGGCAGTTTTCTTAGAGTCAGATTTTTGGCCTAATTTAATTTATTTAACTGCAAACTCTAAAATTCCGACTGTATTAGCTTCATCTCAAATGTCTGATAAATCTGCTCGTTTCTGGACTGGATTAGGCTTTTTTTTAGCAAAAAAAATTTTTGGAAAAGTAACAGATGTTTTAGCGGTTGATCCAAAACAAGAAGCACTTTTTAAGAAATTAGGTGCAAAAAATGTTAAAAGTTTGACTAGTTTAAAGTCTATCGCTGAAAAACCACCTATTAACCAAAATTACATAATAAATTTAAAAAAAAATCTGATAAAAAAGAAAGTTATACTAGCTTCATCCACTCATCCTGGAGAAGAAGAGTTAATGATTAAATTAGCTGATTTATTAAGAAAAAATGCTCAAGATAATGTTTTAATAATTATTGCACCTCGGCATATAAGACGAAGTATGAGTATACAAAATAGAGTAAAATCAGCAGGGTTTGATATAAAATGTAGAAGCAAAGGAGATTATCCATCTAAAAATGATAAGTTTTACTTGTCAGATACGATGGGTGAAATGGGTTCTCTAATTGAAGTGGCAGATTTAGTTTATGTAGCAGGATCTATGGTTCCAGTTGGGGGTCACAGTCCTTCAGAGGCTTCTCAATTTGGCAAGCCAGTAATAATGGGGCCTCATTCAGAAAAATGTGACGCTCAAATAAAAGATCTTGTTTGGTCTGGAGGAGCAATACAGATAGAAAAAGGACCTAGGATGAATGAAAATTTTCTTAATAATATTTTTGAATTGATTAGTAACAAAGAGCGTCTAGAGGATATGGGAAAAAACAGTTTTATAGCGTCTGGTTATGCACAACAACGTGCGGACGAAGCAAGTATACATTTACTTGGACTATTGAAAAAAAGTAATAAAGAAAATGTTGTTTAAATATGTTTGAAGCACCAAAATTTTGGTATCAAAAAAATTTATCTTCAAAAATCCTAAGCATTCTATTTTTCCCGTTATCATTATTATGGATTGTAATTTCATTATTAAAAAAAAAATCAATAAAACAATATAAATCAAAGTTAAAAGTGATTTGTATTGGAAACCTTACTGTAGGTGGTACAGGAAAAACTCCATTTGCAATTTATACCTATAAAATTTTAAAAGAATTAGGGTATAAACCAGTTTTTTTAACTAGGGGATATGGAGGACTGCTTAAAGGTCCAATAGAAGTGACGGATAGACATGACTATAAAAAAGTTGGAGATGAAGCATTATTATTGAATAAAATTGGCCCAACAATTGTTTCAAAGGACAGATCGCTTGGGGCTAAATTAATTGAGAAACATGAAGAGAATTTTAATGTAATTATAATGGATGACGGTCTTCAAAATTATCAATTAGAGCAAGATATTAAATTTTTGTTAGTTGATAAGAATTTGAAATTTGGTAATGAATTCTGTATTCCTGCAGGCCCCTTGAGAGAACCAATAGATCAAAGTCTCATAAGAATTGATGCTATAGTCCTAACTGGAAATAATAATAAGGATGCTGATTTTAACAATGTCCATAATAATACTATCTTTAATTCTAAAGTTAAAACTATAAAATCACCAAAAATCAAAAATGAAAAATTATTAGCATTTTGCGGACTAGCAAATTCAAATAAATTTTATGAAACTCTGAAAGAAAATGGGTTCAATGTTACTTCTACAAAATCTTTTCCGGATCATTACGAATATAAAAATGAGGACATTGATCAATTAATATCAGAAGCTAATAAACAAAATCTAAAATTAATTACTACAGAAAAAGATTATGTTAAAATCGAGGATAATAAAAACTTGATGCACACTCTACCAATAGAGATTGAATTAGACTTAAAAGATAAGGCTATCTTCAAGTCATTTTTGCAGGAAAAACTAAATGACTGATCCTTTAAGTTTTCGACTTAAAAAACAATTCGACAGGTATATACATGACCCGATAGCTGCAGCATTATGTATTCCACTTTTTCTAATACTCAAGATTCTGCCTTATAAGATTTCTTCTTATTTATGTGGAACTTTAATGTACTTAATTGCTCCACTCACCTCTTATAATAGTCGTGTAAAAAAACATATGCATATTGCATTTCCAAAAAAATCAAAAAAAGAAATCCATAAACTTACGTCTCAACATTGGTTTATGCTTGGACAAACCATAGGAGAAATGCCTCATATAAATAAATTAATAAAATTAGGCAATCTAGAAACAGAAGGTCTAGATAAAATAAAAAAAGGTCCTGCTATCCTTGTGGGAGCTCATATGGGCAATTGGGAGTTTCTTTTAAGAGTTGGTGATCTTGCAGGGAGAAGAGCTGGATATGTTTTTAGACCAATAAATAATTGGATATTGAATAAAATACAAATTCAAAGAAACGAAGATGCCAATGCTGATTTTTATAGAAAAGGTCGTCTTGCTGCTATCGGAATGGCAGGGAAAATTAAGAACGGTGAAGTTGTTGGACTAACGGGAGATCAACTTTTACGAGAAGGAATAAAGGTACCTTTTTTTGGAATAGAAACACCAACTCCTCAGGCTGCGGCAGTAATGGCTTTAAAGTGGAACGTCCCGATTTATATGGTGAGAGTTGAACGTTTTAAAGGAATAAAATTTAAAATGAGCGTTGAGAACAAATTAAAAATCCCAAAGAATTTAGAAAAAGATAAAGCTGTATTTGAAATAACTAGATTGATTTCTTCCAGAATAGAAGAATGGATTATTGACAAACCAGAACAATGGCTTTGGGCTCATAGACGATGGGGGAAATAGACTTTTTAATCCATTAAAAACAGTTAATAGTTTTAATTTTTTGTGTTTGATATTTTAATAATTGGGTAATATTTATATGATTTTGAAAAAGGAGTTTTTTGAATTCTAAATTTTGTCCTAGTAAATTTTCTATATTTATATTCACTCTATTAAGTTCTAATTTTTTTTTAAATTTTTTTTTCTTTTTTAATATTTTATTATTTGAAACCACTGTGCATTTATTAATCTTATTTTTTGGATGACTAAATAAGTTCTGCGTATTTTTAGGGTATGAAATAGAACGATTTGCTAACATTTCATCAGTTATATAATGATTAAAAGAAATAAGTTTTTTTTGATTTTTTTTTGTATTTAAATTATTTATTTTTAGTTTTTGTGGTTTTAAAATAACCTTTGGAATTTTTGAAACCTTGTTTTTGTTAGATTTGGATTCTATTTTTTTGTAAGATAAGTCCATATTATTAATAATATTTTTTTTATTTTTTCTTAATTCTGACTCATCGTTAAATAAAAATTTAGAATTAACCTCATTATCCTTATTCTCTTGTTGAAATTGCAGAGCTATTTCGTGAGAAGTTTCAAAGTATTTTTTAAAACTTTTATTTTCTTTATTTAAATCATCAAATTTCATATTTTGAATAAAAACTATAATAAAGATAATTAGAGAATGAAAAAAGAAAGAAACAATTAAGCTTTTAGATTGATCAGAATTTAATGTTGTATATTTCATTTATTTCATAAATAAGAATTTTTTTAATGCTTGCAAAATGAGAGGGTTAATATTATTGTAATTATCGTTAACATGCTAATTAAAGTTGTTGAAATGAAAATCGTTAATTTAATCATTATATTATTAATTAACTATTTTGGAATTATTAATAATATATATGCTGATAATAAGCAAAAAGAACTTGCTAAAGTGATTTCTTTTGAAGAAATCCTCCCTTTGGCATTTAAAAATAATAAAGATATTTTGATTGCTGTAAATCAAAATAAAGCTAATTATCTCAATCATGAAGCATCTAAAGCCTCTATTTACCCAAAGCTAGATATAACTGCTAATGTAGCAGAACAAGATGACAACAACCCCAATAGTGCGAATGAAAACTTTTCACCAAGAGAGTATAAACTGAAATTAACCCAAAATCTTTGGGATTTTAATGAAAGCAACTCAAAAGTTCAAATCTCTTCTTTGAGGACTAAGCTATCTGAAACTAATATTGTAGAAACTAAAGCTAATACTATTGTGAAAGCAGCTCGTGCTTTTAGTAATTACAGAAAAGCCAGATCTAAATATTTTTTATCTTTAGAATTTGAAAATAAATTAAAAAAACAAACAGGAATGCAAGATTATAGAATTAAGCAAGGAGCAGCAATAAGTACTGATATCCTTCAAGCGAAAAATGCTCTTGCTAAAGCTATAACTTCAAGGGTCATTGCTTATGGAATATTTAAAAAATCTAAAATTGTCTTTGTATCAATATTTAACTTTGAACCTAATATAAAAAGTAAAATCTCACCTATTAAAGTACCTCTCAAACTCATTCCAAAAACTAAAGATGAATATATTGATAGTGTTTTAAAAAACGGTTTTGAAATTAAAAAGGCTAAAATTAATAAACAAGTTTCAGATATTTCATATGACAATGCATTTGCTTCTAACTTTTTACCTAAATTTACTCTAACTGGCGAAATTAATCATAAAGACAATGCTAGTGGAACCCCAGGTTTTCTAACTGAAAATATTATTAAAGTTGAAATGAAATGGCCTATTGAACTTTTTGGTACGCAATTGGATAAATATAGAGCTTCAAGTATTACTTCGGACAATGCTAATACACGATATAAAGAAAATTTAAGAAAGCTAAAAGATAATGCCGAAAGTAAATGGATAAATTTCCAAAACGAAAAAACAAACTTGGAATATATTAATAATCAAGTAAAAATAGCAAGAGAATTTCTGAAAATGGCCCAGCTTGAATATAAAGAAGGCCGAGGGAAAATGGATATAGTTATAGCTGCTCAAAATGCATACTATAATAGTCAAATTACTTTGAAAGAATCTCTTTCTAAATTTGCTTTAAATTCATATTCATTATTATCAAACATCGGAAAACTAACTGTCGAAAATTTAACTAAAATGTAAATAGATTGTAAAATGAAACTTGCTCAAGTAAATAAAGAGAACACTGAAACCAATGAAGCTTCAACCTCAGAGCAAACTACAGAAAGCACTAGTGGTCAGAACACTGAAACTAATGAAGCTGTAACTTCAGAGAAATCTACGCAGAACGATACTAACCAAAACACAGAAGGCGATGAAACTGCAACTTCAGGACAGTCTTCACAAAGCAATACTACTCAGAACACTGAAACCAATGAAGCTTCAACCTCAGAGCAAACTACAGAAAGCACTAGTGGTCAGAACACTGAAACTAATGAAGCTGTAACTTCAGAGAAATCTACGCAGAACGATACTAACCAAAACACAGAAGGCGATGAAACTGCAACTTCAGGACAGTCTTCACAAAGCAATACTACTCAGAACACTGATACCAATGAAGCTTCAACCTCAGAGCAAACTACAGAAAGCACTAGTGGTCAGAACACTGAAACTAATGAAGCTGTAACTTCAGAGAAATCTACGCAGAACGATACTAATCAGGACACTAAAGATCAAAACCTCATATTAAAAGGAACAAAAGAGGCGGATCAAATGCAAGGTGGTGCCGGTAATGATGTGATATTAGGCGGTGCCGGTGGTGATCAAATGCAAGGCGGTGCCGGTAATGATGTAATGTTAGGCGGCCAAGGACAAGACACCATGCAAGGTGGTGCTGGTAATGATGTGATGCTAGGCGGCGCTGGTGGTGATGCTATGTTCGGTGGTGCCGGCGGAGACATGATGATGGGCGGCACTGGTGGAGATGCCATGTTTGGTGGAGCCGGCGGAGACATGATGATGGGCGGTGCCGGTGGTGATGCTATGTTCGGTGGCGCTGGGTCAGATCAAATGTTTGGTGGCGCTGGTGGTGACATGATGATGGGTGGCGCCGGGTCAGATCAAATGTTTGGTGGCGCTGGCAGTGATCAAATGTTTGGCGGCGCTGGCAGTGATTATATGGAAGGTGGAGACGATGACGACTATATGGAAGGCGGAGGCGGTAATGATAATCTAGGTGGTGATGACGGCAATACTCAGATAGGCACAGCAGGGGATGACACTATAGTAGCTGACTTAGTCAATTACACTTATAATTTACAAGCTGGTAATGACACTATAACCATAGCTAACGCGAACCCTTTTGGTTATGTTATTGACGGTGGTTCAGGCACAGACAGTTTAACCGTATCAACAAGTGGTATTTCTAATCTAGGAAGCTTCACAAGTATTGAGAGAACGGCAGATAGCAGCAGTTCCAGTGATCGAACTGATGCTGTTTATAAGCTAACTTATGCTAATGGAGATACAATCTCCTATAAAAATATTGAGAACCTCACAGTTGGAAGTGTATCTTACACTAACATTGCGCCGACTAGTAATAATAATGCCCTTTGGAATGCTTCTGAACATAAAGTATATCTTTATAAGTCAACCGAGGGTGGTACTGTTAGCGCCTCGTCAAACTCTGCTACCATACAAAACTTTACTGGCTTTAGCGCATCAACTGATCTTGGCATTGTTGGAAGTGCTGCGAATGAATCTATTAATTTTAGTGGTGCTGACAGAACGAGTATATTTACAGCAGATATAACTGCTACTATGGGTGCTGGCGATGATACACTTATGACCCGCACTTTATCTGGTGATAGTATTGATATGGGCGCTGGTGACGATGAGGTTGCTATTTATGTAAACTCTTCTGAAGCTGTTAACGTGCATACTCTTGCAAAACTTGATGGTGGTACTGGTACGGATACTTTAAACTTTGGATTATCTGGTTATGGGGAAGCAGGTGCAACCCTTGCACTAAATACAAGAGGTGCCACTAACTTTGAGAACCTTTATGGAACAGCTGTAAACGAGACAATCAATGGAGATGGCAACGCCAACATACTTTTTGGAGGAGATGGCGCCGATACTATAAATGGTCTTGGAGGTAATGATACAATCTACGCCCAAACATCTGGTAGTTTAAATGACGGAGATAATAACACTTTAAATGGTGGAGCTGGAGATGACACTCTGATAGCTGGTAATGGTTCAGATACGTTAGATGGAGGTACGGGAACTGATACTATTACAACAGGAACCGGATCAGATACAATTATTATGAGAGCAGGTGATGGTAATGCAACTCTAGCTAATGCCAATGTCATAACTGACTTTACCGATGGTAGTGACGTTATAGGTATGGATAGTCTCAGTTTTTCTGACTTTACTATAGCTCAAGGTTCAGGAGCTAATGCGTCTCACACTATTTTATCTCGTACAGGTGAGTTCTTAGGTATACTTCAAAATACAACGGCCAGTAATCTTACAGGTGCTGACTTTATGTCGACATCTACATCTGCCCTAACCTTTAATGGCACGTCAGGTAACGATACATTTATTGGTGGAGCTGGCAATGATACTATGACAACAGGTACTGGTACTGATGAGCTTTATGGACATAATGGT